>CANJNE010000004.1 GCA_947475275.1 Flavobacteriales bacterium | reverse complement strand
GTTACTTCATCAGGTGATTTTGAGTCGTACGTTATTTTCTGAATAGTTTCTAAATCATTTACACAAGCCGAAAAAAGTACAAAAAGAGACAAGCTACCTAAAAATGCGATTGATTTTCTTGAGATTTTAGCACTCATATAGATAAACGTGGCAGAGAATTAATCCAACTTCAACTTTCTAAACCACCTTTCATAAGCTGATGGTGCTATGCTAATGCCCAATTGTATACCAAGATATTTTTCATTTAGACCAGTTTCTGCTCCAGAAGTGCGTTGACCCAAAGACAACCCGAAATTAATTGTTGACAAAGTGTTCTGGGTGATGATTGGCAAGCCTATACCAAGTGTTATCCCTTCATCCTTTAGTTGTACGTTTGAAATGGAATAGGGCAAAAGGTTCTGATAAAGTCCAGCGCGATAGTGCATTTTTTCATAAAATTTCGAGGAAACAGCATTCTCTAAATATTCTCTTTCTGGTGTATATTGAAGACCAATTGCAATTTTTGTTGATAATAAACTGAAAGGACTGTTTTCGAAACTACTTTCAAAATTAGTCCAGTCTGTTCTTGAATAATTTGTGTGAAAGGCAATTTCTGAATTTCTAAAATTGTTATTTGATTTTTTATCATTAAACCAAAAAGTATAACCGAGACCGAATTGAACTGTTGCGGGCATCCTAATATTTCCTTTAACTCCTGTATTTTGTCCTAATGTATCATATTGTTCAGGGTCTCCAATAATGCCATAGAAAAGGTAGGCGTCATTTGTTGCATTTATTTTTTGCATTGGCTCAATTACTGCTGCCAAGGTTAGGTGATGGTTAGTTAAAAAAGTTTGTTTGAAATATGTTCCAAATTCATAATGCAGTGAACTGACTTTTAATGTGTTCCATGACACCCCACCATCTAAAGGAGTATTGTCAAGCAGTCTGCTGTTACGTTCATTATTTGTGGTACCGAAAAGATAACCCAAATTTGCACCAACAGATAAAACAGTATTTTCTAATTTCAATATGTTACTGCTCAATCCAATAAAAAAACGATTGATATTACCTTTTCCTAAATAACGGTACTCTATAGAATCTGAACCAACCACTGTTGTATCCACAATTTCATATCCTTTTTCTGTAAAAGGGCGCAAACCAAAAGCTAATCCGAAATGCTTTTTTAAAGTAAAAGCTAAGGCAAAGGGATCTGGATAGGCTGTAGTTCTATAAGAAGACTTATTTCCTAGTGTGTATTGATTGATTTGTGTATTCAGACCTATAGTAAAAAGCGGCTGACCTTGACCCAGGGTATTATAGGTTGCTGGATTGTGCGGGTTGAAAACTGTGGAATCGAAATACGTCAGACCGCAAGTTCCTATACCTGTAAAAGAAGCAAGCATATCGTTTCCTTTTTCGCCCAAACCATAGGCTGTAAAAGGAGAATTGGAGGTCTGTTGTGATCTTCCGTAAACCGAAAGTATCAAGGTAAAAATCAATAAAAACTTGCTATACATTGAGCGAATATATTATTTCCAACCCTTTAAGGGTCAAATTTTCGTCCACAAAGATGTTATTTTTTCCGGCGAAATCAAAACTGTTTGCATCACCCCCGGTCACAAAAAAGGTTAAGCCATGGTATCCTTTCTCATATTTGGCAATAAACTGGTCTATTTCAGCTTGGATTCCATTGATAACTCCAGACCGCATGCATGCTATTGTGTTCTTTCCTATTAAGGATAGTGTATCTTTTGCTTTTAATAAAGGTAAATTAGCAGTATAATCATTTAATGATTTGTATCTGAGTGCAATACCAGGACTAATCGATCCACCCAAATAGTTGTTTTGGTTGTCTAATACATCAAATTTCACGCAGGTACCTATATCGATAGCCACTTTGTATCCATTCGTAGGTTTTTTTGAAAGTGCTGCGGCATTGCACAAACGATCCAAACCTAAAGAACCGGGTGTTTCGTAACACATATTGAAAGGAACAACTGAAGCACAAGAAACCGTTAAGGTTTTAGGAAATGTTTCAAGAATTCGTGAAGTAATTTCAGGTTTTGCTACAGAAACCATCGCAGAAGAGGCAAGGGGATATAATTCCACAAGCTTTTTTATTTCATCAATTTCATTTGGAAGAAAACGGAATACCTCACTGATTGCTCCATCCAGAAACAACCCAATTTTTATCAATGTATTGCCGCAATCAATTGCAAGGAATTGTACATTTTGTGCCATAGAAACAAAGATACATTTACATTTCTTAAAAAAAATGAAGAACTTTTTTTTAGGAAAGGATTAAGTTATTATCTTTGTCGTCCAATAACGGCTGGTACCTTAGCTCAGTTGGTAGAGCAAAGGACTGAAAATCCTTGTGTCCCTGGTTCGATTCCTGGAGGTACCACAAAAAAAATCCCGAGTGAAAACTTGGGATTTTTTGTTTTAGAAGAGATTCATTATTTCTGTTATTTCAAGTCAATTCAAAAATTTAGCGATGACATTAGATTTAGACGCTTTGTCGTTTTCCTGAATTAGATGAATGCTCAAGCCATGCACATTTCCTGATAATAAAGACTTGCTTAATACAGCTATCATTTTGGGTCCATTAAAAAAATCTGGTATGCTTTTAATGGATGGATGAATTCCAAATTGGCTTGCAATAAATAATGGAATCCTGTCTTCTTCATCAGTAATAAAACTTTTAAGGTCAACTGTATCAATGAGATTGTCGTCAATTTCGAAAGTCGGGTAACCATTTTCCAGTCTTTTCAATCTTTTATTGCCAAAATTGACGTCCATCTGAAATTTCTTTATCCAGTATTTTGTCCACGGTTTATCTTGCATTTTTTTATTTCTATTATTTTTTTGTACAGTTTTAAATATGAGATATGTTTATCCTACAAATACAATGTTATTGTTAACCTAAGTAACAGTTGAAAACCAAAGTTTAGTGATGATTGATGTCAAATATAAAAAACACGAAAAGCGACCGGAGCCGCTTTTCATGTTAAACCTAACCTAACCACTATTCACTGAAAAAGACTAATTGTTTCTAATGAAAGAAACATTTCTTTTCTATACCATGGTAAATATATTAATGCAACATTTGATTCGGAAACAAATATTTATGATCAATGAAATATATTGTTTTGTATATAATTTTTAAGAAGCTACAATATTGTTTTATGTCTATTTAAAATATCATTTGGTGTTTTAAAAACATTTATTAATCGAAAATAAAATTGGGTTATTATTGAATTCCTAATATATTAAAATGACTGAGACCCTACATGATGTTGGTTTCGTAAGTCAATTGTCAGAAAGTATTTATAACTTCGTTAAAATGGGTGTTGTTAGAATTTTTACGGATGGTGCGGCAAAGGGAAACCCTGGTCCGGGTGGATATGGTATTGTGATGAAATTTGGAAATCATGTAAAGGAATTTAGTGAAGGTTTCAGACACACTACCAACAACAGAATGGAATTGATGGCAGTTATTATCGCATTGCAAAATTTGAAAACTGAAAAATTTCCTGTTGAAGTGTATTCTGATTCAAAGTATGTTATTGATTCCGTAACTAAAGGTTGGGCAAGAGAATGGCAGAAGAAAAATTTTAAAGGAAAGAAAAATCCAGATTTATGGTCTAATTTTTTGGCTATTGAGCAAAATTTCAAAATAAGGTGGCATTGGATTAAAGGTCATAATGGTCATCCTGAAAATGAAAGATGTGATCAATTGGCGGTATTGGCGGCTGAAAATTCGCCGAATGGGATAGATTCCTTTTATGAAAACGAAAATAAATGAGATCAGGCAGTTTTGGATTGCTCAACGTTTCCGATAACGGCTTTTAAGAATGTATAGATCATTGGATGGGGTAATTCTCTCGTTGACGAAATTTGCGGGCAAAAACCACAAGACACAAAAAATGTATGATTTTTTAAACTTATTATTTCAGGCTCTTCGAATTGATTGTATGCTTCTATATCTATCAAGAATTCAGATAACGCATCAATTAGTTGCGGGTACAAGCTGTATCGTGAAGAGGACAGTTCAATCGGACTATGATTCTCATAAAGCTGGATAAATGCGCTGGAATGCGGAACAATTTCTATCTGGTCAAAATGTGAACCTTCAACCAAATTATCAGAAATCAACTTTTCAGAATTTGGATTCAATTGGTATGAATTAATAAGCATCTCAATGAAATTCTTAAAACAATCTCCTGTCATAAGTACAGGTATTTCAAGGGAAGTTAGCTGCTTTACAATTCCTGCCAGAAAAAATGCATTTTGGTAAGGCCCAGGCGCAACCCAAACGCCATCAAATTGACTGAAATAATTAGTTCTATGAACAGCGGATTCATTTGTTTTAATCCAATAGTAACTTATATCAACCTCTAAAAAACGGCTTGAATGATCTAAAGCCAAATTGGTAGCTTGGTGGGAGTTAAAGGTGAAATTGTAATCACCTATTATCGCTATTTTTAAAGAATGAGTCATCATCAAGAGCGGAATCACGCCCTATTCAACAAAATCTTATCTTTTGAACCAACCTTGAAAATCAGTACACTGAATTCTCATGGAATCCACTACAAGCGTAACAGGGTCTGTTCTGTATACATAACAATCAAAAGTGCAATGGAAAAGTGAATATTCACCAGAGGCATCAGCCTCTTGACTTACGTTTGAAAAGGTAACATCTTGAAAGTTTGTTGAGAACTCATCTGACAACCAAACATTTCCTAAAACATCAACATATTTAACCTCAAATCCGCTCATCGCACCATTCGAAAAGTTTGGTGTCAAAGTATTTTTATGAAAGTTGTTAAACTGACTTACTGTTGGTTGTGTTTCAACTGCACCATCCCAATATACGCTTCCTAATCCTATCGTTATCGAACGCGGGGTCTGTGTGCTTGACATAGTAAAGAAATAACGTTCACTTGAAAACGTTGGAGGAGGCATTAAATTTTGAGCTTTTGCAGCACTTCCGGTTACACCACCTACATTTTGAGTTAGCGTAAGCGGTACATTGCTAATTAATCCATCAAAATAACAGTCCAATTCAACTTGAGGTATTGGAGGGGGTACAACTTCATGTTCTATACAAGAATTTAAAAGAAATACAGCGATAGCAAGAATCGGCAAAAAGACGTTAACTCGTTTCATATAGTCTTAAATTTGGCTTAAGAAATGACAATTTTCGAACGAATATACGAAAAAAACAAAACAAAGGTTGGCTCAAAGTAGAAACATTGTTACGCGCGAATAGCTAAGTGCTTTGTTTCTTCCAAAATCATGGTGTATGGTACCTGTCTTAAGTTTAAATTTTGAGCGTCCAAATACAAAACATTTTTACCGTTTTCATCGATACTGCTTTTAAAGAAACTAGCTACTTCAATTTCATAATTTTTGCCCTGCAAATAATTCAAAATTTTATTCAATTGAGTATTTTCGACGTACCAACTCATTTGATAAGTGAAATGATCTTGAACTTTAATTCCCGTAATTACGATTTCGTGGCCGCCTTTAAGAATCATTACTTCATTTAATACAATACTTGCTTCCATATTTATTATTTTGTTTACAAATATTTGTTAATATGATCGTAAACAATTTACGATGTATTATTTTTTAAAGAAAAAAAACGCATTTACTGAATTTACTTATTTTCACAAATTGTAAAATCACATGAACTATGAAATACGATCCTATTGATAGAAACTTATTTATAGCAAACAGGCAAGCATTCGCAAAGTACTTAGAAAAAGATGCCTTGGCTGTATTTAATTCCAATGATATTTATCCGATAAGTGCAGACAGTACGATACCATTTCAGCAACATCGTGATATTTTTTATTTGTCAGGGGTAGATCAAGAAGAAAGTATATTGGTCATTTTTCCAGGTTGTTCTAATGAAAATCATCGGGAAGTTTTATTCCTGAAGGAGACCAGCGAACTGATTGCTATTTGGGAAGGAGAAAAATTGACAAAGGAACAAGCTTTCGAAAATACCGGTGTCAGAACAGTTTATTGGTTAAATCAATTTGATACCATTTTCAAACAACTGATGGCTGAAGCAGGAATTATATACCTGAATACGAATGAACATTTGAGAGCCAATACCGTCGTAGAAACGAGGGAAGACAGGTTTATTAAGCAGGTCAAAATTGATTATCCAGCTCACATCTACAAGAAAAGCGCACCAATTATGCATCGATTAAGATCACTTAAGAATAAGGTTGAAATCGATCTTTTGCAAAAAGCATGTAAAATAACAGAAGCAGGGTTCAAACGGGTTCTTCAATTTTTAAAACCTGGAGTCTGGGAGTACGAAATTGAGGCTGAATTTATTCATGAATTTATTCGCAACAGGTCTAAAGGTTTCGCTTATACTCCGATAATAGCTTCCGGAAAAAATGCTTGCGTTTTACATTACATTGAAAATAACAAACAATGTCAATCCGGAGATGTAGTTCTTCTAGATGTTGGGGCAGAATATGCAAACTATTCATCTGATTTAACAAGATGTATTCCAGTCAATGGAAGGTATACTGAGCGACAAAAACAAGTCTACAATGCTGTATTAAGGGTAAAGAAAGCGGCACAGCAACTTTTGGTTCCAGGTACACTAATGGTTGAATACCATAAAGAAGTTGGTAATCTCATGGAAAAAGAACTTTTGGACCTTAAACTGATTGATCAAAATGATATTAAAAATCAGCGTAATGATTGGCCTGCGTATAAAAAATATTTCATGCATGGCACCTCCCATTTTCTTGGATTGGATACCCATGATGTCGGATTATGGACAGAACCCATTAAAGCAGGGATGGTATTTACTTGTGAGCCGGGCATCTATATCCCTGAAGAAGGCATTGGAATTCGAATTGAGGATGATTTGGTTGTTCAAGAAAATGGTGCACCTTTCAATTTAATGGCTGATATTCCAATTGAAATTGAAGAAATTGAGTCCATAATGAATGCTTAATCCATTGTCTCTTGCGCATTCTTTTCGTGAAGTAAAGGGTACAATTCCTTTGGTGTTTCTGCATGGTTTTCTGGAATCTTCAACGATGTGGGTGCCTTTACAAATTGAGGATTGGCCATTTAGCATCTTAACCATCGATTTATCTGGACACGGAAAATCCTTGGATTTGTTGCCAAAAGGTGAGCCTTCTATCAATAAAATGGCGGATGCGGTTATTCAATTATTAAGTGATTTGAAAATTGTACAATTTAATTTGATAGGTCATTCCATGGGAGGATACATTGGGCTTTCAATTAAAAAACGCTTCGGGGCATGTCAAAAATTAATTCTTCTCAATTCTACATATTTAGCAGACAGTGTAGCAAAAAAAGAGGACAGATTACGTATGGCTTCACTCGTATTTGAGGCAAAAAAATTAATTATTTCACAATCTATCCCTCGACTTTTTTATAAATATTCGGAGAAAGATCAAATTGTAATTGATTTAATAAACGAAGCGAGCACCATTGCACCTGAAGCTATTGCTTATGCCTCTATTGCAATGAGCAAAAGAAAGAATAACCTTGACTTAATTTTGGAGCATAAAAAAGATGTATTAATCATTTGCGGGAGGTATGATAAAATTATCAATACAGAACAACTCCGTGCTGATGCAACCAAATTTGGATTGCAACTTATTGAGCTTCCAAATTCTGGTCATATGAGTCATTTTGAAGAAACGGAAGTTCTCAGGGAAATTCTGTTGAACTTTATTTCAAATATAATTTGATGATTTGTTTGATTTAAAAATGACGCCAACCCTGCGCTTTTAATTCGATCGCTGATCCTTGCTTATCAATATAGTAAACACCATCTTTTTCATGGGTTATGTGACCAATTATTGTAAAATTTGGATTGGTATTTATTTTATCAAAATCGCTCTGCCCAATTGTGAAAAGTAGTTCATAATCTTCTCCGCCATTTAAAGCGCAGGTGCTAGGATCCAAATTAAAATCCAATGCAGTCATAGAAGTCTTTGCATCTATTGGTATTTTTTCATCGTAAATGTGACAGCCAACCGAACTTTGGGAACATAAATGAATAATTTCCGATGCCAATCCATCTGAAATATCAATCATAGCGGTCGGTTTCACATCCAGTTCCTTGAGAATTGTAACAATATCCTGACGTGCATCTGGTTTCAGTTGTCTTTGAATTATATAATCGTGCCCATCAAGATCCGGTTGAATAGCAGGGTTTGCTTTAAAAACTTCCTTTTCACGTTCCAATACTTGCAATCCCATATATGCACCACCTAAATCACCTGAAACTACCAAAAGATCATATTCTTTAGCACCATTGCGATATGCAATGGCATCCTTTTTTGCTCTTCCAATTGCAGTTACCGTTAATACCAATCCAGATATCGAACTGGTTGTATCACCACCAACCAAATCGATTTTATATTGATTACAAGCGGCTTGGATTCCTTCATACAACTCTTCTAAAGCCTCAACTGGAAATTTACTAGAAACTGCTAATGAAACAGTAATTTGCTCAGTAATAGCATTCATGGCGCAAATATCAGAAACATTCACAGCTACCGCTTTATAACCTAGATGCTTTAAGGGCGTATACATCAAACTGAAATGTATGCCTTCTATGAGCGTATCGGTAGAAATTAACATGGCTTCATTACCACCAATATCAATAACAGCCGCGTCATCACCTATACCTTTTAACGTTGTGTCATTCGCCAATTTCACCCATTTGGTGAGGTGATTAATTAGACCAAACTCGCCTAATTCTTCTATACTGGTGGTGCTATCTTCCATTTTTGTCAATTTGTACAAAGATAGACACTGATCATCAAAAAACAGCAGATTCTTAAGTTAATCGTTTATCAAAAAGAATTGAGCTATTTAAAACAATTTTTTTGAAATTACACTTTGATAATGCAAGGGTTGTATGATGAATTAAAATCATCTTTCATCCCAGGTTGTGGTAATATAATCCATCACCTCATCCATTGGAATTAACTCTTGATCCTTAAAATGTTTTTTAGCAAATTTCAAGGTTTGATTATACAGATCTTCATCGTTATTAATTGCCGCATCCTCAAGGTTCGAAATAACTACCATTACCAATTTGGTGTAAAAGAACTCTTCGCCATACAAATCGGTTACTTCTGCCTTCTTTTGAATAAAGTAATTCAATCTCACGTCATCGTAATCATCGTGAAAACTATTTATCATGTCAAATTTATCTGATTCTTCGGCCTTTCCAGCATCAGCCACAGTCCAGAATTCATTAACAACTGCATCGATATTGGTTTGTTCATATTCACCATCAACCATACTCAATGCATACTCCAACAGGAACTTTGCATCTCTATTTCCTTCATTATAAATTGCTTCATTTTTTTTCCATGGGGAAGTTTCAGGATAAAGTTTATAGTATGCCATTTCGCCGAATTTAATGAACTCAGCAAGATCTGTGATTGCACCATCGCTTCTGTTTAATACATTTCCTTCTGAATCTAATACAAGAAGGCAAGGATATCCGGACACTTCATATTTTGATATAAATGATTGGGAGGATTCCGCATCCCCATCAATATTCATACACAAGAAATTTTCATTAAAATAGGATGCGACATCGTAATCTGAAAAAATCTCCTTGTCCATATGCTTGCACCATCCGCACCAATCGGTGTAGGTGTCTACAAAAATTGGTTTATTTGCTGATACGCTTTTAGCCAAAGCTTTCTCCATTCCTGGGAATTTAGAAAACTTAATTTGACCATACAAAAAGCTACAGCTACTAATTAGTCCAATTGACATTATGGCGATTATCTTAATCATAGTTATTTGTTTTAATATTTTTGTGAATATTTCTCTAAAATAAGGAATTATATCTAAGCCTTAGGATTATTTCCATTATCTGGTAATGCTAAATAAGTCCAATCCAAACCAAATAAAGCTGGATTTGGCATTGCGCCTAAAACATGGCCGATAATTTGACCTTTTTCATTGATTACAAAGTTTGTACGACCCTTTCTACCATCGATGAATTCCCAGTTGTAAAAACCAGAATTTCCTATAATTTCACCTTCACCTATCCAACCATCGCCTGAGATTTCAAATTTATTATCTACAAGAGGTATAATGTTCATTGTTGTTACAATTTTATTTTGCTCATAAAAATGAACGAGGGAGTATGAACCTGATAGGGGAAGAGACTCTAATTGACAGAAGCCAAAATTTCCATGGCAAAGGATTAATAGTGAAAGCAGTAACTTTTTCATCTTTATAGTTTTAGAATTTAACAGGGAAGATTACGATCCAAAATTTGAAATGTAACTTTATATGATACGAATTCGATGAAAAAAGTTTCAAAAAAAAAAGAAGCCTTTCGACTTCTTTTTTGTTGGCCCACTAGGGCTCGAACCTAGACTCTTCTGAACCAAAATCAGACGTGTTGCCAGTTACACCATGGGCCAGTTTCGTTCACCATTAAGTAAAGAATTAATTGATGGCTAACAGGATTGCAAATTTAGAACAAAAATCAAAATAGGAACAAAATCATTGAAAATAAATTTTGAAAAACTACTATTTAAACAAAGCGGTATTGAATATTTTTAAGTTAAATCTGATAATTCGAGAATATATATTTTAAATTCGCATGTCAGAAAATAATTGACTGCAAAGATTAAAATTTAAATCTTTTTTTGAGATGATGAATAATTATAAAAGTTGGAACACATATTTGGGCTGGTTAGTTTTTTTAATTGCTACAGCCGTCTATTTTATAACATTGGAAGATACGGTGAGTTTGTGGGACTGTGGTGAATACATTACCGCAGCATACAAACTTGAAGTAGGACACCCTCCAGGTGCACCTTTATTTATGGTACTGGGACGACTGTTTTCATTTTTTGCAGACCCTGAAAGTGTTGCTGTTTGGATCAATAGGCTTTCTGCACTTTCAAGTTCATTCACTATTTTATTCATGTTTTGGACGATTACGTTATTCCTAAAGAAAATGGCATTAACCAGAACTAAAGAACTCTCTCAGGGTGACAGTATTGCTATTTTTGGGGGAGCAATAGTTGGGTCTTTGGCATATGCTTTTTCAGACTCTTTTTGGTTTTCTGCTGTTGAAGGTGAGGTTTATGCAATGTCATCTTTGTTCACAGCTGTTATCTTTTGGGCAATTATGAAGTGGGATGAGGAGATGGCTGAAAAATCCTTTTCCCAGTTGAATGTAAATTCATACACCGACCGATGGTTGTTGCTAATTATGTTTTTACTCGGACTCGCTATTGGTGTTCACTTGCTTGGTATCTTGGTTGTTCCAGCTATCTGTTTTGTCATTTACTTTAGGTACAAAGATGCCATATCTCCAAAAGGCATATTAATTACAGGGATTTTATCCATTGTAATACTTGCATTTATACAAGAAGGCGTTATACCAGGTTCAATTTCATTAGCGTCTAGCATAGAAGTAATGTTTGTGAATTCCTTTGGTTTACCATTTTTCTCAGGAACAATATTCTTTTTCGGGGCGCTTACTTTCGCTTGTATTTGGACAATTAGATATGCAAGAAAAAATAGCAAAAAAATTCTTTATAATGCGACGATGGGCTTTATCCTTCTAATGATTGGGTATGGGTCTTTTGCGGTTATCGTTATTCGTTCTAATGCAAACACCCCTTTAGATGAGAATGATCCGGAGAACTTAGTTACACTTCACGCATATTTAAAACGTGAGCAATACGGTTCTGCACCGATTTTATATGGTCCGGCATGGAATTCAAAGGAAGCTGATGGAAGCAAATGGAAAAGTCGTTCACCTTTTTATCTAAGACGATTTGTTGTAACAAAAGGTAGAAAAGAATTAAAAGCATTTAAGGACGGTGCTGCTGCAAAAAAATATGCAGCTGAAAATGGAGGTCGTGTTGAGGAAAAGTATTTTGAATCAAATGCTTCCGTAAAGGATAATTCGGAACCAACCTATGAGCAAAATATGTTTTTTCCCAGAATGTATTGGAACAATGATATGCAACAGCGATCAGATGGTTCCATTGACTGGGGAGCAAAAGTAGAAGCGTATAAGCAATGGTCTGGTTATAATCCAAATGATAAACAAAAAACAAGTGTTGGTAAAGACGGATTGAGGCTACCGTCTTTCACTGAAAATATGACCTACTTTTTCAATTATCAGGTAAATTGGATGTATTGGCGCTATTTCATGTGGAATTTTGCAGGAAGACAAAATGATATTCAAGGTCATGGAAACGAAATGAATGGAAACTGGTTGTCTGGTTTTGATTTAGTTGATAACTCTAGACTTGGAAGCCAAGAAAATGCGCCATACTTTACAAAGGAGAACCCTTCAAACAATAAATTTTTCTTTCTTCCATTAATTTTTGGTATTATCGGGTTGCTTTATCATTTTTACAAATCACCCAAAGATGCCTTCGTTATACTCCTAGCATTCTTATTCACAGGTTTGGCGATTGTTGTTTACCTCAATCAGAAACCATTTGAACCAAGAGAAAGAGATTACGCTTATGCAGGGTCCTTCTATTTCTTCGCTATGTGGATAGGCATTGGTGTCTATGCGCTTTATGAAGCATATCTTAAATTTTCGAAGTCTGATGTTAAAAAATTATCCATTGTTTTGGGTGCGGGCTTATTGTTGTTCCTAATTCTGGATATTAACAGTCACGCTTCTCTGCCAAATACTTTCTCATGGTTTATTATCTCAGCCATAATATTGGCTTTGTTCGGAATAATGATAGGTCTAAAGAAAATATTGAACAATAAGGCATCTGGCGCTTTAGTTGCCGTTTGCTTAGGCTTAATTGCGCCTGTTGTTATGGGTATGCAAGGATTCGATGATCATGACCGTAGTTTAAAAACTTCTGCTGATGATTTGGCAATCAATTATTTAAATTCTTGTGCGAAGAACAGTATCCTATTCACTAACGGTGATAACGATACTTTTCCATTGTGGTATATGCAAGAGGTTGAAGGTAAACGCACAGATGTTCGGGTTTGTAATCTTTCGTTGATGCAGACAGACTGGTATTCTGACCAAATGAAAATGCGTATTAATAGTATTTCAGGTGATCCTCAATCAGGTTCTGCCCCGTTACCAATTAAATTTACAGAGGATCAAATTCTCATGTATGCGGGTTCAACAGATGTTGTTTATTTTATGGATATTATCGACCTCATTTCAAATCCGCAAATTAGTGTAAATGACGATTATCTTAAAAAGCTAATTGATTTAAGAATTGCCTCAAATCCTTCTGAAACAGATACAGCTTTAAGTCAATTTAATCAAAATGCATTACGCTTATTGGAGGGCGTTCAGGTTTTACGATCTGAGTATGCTTCAAAATTTGCAGATTTAAAAGGCTATTTAACAACAAATAATGGAGGTTCGAAGAGCGATAATATATTAAAAAAATACAGAGCGTTAATTGAAATTCTCCAAGGATCTGGAGATCAAATGGGTGTTTACAAAGTTGATGAAATTGTAGGACAAGAATTACAGAAAATGATTGTTGAATTTGAAAGTTCATGGGGAGCGATTGATTTAAGTGCAGCTATGGCTTTCGTTCGGGATGATAAAAATTTGATTACAATTCCAGGTCAAAAGAAGTCCCAAACCATGAGGATTTTCCCTTCTTCGAAATTTAAATTACCAGTCAATTCAAAAAATGCAGTAAAATCGGGAGTCATAAGACAAGATCAACAAAAAAATTGTACCGATATGCTCATGATGGATTTTGATGGGGTGCAACGTTTATCTAGAGAGGAAGTAATGATGATGGATGTTTTGGCGAATAACAACTGGGAACGTGGTATTTATTTCTCCAGTCCTGGTGGTTCTCAATTAGCCCGTGCATTGTACAAAAGAGGATATATTAAACAAAATGGAATGGTATTCCTATTGAGCCCCTTAAATGACTACAGCAATCGTTTCACTGAGGAAATGTATGATTTGATCATGGGACTACCTAAAAAGGATGCTAAAGGTAAAGTAATTCCTACGTATACCTACGGAGCTATGTCCAATCCTGATGTTTTAACTGATTACTATACTAGACGACATACCAGTCAGTACCGTTTACATTTTTACATGCTCGCAGAGGACTATGTTAAGAAAGCAGAGATGGATCCGGCAAATGCAAAAAATTACAAAGAAAAGGCTCGTAAGCTGCTCTTAAGGTCTTTGGAGGTAATGCCAGCGGAAGTAGTAATAGACTACGGAGAACCTTCTCAAGATAGCCAAGAAGAATATTCACTTGGAGGTCAAAAAATTCGGGCATATTCAGATGGTATTCTTCATAATTATGTCCGATTACTTTATGTTGCTGGAGATAAAGCTGCAGCTGAAAAATTAGGAAAAACAATTGCTGATCAATTGGAATCAATAATGAACTATTATGATAAATCTGATGTGCGAATTATAGCAAGAAATGACAATACTTCAGATTTATATGCTGCAATGGATGCGTACTTCAAAATGAATGAAATTGCATTGGACACCAAATATGGAAACAGTAAAGGAGCCTTAGCAACACGCACATCGAAATATATTTCGACCATGCTTCAAAAAACGTTACCTCGTATCATAAAAGATATAGAAACTACAGCAAAAAGTAATGCAGAAAAAGTAGAGAGAGGTTCAAATAAGGCAGGTGTTTTTGCAAATAAAATGTTTGAAATGCAAGATATTACTGATGCTATGGCTGTTTATTATGGATACAAGGAGGATAAAACAGCCGTTCAACCAGAAAATTTGCCCATGACTGGTATGCCGTTGGGCACTGGAATGGGTCAATAATATGATCAAAATTTTTAAAATTCCAGGTTTTGTTAGATTTTTTTTACCTAATAGAACCTGGAGTTTTTCTATCAATTCCAAAGCAATTTACCTCACATTTGATGATGGTCCACAATCTGAAGTGACTCCATGGGTACTTGATTTATTAGCCTCTGAAAAAATTCATGCTACATTTTTTTGTCTTGGTGAAAATGTAAAATCCAATCCGGAACTCATTGAACGTATTCTTAAAGAGGGACATGCCATTGGAAATCATTCCATGGAACATGTCGTTTATTCAAGAAATCATAAGGAAGATTATTTTCAGTCAATTTTGGAAGCAGGTAAATTTATTCCTTCAAAGTTGTATAGACCTCCTTATGGTAAATTGAGCGGAATGATGGCCAAACGAATTTCAAAAGATTATCAAATTATTATGTGGTCGTGGATGGCATACGATTTTGATTATAGCGTCACAATTGAAAAAATAATTAAGAAAACAAGAAATATTAAGTCGGGTGATATTTTGGTTTTTCACGACAATTTCAAATCCGAAAAGCGTTTGAAAATATTACTTCCTCAAATAATTGAAATCCTAAAGAAATCTGGTTTTGAATTCAAAATTATTTCTTGAAAACTTAATTTTTCCTTTTGAATAGCGGAACGGTTGAGCAAGGCTCTCCATACATGATACTTTTTGCAACATTTTTAAGTCGTTGAACAAGTAAGGTCATCGCAAACTCAGGAGATGCAATTTCTGAACATCCTTTAATAATCAATCTGGCATCCTTATACTCAGATATATCCAAACTGTTGATGTTATCAGCAGTTAAAGATTGTAATAAATCAGTTTTATTCCCAATAATCGATTTGTATGCAACGCCTTCCAATTGAATCCCAACGAGCACAAAAGCCCAGGTTGGAATTATTGCATCAGCATTACAATGAACATAAACGGCTTTATTTTTATATATCGACCAATCATGCACCTTAATCCATTGTCTAAATTCATTTTCTTTTAGGACTAAACCCTGCCAAAGTTGCGGTGCCAGATCAATTTCAATAATTTCAATCTTCGGTTTGAAAGTTTCCATATCCATTTGAATCAAACCACTTTCCTCAACTTTGTTTACAATTTCATCCATTATTTAAAATTAAGAATTACATCGATTAGCTTGGTCTTTACTATCATTTTTTTCAGAACTTCAAGACAAGTTGTCAGTATGAATTGACCGGGCATATTCTTTGACAAGTCTTTGACGTGAAACAACAAAAACATGCATTTGGTTCAGGACTCGAATCTTTTGGAGTCGCAACAATTCTGTTATTGGTGATGTGGTTGTTTTATTTTCTCGATTGGTATCTATCTTATGATTTCACTAATTTGGGACTCGTGCCAAAGATCTTTTCAGGATTGAAAGGTATTCTATTTATGCCTTTAGTTCATTCTCCTATTGATATACATCACATAATTAATAACTCTGCACCGACTTTTTTTCTAACCGCTGCCCTTTTTTATTTCTACAGATCTATTGCATATAAAGTACTATTGTTCGGTTGGATTTTAACAGGTAGCTTCTTATGGTTATTTGCACAATCGAAAACTGGAAATCATATCGGTATGAGTGGTGTGATATATTTTCTTGCAGCATTCTTATTTACCTCAGGAGTCTTAAGAAAATATTTTCAATTACAGGTGATTTCGTTAGCAGTAGTTTTTATCTATGGCAGTATGATTTGGGGGATTTTTCCTTTAAAAGAGGAGGTTTCATGGGAAGGACATTTATGTGGTTTGGTTACCGGGATTATGTTGGCATTTATATATCAAAAGCAAGGGCCGAAAAGACCAAAGTACCAATTTGAAATCGAAAAAGAAATGGGAATTGAGCCTCCTGATTTAGAAGGTATGTGGAACGAAAGTATTCGCATTAATGAGGAAAGGCAACGTGAATTAGAAGCTGAACAAACGGATAACTTGAAAATTGCTTATCACTTCAAAGACAAGGAAACCGTTAAGCATCAATCTCCGGTCGAAACAAATCTGAAACCAGACATGAATTCGCAGTCAAATGAGACCATTGATCGATAGTAGGTGTCAAACAAACATATGCGCAAGTCTTCATGTGAATGTTATTTCCAGTGAGATAAGAAGCCAAATCTGAAATGCCTTCATTATGGCCAACAATCCAAATAACTTTCACATCTTGTTGCTCACAAATTAATTGTAATATTTCGAACTGACTCGCAAGATACAACTCAGGGAAATCTTTTATCGAATGGAAAATCAGTTTTTCACTTAGAATATTTTTCGTTTCTTGAGTTCTTTTTGCCGATGAACAAAGTAAAATTTCAAAATTTTGTTTGTTTTCTAAAAAAGTAGCTAATGCATTGGCCTGCTTGATCCCCTTGGGTAATAAGGCACGGTCAAAATCACTTCCCGTTTGAGAAATCTTTTCTGTTTTCGCATGCCGAATTAAATGTAATTGTAAACCAACCATTTTATTGAATTTTACGTCTATTTTTAGGTTCAGATTAATTCCCATATAAACTTATATAAAAGTTTAAATCAAATGATTGTAAACGCTGAAATTATTAAAGCTTGCATTGCCGATGATAGAAAGGCAATTAAATGGCTTTATGAGCAGTGTTTCCATAAATTTATGCCTTTGTGTTACAGGTATAATAAAAATGAAGAAGATGCAAGAGCGTCACTGAATTCTGGCTTTATAAAGATTCTTAAAGGTCTTCACCAAACGGATGAAACATTAAATTTCTGGGCCTGGTCGAAACGCATAATGGTAAATAATCTTATCGATGAGTACCGTAAAAACAAAAAATACTTAAATCATATTTCGTCAAAAGAAACCGAAAGGGAACTTGAAATCGGAAGTTTGACCGTTGTCAATACGGCTGAGTCTTCAATGGGATACGATCAACTATTAAAATTGATTACAGAACTTCCAGAAACTAGTGCTAAGGTTTTCAATATGTATGTTTTTGAAGGGTTTTCACACAAAGAAATTGGAGAATTATTGAAGATGTCAGAGGGAACTTCGAAATGGCATCTTTCAATCGCAAGGAAACAACTTCGCGAGAAGGTGGAAAAATTGGAGTGGTACAATCAAAAAATGGTAATATGAACCTGACAGATAGAGATTTAGACGATTTGTTCAGGGGAGCTGAAACCGGATATAGACCAAAATATAAGACAAAATATTTTAGGGATATCGAGTTACAATTACCGATATACAAAAAGTCGTACTTAAAACAACTATTTTTGATTTGCCTGCTTTCATTGATTCCATTGGGTTCAATGAGATATTTAATTGGTGAATCACAAATAATCTTTTTGAACAAACCTTCCAAAACTAAGATTGAATTAAAGCGTCCGAAATTCACAAGGGCTCATGCTGCTGTAGAAAGTAATCATGGGTTTGTTAAAGATCATTCAATTGGTTTAAATTTGGTTACTTCTGTCGAAAAAGCAGAAGAAAAAGCACATCCATTAGAAATAAAACAAGCATTGGAGGGAAAAATAACTAAACCTGAACTTTATCCTCTCGCTATTGGTTTCCCAACAAAGCAAAAAGAAATTTTAACTGCCAAAACTAACTCAAAAGTTTCAAAGTTTTCCGCCAATCATTTTGCTATTTCAATACATGGGGGGGTAGAGCAAAGTTGGATAACTAGCGAAAATAATTCAGTTAATGGAATTCTTGCCATCAAAGCCGAATACCAAAAACCAATCAAAAATTTTAATATCAATTTCGGTGTTGGTTTACAGCTAACAAAGTTTGATGAATTGAAAATTGAGGAACGTACAAAAATATATGACTTCAGTTCTTCGGAGTTAGAACAATCCTACAAATTTGGTTCAATGTTAAGTGTAATTGTACCGATTTCAGTATCTTATGGGTTGTCTAAACATGATTTTGAGGCGGGATTGCGTGCACGAGCAAATTTAATGACTACTGTTTTTTACAAAGAAACATTGGATAATCAAACTTCAAAAACAAGTGAGGGATACACAGGAGTTGATTTGTTTAATAGGTTTGGTGTTCAACCTTTCCTAGGTTATTCCTACAGTATTAATAACAAAACTTCAATTGGAGTTAATGCCGGTATTTCTTTAATCAAACCAACCAATTCGAACCGTTTTAAAGGTGAAGCGAGAAATAATCCGATCGAATTTAATTTTTATTTAAAACGATCTTTAAACTTTGATAAATGATAAGGGGATTATTTAATTTATTGATTTTTATATTGATACTATCGAGTTGTTCAAAACTGGAGATTAAAGATCCACCGCTAGGAAATGACCCTATTTTTAAAGCTTCAGGTAGTATTGCTAACGAAGATTTTCAATTTACAGCTGGAGATAATGGCTGGGTTATGGAAACGGGAATCTTCACTGAAAATGGTGTTAAAAACTATTTTGGTCGATTGTACAATGGGAATGATGGGCTCAAAATTGTTTTTAAAGATGGTTTATTAAATATTCCATTTATTGATGCATTGAATTCAAGTGTGGCTTTATCAAGTTATCCCAATAACAATCAAATTACGCTATCAAAATCGAATATGCCTAACAGTAACATGATACAGAGTATTGAATGGTTTGTAGATGGTAATTTTGCGGGTTTAAATGATGTAATTCTGAACCAGAGTGGTGTTTTTGAAGTCTGCGCGAATGTTCTGTTTATTGATGGCTCTAGTGCAAATGTATGTAATGATATCATTCTTGGATATGCTCATGACTCCCATTTTCAAGTAAGACATTTTCTGACCAATGATGGTGATTTAAAAGTCTGGATAGACGAGAATGAGGAGGATATTGACCATATAGATTGGTATTTAGATGATCAATGGGCTAGTTCAGAAGAAGATTTGAATATTGTGATAGATCAAAATGCGCATAGTTTAAGAGCTGAATTAATCTTTGAAAATGGTTCGAAACGTACAAGATCGATATGGATTGATGGTTCACTTGAAGGTAAATATATTGATGATTTTGCATCCATTGAGAACAGTTGGCAAGGACCTAATGAAGATTACAGTACCCAGATTTTTTTAAATTGGAATAACAAGGAGTATGTTTCTATTCACAACGAGCAATCGCAAGATTTTTTTAACGTTGAATCGGTGGTACCATATGGATTAAACGCTTCAGGAAAGCAGGTTGTTAAAATCCATGGAGTCATTTCGTGTGAAATGATAGATATCCAAACAGGCGAAATATCGCCATTCGAAGGTGAAATTGATTTTGCTCTTCAAGTAGAATAATGACAAACCTTTAATGTATATTTGACCAAATTTACATCATGAAGCAATTGTTTTTAATACCAGTTATTTTTATCAGCGTTCAATTATCTGGGCAAATAACTCTTTCATTCACTGATTTTGCTACCACCAATGATACGGTTCGAATGAGTTCTGCATTAGATCCTACAATCGATTTTGCTACAACTGGTCAATCACAGACTTGGAATTTTTCCAATTTAACACCCACAGGACAAACTTTGAAAAATTTTCAACCTGTTGTAAATGCGGGTGCCTTTGTGAATTTTATCTTTGGGACTTTCGCTCCGGCAAAGTATCAAGCAAGTTATTTCATAGAGTCTTCCGCACTGCCGCTTCAGCAAATCACCTCGTTTTTACCTATTGGTATACAAGATGTATTTCAATTCAATAAACGAACTGCAGATTCATTAACTGCTGTTGGAATTGCCATGACTGTATCCTTTAATGGCTCTGCAACCACAATTCCTATTCAATCTGACACCATTGAAACACCTTATGATTTTCCTTTAGCTTTTGGAAACACACATTTTTCACGAGGTGCAACCAGTGTTGATTTTAACCCTATTTACAATGCCAAATGGAACCAGCACCGTTCAAGATTTACTGAAGTTGATGGATACGGCTCAATTACAACACCTTTCGGTACATTTGAAGCTTTACGTATTCGACATGATATCGATGAAATAGATTCTTTATTTACAGAATTCCCTTTCATTGGCGCAACTTGGATTCCACTAGACATTCCGGCATCCCATCAATACGAGTGGTGGACAAATGGGGAAAAAGAACCTATCTTAAGAATTAACACAACTGAAATTTTAGGTAATGAAACGGTCACTGCTATTGAATACCGCGATATTTATAGGCCTGAGTTCGCAAGTATCATAGCAAATGATTTATCAAGTGAAGTGAAAGTTTACCCAAATCCATCAGATGATAAAATTGAAATTATTTTACCATACGAAATGGAATCCATCACCATATTGAATGCAGCTGGTCAAATTGTATACGAACATGGGCCAAGCGGTTCTATTTTGACTGTAAATGTTGCATCATTTGAGTCTGGAAATTATTGGATTTTTGGACAGACCGCACAAGGAACCTTCCTAAAAGCTATAAATATCAATTAACCACAACTTTATTGTAACTTTGCTTCAAGGCAAATCGGTCTATCGCTGTCTCGAATTTTCGGGAGAGAGGAAAGTCCGGGCAGCACAGAGTACCGTACTTCCTAACAGGAAGGCCTCGTGAAAGCGGGGACAGAAAGTGCCACAGAAAGGAAAACTACCACGACGGCTTGACTTTCGTGGAAAAGGTGAAAAGGTGAGGTAAGAGCTCACCGCGTCGATGGTGACATGGGCGGCAAGGTAAACCTTACGGGCTGAAAGACCATGTATACCGAGGATGGAATCATTGATTCTGAAAGGGTTGCTCGCCCAATCTCGGAGGGTAGGTCGATAGACGCTAACGGTGACGTTAGTGCTAGATAAATGATAGGCATTCACGCAAGTGGAAACAGAACCCGGCTTATAGATTTGCCTTTTTTAATTTTCTATTAACAATGTATCCGCTATGGGTACATTTTTGGGTTTTGGCTTCTTCTCCTCAATCTTCATAGTTTTCGCATAATTAAGATGATCGTTCCACCACTTCAAATCAAACCGAAAGGATTGTATAGGATTTGGATTTAGAATGATTCTTTTGTTTTTATAAAATCCAGTTTTGGTTTGTTGATCGTAGGTAATTATTCCAATTTTGTTATTTATTATTTGGGCTTGCGATGGTCGCTTTAAATATGAAATCAATTGCTTTGCAGCATAAAAATTGCTTGCTTGGCATATAATCCCAGCACCATAATAATTATACAATATGCCCGAATTTAATTGATCAGGAAATAATAAGATTTGTAATGTACTCAGAGAATCTATTATTTGCGTTTTCTGTTCAAATTGAGAAAGGAAACCAACCGCATTTATTCTTGGTGCTAAACTATCCATAATGGGGAATTCCAATTTTTTCAATTCCGCTTGATGAAGCCATAATGCGGACTCATGTGTCGACCATTGATTGGTTTTTTTGATGCAATTGTAAATTTTTTTCAAATCTATTTCATTAAGTTTTGAATACCATAATTCTTTTGAAAGATTCTGGTAATTCGTGGAATCGTTTGGTATATTTCTTTTCGATTTAAATACCAATGGATCCAATCCCGTTATAGAGAAATAATTTTTCGAAGAGGATTTATCTAAATCTTCTGAGAACTGTTGTAAAAGGTTTTTCTTTTGCAGCGTTTCCAAAGTAAGAATATCAGAAACCATTATCAAGTCAAATTCTACATTCAAGGGATCCTGAATTACTTTCTTTGAAATTGAATCGGATTGAAGATGAATGATTTTAATCTTGATATTTGTTTTTCGAGTAAAATCGTTAAATAGGCTGCTGTCTGAAGCATGTAAGTAATCAGAAGCAACTGTCAGTGTTTGTTTTTTGGTGGAACTTAATTCCTCATAACCGCAGCTTGATATTAATGCCGCTAGTGTGAAAATAGGAACAAACCACTTTATTAAAAACATGTTGTAAAGATATCGATAATTTGTGCTTCCTATTTTACATTGATGACCTTAATCGATATAAATTAAAAATGAAATATCTCAAGATTTATAAAAAAAGAAGGGGAAAAATAATTTTCCCCCAACTTTTTTGGATGCCATCTTAATTATTTAACGATGATTGTGTCTGTTGTAATTTTTCCGTCTATCGTTTGTATCATCGCTTTGTATGTTCCTTTGTCCAAGTCGATGGCGTCTATATTACCTTCAATACTATAAAGTTTTTTTACCAAATTGCCCTCTAAATTGTATATATCAATACTATTTACTTCTTCCATACTTTTAAAATTTAAAGCACCATTACTAGGATTTGGGTAAATTAAACCTTTAACATTAAATTCGTGTCCAACAAAATCGTTACTAATTGCATTGTGCGGATTCAAAACAGGATTTGGCTGTTCAACCAAGAAACTTTCTGAAGATTCGCATCCATTTTCGTTGACAACTGTAAGAGTATATGTTCCGGCATGTAGGTTAACTTGATCCAAAGCGCCGTTATTTACATAATTTCCATTTGTGCTAATCCAGTTGAAATTGAAATTTCCACTAATTCCTGAAAGTTGTACATCAATTCCACCATCATCAGCACCAAAAGTACTTGCATTGGTTATGCTTCCTTGAATATTAATATTGGATGTATTTCTAATCTCAACTGTAATTGAAATGGCGGTGTTAGCATCTCTAACCATAACATCGTAAAAACCAGGAGACAAATTTACAACAGACTGACTTGTTGCTCCATTGGACCATAAGTAGGTGTAGGGTTGCACTCCTCCATAAACCGTTAGCGTTATACTGCCATCATTATAATTCTCACAAGTTGTATTCGTGCTGGAGACACCTACCGTTAGTGGGAACTTTTGAGCATTTACAAAACCTGTAATTACGAAAGGTATTGCTGTCAATAATTGTTTGAAAAGGTTTGTTTTCATATTATTTCATTTAAATTGGTTAAGACAAAGAAATGCGTTTGAATCAGTACTTAGGATTAATTTACGATATCAACTCATATAAATCATGATATTTACATAGGCTATCTGCGTAGTTTTGACTTTTAGTATCAGTAGAACTACTTAATTCAAATCAGAATAAAATATTGCCGATTATTATATGGTCGACAAAAATTTTAAAAATCCCCATTAATAAACCTAAATATTCATCTTT
This sequence comes from Flavobacteriales bacterium, assembly GCA_947475275.1. Lineage (GTDB taxonomy): Bacteria > Bacteroidota > Bacteroidia > Flavobacteriales_D > Crocinitomicaceae > M0103. The sequence goes on along the minus strand of CANJNE010000004.1, from coordinate 38,200 downwards.
GTAAACCTTAACCTTTAGACAAAACTACTTACAAGGTATTGGTTAAAAAAGCAAACATATTCGTAAGTTTGCAAAGATTATGGGAAAGGAAACTAAGCAAAAAATAAAAATTACCAGATTACTTGAAGATCTCAAATCTGGAAATGATTCAAAATTTAATGCTGCTATCAAATCTCTGCAAGTTAATGGCGATATTACTGCAATTGAACCTCTTGTGGAATTGTTACTAGCAGATTATCTTTCCCAACAAAATAGATTGGCATTGATTGAACTGCTTTCAACATTAAATCTATCTGATGCTCCTGATGAAATCATACGTATTGTAAAAGATGAAAACTTTCTACGTGTTCGTCCAATATTGCTTAGTACCATTTGGAACAGCAAATTGGATTACAGTTATTTTCTTTCTGACTTTGTTGAAATAGCCGTAGAAGGCGATTACCTAGATACCTTAGAATGTCTTACAATAATTGAAAACCTTGAAGGTCCATTCGAAGAAAGACACATTCTTGAAGCGCAGCTTTTTCTACGCGATTTTATTGAGTCGGATGGAAAAACAAGAGATGAACGAAAAGCAGTACTTATAAGCGAAATTGCTTTGTTACTTAAAGATTTCGATTTGGATGATGATATCGCAATGTACGAATAGCGCTCAATTAAACGACCAACCTAAGCGTTCAGAAAGTTCATTGTGGATGCAATTAACTACGTTTTCATCTTCAATTTTTTCAAGAACATCCTCAATAAAAGCTTGAACCAATAACTGTCTTGCTGATGCTTCTGAAACACCACGCGCTCTTAAATAAAAAATTGCATTTTCATCCAATTGGCCTGTTGTAGAACCATGTGAACATTTCACATCATCTGCATAAATTTCCAGTTCCGGCTTTGTATTTATTGTTGCATCTTTACTCAACAAAACATTAGCATTTGATTGAAAGGCATTGGTTTTTTGAGCATCTTTATGTACGATAACTTTACCGTTAAAAACACCGGTCGACTTATCATCCATAACGCCTTTGTACAATTCATTAGAATTACAATTAGGGACTTGATGTTCAATCAATGTATGGTTATCAACATGGGCACTTCCTTTTAAAAGGTATGCTCCATTTAAATTGCATTCGACATTTTGACCTTTAATCTCGGCGTGAACATTATTTCTGATAAGCGTTCCTCCAAGAGTTATTGTATTTAATGTAAAGTTTGCATTGGCATATATTTCCGTTAACTCATTGAAAACACCGTAGTTGCCATCATTTTCCAATTGTAATTTGTCAATATTTAGCTTCGCATTTTCGCCTACAACGACATTGGTTAATACATTACTCATGCAATTTTTTGCTTCCCCTGAGATAAATGTTAGTATGATGTTACAGTTACTAGATGTTCCACAATTAATGAAATGCTTAACATGATTTACCATATTTTCACCTGAAACAATATGATGAATGTGTATGGTTTTGTTAACCACAGTATTTTTCTTTACTTCAATATAAAGCCCGGAAGAACAGTAGAAGGTATTCAATGCTACAAACAGCTCATTATTATCTTGATATGGAATTGAAGCCAGTTGCTCCTGAGTACAGTCTTCCAAAGGCAAAATAGTTAGTCCTTCAGGTAAATTCGCATCACTGCTACTACACAAAACACCATTTTGAAAAATGAACTTAAAGGTTTCTTTACCCAAGTCGTAATCCAATATCACATCAGTGTCCAGAGTGGTATCATTACTTGGTTGAATTCCTGAAATTTTGTTCAAACGGGTATATTTCCAGTCTTCAACCTTTGTTGTTGGAAAATCGGTTTGATTTAAAAAAGATTCCGCGTTTTCTAGGATACCGTTAGAAAATCCTATTTTGGTTTTGTTAAGATGACTTCTAAAAGTCTCTAATTTATTTACAGAAAGTAATGTGCTCATTTTTGAGAATTTATCCAGCTTCAACTTCAGATTTAATCCAATCGTAACCTTTTTCCTCAAGCTCTAAAGCCAATTCCTTTGGTCCAGATTTTACAATTTTTCCATCATAAAGAACATGAACCACATCAGGAACAATATAATCCAACAGCCTCTGGTAATGTGTAATTACGACAGTAGCATTTTTCGGTGATTTTAATTTATTCACTCCATTTGCAACTATGCGCAACGCATCAATATCAAGTCCTGAATCTGTTTCGTCGAGAATAGCCAATTTAGGTTCAAGCATGGCCATTTGAAAAATTTCATTTCTTTTCTTTTCACCGCCTGAGAAACCTTCATTTACAGATCTGGTCGCCAATTTAGAATCTAACTCAACCAGCGCAGATTTTTCTCTAACCAAAGCCATAAAATCCTTCGCGCTTATGGCCTCTTCCCCTCGGTACTCTCTTATTTCATTAATTGCAGTGCGTAAAAAATTAACATTTGAAACTCCTGGTATTTCTACAGGATATTGAAACGCGAGAAACAATCCTTCTCGTGCCCGATCTTCCGTTTCAAGGTCTAAAAGATCTTTACCATCAAAAGTTACAGATCCTTCAGTTATTTCATAATCTTCTTTTCCCGCAAGAACTGAAGCCAAGGTACTTTTACCTGCTCCATTTGGTCCCATTATGGCGTGTACTTCTCCTGCTTTAACCTCTAAATTCAATCCCTTCAGGATTTCTTTTCCATTTATGGATGCGTGTAAATTCTTGATCGTTAACATATTTCAATTATTATAAGATTACAAATTGCAGATTGTAAGATTTAAGATTGCAATTCGTAAACTTGATTTCTTATCATTTTTTCAAAAGTAATTACCCAACCGAACCCTCTAAACTGATTGCTAAAAGTTTTTGTGCTTCCACAGCAAATTCCATGGGAAGTTGATTCAATACTTCTTTGCAATAACCATTAACTATTAAACTGATTGCTTTTTCTTCACTAATACCTCTTTGCAAGCAATAAAAGATTTGATCTTCTCCAATTTTTGATGTAGTTGCTTCGTGTTCAATTTTTGCACTCGGGTTCTTACACTCAATGTAAGGAAAGGTATGAGCGCCGCACTCGCTTGTCATCAAAAGCGAATCACACTGCGAAAAGTTTCTTGCATTATCAGCATTTTTGTGAATTTGAACCAACCCTCTATAAGAATTCTGAGATTTACCCGCTGAAATACCTTTTGAAATAATTGTACTCTTTGTGTTTTTTCCCAAATGAATCATTTTAGTTCCCGTATCCGCTTGCTGATAATTATTGGTAACGGCAACAGAATAAAATTCTCCAATAGAATTGTTTCCTTTTAAAATGCATGAAGGATATTTCCAAGTAACAGCAGAACCCGTTTCTACTTGGGTCCATGAGATTTTTGCATTTTCTTCACAAATACCACGTTTCGTTACAAAATTGAATACGCCACCTTTACCATCTTTATCACCGGGATACCAATTCTGAACCGTTGAATATTTGATTTCAGCATCTTTCAATGCGATCAATTCGACAACGGCAGCATGCAATTGATTTTCGTCACGTTGGGGCGCAGTACATCCTTCCAAATAGGAAACATATGAACCTTCATCAGCTACCACCAAAGTTCTTTCAAACTGACCCGTTCCACCTTCGTTGATTCTAAAGTATGTAGACAATTCCATCGGGCATTTTACACCTTTCGGAATGTAACAAAACGACCCATCAGTGAAAACAGCAGAATTTAATGCTGCGTAAAAATTGTCTGTTGTTGGCACAACCGTTCCCATATATTTTCTAACCAACTCAGGGTGTTCTTGAACTGCGTCAGAAAAAGAACAAAATATGATACCAAGTTCTTTGAGTTTACTTTTAAAAGAGGTGGCTACCGAAACACTATCCATTACAAAATCAACAGCTACTCCAGTTAAACGCTGTTGCTCTTCCAGTGAAATTCCTAATTTCGCCATTGTCGCTTTCATCTCAGGGTCTACATCGTCCCAAGATTCGTATTTCTTCGTTTGTTTTGGTGCTGAATAATAGGAAATTGCCTGAAAGTCAGGTTTTGCGTAACCAATTTTCGCCCAATCTGGCTCATGCATTTCTTGCCAAATTTTCAAGGCTTTAAGCCTGTATTCCAAAAGCCAATAAGGTTCTGATTTTTTTGCAGAGATAAATCTTATTATATTCTCATTTAATCCATTTGGAGCTTTATCGGATTCGATATCCGTGACAAATCCATATTTATATTCCTGATTTTCTAAATCTTTGGCCAATTCATTCTCTGTGTATCCCATCGCTCAAAAGTTTTTTGTCTTAACTAAAGAGAAAATGATTCTCCACATCCACATGTTCTGCCGGCATTGGGGTTTTGAAAAACGAAACCTTTACCATTCAATCCCCCAGAGAAATCCAATGTTGTACCCACTAAGTACAAATAACTTTTCCTATCCACTACAACACGAATACCATTGTTTTCAAAGGATTTATCTTCCTCTCTCTCATCGTTGTCAAATGTAAGCTGATACATCAAACCGCTACAGCCGCCACCTTGCACACCTACTCTAATAAATAATCCATCTTTTCCTTCATCCTCCATCAAACGTAAAGCTTGTTTTTTTGCATTATCCGTAACTGTAATCATCTTTTAATTAACTTTTTAATTTAGATTAATTATAAATAAGACCTTTTGGTTGCACAAAAATACCATTTTTAAGGTATTGATACAAATAATTTGAATTTGAATTTCTTGGAATGTTCAACAGATAATAAAATGATTTGTTTTCTTGCGACAAATGAGGTGTAGATGCGTGCTTATCATTAACTTTGAAGAAAAAATGAGTTGCGGGTCTTTCGAAATTTAAGTGATGTAAAGGGGATAAAGAATCCAGTAATAACCATCGGAACTTTTGATGGTGTGCATTTAGGGCACCAAAAAATCATTGCGCAAATAAATGATGAGGCTAATAAAATCGAAGGAGAATCTGTTTTGTTTACATTTTACCCTCATCCTAGAATGGTTTTATATCCAGAAAGCCATAATTTGAAATTGATACAAACCCAAGCAGAAAAATTATCAAAGCTTGAGAAATTAGGGTTGCAGAATGTTATTGAAATTCCTTTTACTTTCGAGTTTTCTAGATTATCAGCATTGGAATTTGTTCGAAACATTTTGGTAAACGCCTTAAATGTTAAGAAACTTGTGATAGGTTATGATCACCAATTTGGTAAAAATAGGGAAGGAACAATAGCGTTCTTGAATAGTGTTTCTAGAACCTATGATTTTGAAGTTATAGAGATTCCACCTCTAGTTGTTGATGATTTGAACATTAGTTCAACGAAAATCAGGGATGCTATCAAATCTGGAAATCTGGAAAAAGCGGCGTCGTTCCTAGGAGAAAAATATTTCTTATGTGGTAAAGTTGTTACTGGTAAGCAATTGGGCAGAACAATTGGATTTCCCACAGCTAACATTCAGTTAACAGAAAATTATAAACTTGCACCTGGTAAGGGTGTTTATGCTGTTGAAATTGAAATTGATGGAATAAAACATGAGGGAATGGCCAACATCGGAAGGAGACCAACAGTGAATGAAAATGAAGATGAAACGATTGAAGTACATGTATTCGATTTCAATAGGGACATTTACGACAAAAATGTTACTGTTTTCTTTTACAAGAAAATCAGGGAAGAAATAAAATTTGAAAACAAAGAAGCATTAAAAAACCAACTTTATCAGGATGAAAAGTCTGTTCGCTATATTTTTAATCGCACTTCCCTTTAGTATACTTTTCGGGCAAATCGAAAACATAAGGGTTTTAAGTTGGAACGATATTACAGGTTGTAATCCAGATACAGTTTATGGTTTGTCTTTTGAAAAATTAAAATTAGACTCCATTCCTCCAGAACTTTCTGCTTTCAAAAATCTTAAAATATTGAATCTTGGAAAAAACAAACTTGATGAACTTCCTGATTTTATTGGAGATTTTAAAGATTTGGAAGTTTTGGATTTATCAAAAAATGAATTTTCAATTTTTCCGCTTCCCATTTGTAAATTAACCAAACTAAAAAGGTTAGTCGTTAACAGAAATCTATTTGAGTCCATTCCTGATTGTATCAAATATTGTTCGGATCTGGAAGAAGTTGACTTATGGGATACTCCAATTTCCGGTTTGCCGGAAGGTTTTTACGCGCTTACCAATTTAAAAGTTTTAGACCTAACGGGGTTGCGTTTCGGACCAACTTTTCAAGAAAATTTAATAACCAAGTTTCCGCATACTAAAATTTCAATGGAACCACCGTGTGATTGTATGAAATAACAATCAACTATTTTTGTTACATCGTTTTAAAGTGCTAAATTGCAACGTTTTTCAATGCTGAAGAACCTCAAAACTACTTACTAGTGAAAAAACTTCTATTCAGTTTAGTGTTAATATGTTTGCAATCCTTGAGTTATAGCCAGAAGGTTGCGACAATTGAACAACAGTTGATACTGGAGGATAAAATGTCAAATTCAATTGCTGTTTCCGGATCCAACGCAGCATTCCAAAATAGTGAAACAGGTACTTTTCAGCTTATAATTAAGCAACCTGATTTGCAATTCGCAATTACAGAAGACTTTCTCACTTGGGTTAAAGAAAATCGATTAGAAGATCAAGACCAAACTTTGAAAATCGAAGAAATGGTTTATGTTTTTATTCCAAGCAGAAAAAAAATAGAGGCTGAAGATTTTAGCCCAATTATTACTGTACGTCATTCGTATTAAAATGAAAAATCACTATATTTTTTTATTGCTTGCAAGTTTTTTATTTGCACATTTAGCCAAATCTCAAGGAAGTTGTGCTACCGCTGTACAAGTGACCAATTTAACTGGAAGTCCTTGCGCAACCTCAGCGCCGCAAGCAACAAATACATTGATACCAGCTGCTGGAAGTTGTGTAGAGGGAACTAATGATACTTGGTTCTATTTCGTTGCTCAAGGTGGTTCGGCAACAGTAACCGTTTCAAATACAGTTGCTAATTCTGGACCTGAATTTATAGTCATTTCGTCAAGTAATAATAACTGTTCTGGAACTTTAACGCAGGTAGCTTGTCAAGACGGAGCAGGAAATAATTATTCATCTACAAATGCCACGGTAAATGGCCTTACGGTAGGAGCAACTTATTGGATAGTTGTTTCCAGTGGAAATGGAACCGCTACTGGCACAATTAGTACTTGTGTTAACAACCCTGCTGTATTGCTAAATTGCGTGGATAACGATGCTTGTGTGGATGCAGCTACTATTTCTCTCATTGCACCAGTTGGAACAGCATCTTCCGCACCTGTCTGTATTACTGACTGTAATAACGGAGCAAACGTAGGTTTGGATTTCGTAGGAACTGGATGTGAAGACATGCCTTATCCAACTGTATGGTATGAATTTACTACATCTTCCAATACTGCATCCATCGACATTAATTTAACCAGTACCACTTGGACCAATCCTGAATTCTCAATTTATGTTGGTGGGGCTTGTACTTCTCCTTGGACTATTTTGCAATGTTTTGAAGGAACTGCCGGAAGTGCAGTACTTAACAATATTACTGTTGCAGCAAATACCACATACACCATTGCTGTATCAGATGCAACTGGAGACCAAGGAAACTTTCAGTTGTGCATTGTTCAAGATCCTGATAATAGTGCATGCAATACCACAGATGCATTAACAGTATCCTCAACGTCAATGGGTTCGCCCTTAAATGGCCCTTATAAACCTGGAGAGCAAGTTACATTTTGTTATACCATTACAAATTTTACTGAATTAAATTGTAATTATTTAGGTGCAGTGGTTCCTTCATTTGGTGATTGCTGGGCACCATCATCATTCAATGCTCAAGGAATGCCAAATATTATTAACACACCTCTCACTGCCCAGGGTACGATTCAACCGTGTCCTCCTGGCCCACCATGTGCTTGGTCTGCTTGCGTCGGGACTCCTTCTGGTTCTTGGAGTTGGTTTCCCGCGGGTTCAGCAACTTATAACGTAGCAGGATATTACCCTGCAGGTACTGCTATGCCTGCAGGTTGGTATTTCTTGTCATCATACAATCCAGCCACAGGTGCTTGTACTGGAGATCCTACCGACCCAGATAATACATATGGAGATGGAAATTTTCCAAATTGCGGTGTGAATACTTTTGATTACTCTTTATGTTTCACCTTAACAGCAGGCCCTTCAGGAAATTGTGGTTTGGGTTTAACGGATTGTTCAGTATCAATTAAAACCTTTGCTGATGGGGAGTTCGGGGCATGGAATAATATTGGTTGTACTGCTGATGTACCATTCAATTTTCCAGCAGCATTGTATTGTTGTACAACATTAGTAAACGCTGGAATTGATGCCGCCATATGCGGAAATTCCGCAATTACGTCAAATAATATCAGTTTGAATGGTTCTTATTCGAGCACTTCGGGTACGGTTACAACTTCCTGGACTGCGTCACCACCAGCGGCTTTAGCTGGACTTTCAAACACCAATACTTTAAATCCTACCTTTACGCCACCAGTTGGTTTTACGGGTTCAGTTACTTTTACTTTATCTGTAACAGATGCTACATGTACCGCAACAGATCAAGTTGTTATAAATGTAAATGCTTTGCCAACAATTACCGGAACTTTATCAGCATGTGTTGGAAGTTCCTCACAATTAACTGGTTCTGCATCACCTGCTGCATTAAATCCATGGGTGTCTTCCAATGCAGGTGTTGCTACGGTCAGTGCAACTGGACTGGTAACTGCCGTTTCAGCAGGAACTACCATCATTACCTATACTAACAGTAATGGTTGTCAAATAACTGCAACCTTTGCAGTTAATGCTTTGCCAACAATTACCGGTACTTTATCAGCATGTGTTGGAAGTTCCTCACAATTAACTGGTTCTGCATCACCTGCTGCATTAAATCCATGGGTGTCTTCTAATACAGGTGTTGCTACGGTCAGTGCAACTGGACTGGTAACTGCCGTTTCAGCAGGAACTACCATCATTACCTATACTAACAGTAATGGTTGTCAAATAACTGCAACCTTTACAGTTAATGCTTTGCCGACCATCTCAGGAACCTTGTCCGCTTGTGTTGGAAATACTTCTCAATTGACCGGTTCAGCTTCTCCAGCATCTTCGAATCCTTGGATCTCTTCTAATACAGGCGTAGCAACAGTAAGTCCAACAGGATTGGTTACTGGAGTAGCTTCAGGTACAACAATAATAACCTATACGAATAGTAATGGCTGCCAGCGAACCATTACTTTTACGGTGTATGCTTTGCCAACTATTACTGGTACCCTATCAGTTTGTGTTAATGGGACTTCCCAACTTACAGGATCAGCTTCATCTGCTTCTATTAACCCATGGACTTCTTCGAATGGATTAGTGGCAACAGTTAGTGTTTCAGGATTGGTAACAGCGGTTTCAGCAGGATCAACAACGATAACTTATACAAATAGCAATGGTTGTCAAACCGCGGTAACCTTTACGGTTAATGCTTTACCTATAATTTCAGGGACTTTGTCAGTCTGTTTGAATGCCACTTCTCAACTTACAGGTACCGCATCGCCAGCTACAATTAATCCATGGATATCTTCTAATATTGCAGTTTCAACGGTAAGTTCAACAGGATTGGTTACAGCTTTAGCAACAGGAACTGCAACGATTACTTATACAAACAGTAACGGTTGTCAAACCACAGCAACTTTTACTGTTAATGGATTACCAACAATTACTGGTACTTTATCATCATGTGTGAATGGTACTTCTCAACTTACGGGTTCTGCTTTGCCATCTGTTACAACCCCATGGGCGTCTTCAAACGCAGGAGTTGCTGTGGTAAGTTCAACAGGATTGGTTACAGCTTTGGCAGCAGGTTCGACAACGATAACTTATACAAATAGCAATGGTTGTCAAGCCTTTGTTAATTTTACTGTTAATGCATTACCAACCATAGCGGGTACATTATCTGTATGTGTGAATACTAGTTCTCAACTTTCAGGTTCTGCTTCACCAGCGGCAATTAACCCATGGATCTCCTCTAATCTTGGAGTTGCCACCGTAAATTCAACGGGATTAGTTACAGCCATCGCGGCAGGTTCAACAACGATAACTTATACAAATAGCAATGGATGTCAAACCACCGTCATTTTTACTGTTAATGCATTACCAACCATTACAGGGAATACTTTTTTATGTTCAAATGGTAGCATTAGTTTAACAGGATCACCAACTGCTTCTGGAATCAATCCATGGATTTCATCAAATGTTGGGGTTGCAACGGTAAATAATTCAGGTGTTGTTAGCGGTATTAGTGGAGGATCAACGGTGATAACTTACACCAATAGTAATGGTTGTCAATCTGCACTTTCGATAACCGTGGGGACATTGCCAACAGCTGCTATAAGCGGTGGCAATTCATATTGCGCTGGCGTAACTGTTAATCCGATTACAATTAATGTTACTGGAAGTCCAATATGGTCAGTAAATTATACTTTAAATGGAACACCAATGAGTTTGAGTGGAGCATCAAGTCCAATTTCTTTGGGTAATACTCCTGGAACTTATGTATTAACAGGAATAAGCGATGCCAATTGTACAAATATTGCATCAGGAACACAAACGATTACAATTAACCCGTCACCTGTAATTACGACTTCTGGTATAAATCCTTCGACCTGCAACGGTACAAATGGTTCAATAATGGTCTCTGGAACGGGAAGCGGATCAGTAAATTGGAGTGGTACAAATTCTGGAAATCAATCTGGTGTAAATCTACCTTACAGTATTAATGGTTTATCTTCAGGCACTTATTCTGTTACATTTACAAGTAGTTCAAGCGGATGTGCTTCAGTTGCTTCTAATGTTTCTTTAAACAATCCTGGAGCACCTTCAATTAATACAATAAATGATACAACCAGATGTGGAGGGTCATTTATTCTTCCTGCAATAACGGGAACCTCACTCGTTTCTCCGAATTACTATACACTGCCAGGAGGCCCAAGTGGGGGAGGGGCAATTGTATCTGCAGGAACAGTGTTTTCAACAGTTGGATCTACCACATTATATGCATATGACGCTAGCGGTACTTGTGTTGATGAGGAACCATTTACAATTACAATAAATGCCATCCCAACCGCTTCAATTACTGGTGGAGCAAGCTATTGTTCGGGTCAATCGATAGCACCTGTTAACATTCAATTAACAGGGTCTTCAATTTTTACTGTAAATTATGCTTTTAATGGAACTCCGTTAAGTATTTCAGGATCAACTTCAACAATTAGTTTAGGAACTACACCTGGAACATACGTTTTAACCAATGTATCGGATGCAAATTGTACAAATGTAGCAAGTGGTACTCAAATCATTTCAGTTAATGCACTTCCAACCGCAAACATAACAAATGGAGGTGTTTATTGTGTGGGTAATTCCGTGAATAATGTATTGGTTAATCTGACGGGTTCACCAAACTGGACAGTAAATTATACACTGAATGGCTCACCAATGAGTATGAATGGCAATACAAGCCCAATTTCTCTTGGTAATACACCTGGATCATATTATCTTGTAAGTGTGAGTGATAATAATTGTTCAACTGCAACATCAGGGACAACCAGTATTGTAGTCAATTCGCTTCCAACTGCTACTATTTCAGGAGGAGGAACATATTGTACAGGTATAAATCCAAATAATATTCAAGTTGCATTGAACGGTGCTTCGACGTGGGTTTTAAACTACACCTATAATGGATCAGCATATACAATAAACAGTACTACTAGTCCAATTACTTTAGGAAATACATCTGGAACTTACGTTTTAACTTCCATTTCGGATGTAAATTGCTCAAATGTGGCCAATGGATCACAAACCATTACTTTGACTCCTTTACCAACCGCGTCAATTTCTGGTGGTGCCGTTTATTGTGCAGGACAAACGGTATCACCTGTAAATATTGCGGTAACTGGGACACCAAATTGGCTTGTAAGTTATACTTTTAATGGAGTTCCTCAAACTCAGCCTGGGAATTCGTCACCTATTTCCTTAGGCACAACGCCTGGGACATATGTCGTTACAAACATTTCAGACGCATCTTGCAGCAATTCTGCTTCAGGAACAACTACAATAACAGTTAACCCTTTGCCAATAGCATCAATTTCTGGTGGCTCAACTTATTGTGCGAATCAGACTCCTGGAAATATTTCAGTAAATGTTTCGGGTACTCCAAGTTGGACGGTGAATTACACATTAAATGGAACACCATTTAGTCAAACTGGATCTGGAAGTCCGATCTCATTAGGAAATTTAACAGGAACATATGTTTTAACATCAATTTCTGATGCGCTTTGTAGCAATATTACCGCGGGTTCTCAAACTATTACCATAAATAATTTACCAACTGCCTCAATTTCAGGTGGAGGTGTGTTTTGCCAGAGCCAACCAATTTCAAACGTTATGGTAAATACAACCGGATCAGGTCCTTGGACAATAAATTATACTTTAAATGGATCTCCTATGAGTATGTCAGGTAATAACAGTCCATTAACTCTTGGAAATACCCAAGGTGCATACTCTTTGGTGAACTTAAGTGATAACAATTGTTCTACGAATGTTTCTGGAAATGCCAATATCACTGTCAACCCACTTCCAACAGCAGCAATTTCAGGAGGTAATGTTTATTGCGACGGTGATATAATTGCTCCAATTAACCTGAGTTTAATTGGAAGTCCAAATTGGACTGTAAATTATACCGTTAATGGTGTTCCACAATCAATAACCACCTCGAATTCATCATTTAGTTTGGGTAATAGTCCGGGAGTATATGCATTGATTAATGTTACTGATAACTTATGTTCAAATATTGCTGCGGGTAATCAATCAATTGTTATCAATCCAATTCCTATTTTTAATTTAAACTCAAGTGACCCTTCTGCCTGTAACCTTTCAGATGGATCAATAATAATCTCAGGTTTAAGTCCAAATACAACTTATAGTTTATCTTATTTTGACGACGGTATTCAGCAAAATGCAAATGTTTTAACGAATGCTTTGGGTGCATATACCTTATCCAATTTGAATTCAGGAAATTATACGGCGTTTAATTTAACAAATACGTCAAGTACATGTAGTAATTCAAATCCATCATCAGTTGTTCTTAATAATCCTGGGGCTCCTCAAATTGATGATTTGACAGATATCGTTGTATGTGATAATTACGTTCTTCCAACGATTACAGGTTCAAATATATCTGGATCAGCTTCATTTTGGACGGGTCCATTAGGTACTGGAACACAGTTGAATACAGGAGGTGTGATATCTGTATCAGATTCCATATACATTTATGATGTTTTAGGAAATTGTTACACTGAAGAAGTTTTCTTTGTTCAAGTTAATCCAACACCATCAATAACAAATCCCGGCGATCAGCAGGCTTGTGAAAATTTTGTATTACCAGTTATTTTAGGTTTAAATCTTTCTGGAAATGAGGCTTATTATGATGCTGCACAATCTTCAGGAGGTCAAATAATAACTTCTCCAATAACTTCAAATCAGGTTGTTTACATTTTTGACAATAATGGCAATTGTTCTGATGAAGAATCATTTTTAATTGTGGTGAATGAATTACCTTCAATAACAAACATGAATGGTGGTAATGAGTATTGTGAAGGAGAACAAGTGAATAATATATCTGTTGAAGCTTCGGGTATTGGACCATGGACGTTGACTTATACCCTCAACGGAACAACTCAAACTTTGATATCTTCAACATCCTCATTTGATCTGGGTAATCAACCTGGAATTTATGAATTGAATAATATAGAAGATGCAAATTGTTCCGACAATGTCGATGGAATTCAAACAATTATTGTAAATTCTAATCCTCTTTCACCATCTGTTTCTCCTGATACAACATATTGTATCAATTGGTTGCCAGAGCCTTTGATTGCATCAGGTGCTGGAGGAATAATGAATTGGTTTGCTGATTCAGAATTAACCGTTCCTGTTTCAAATATCCCATCAAATTCATTAGGAGCAAATGTTTATTATGTTATCGAAACTTCGGTCGAAGGATGTATTAGTCCACCGTCATATGTTACAATTACATTTGAAAATTGTGATATCACAATACCTACTGCATTTACACCAGATGGAGATAAGGTAAACGATGTTTGGCTGATAATTGATTTGGATGAGGTATATGAGAATAATGTAGTATACATTTACAACCGTTGGGGTGCACTTTTGTACCAATCAGAACCTGGAGCTTACAATCAAAAACCTTGGGATGGAACATTCAATGATGAAACATTGCCTGTTGGTTCATACTACTTTATAATTGATTTTAATGAAGAAGGAGTCGAACCGCAAAAAGGAATAATTTCGATAGTATTAAATGACTAACAAAATGAGAAAAAGTTTATTTATCGTTTTCATATGGCAAATGACTGGAGTTTTTGCTCAACAAACACCGCAATACAGTCAATACCTTAGAAACCAATTTATGGTGAACCCTGGTGCTGCAGGTGTGTACGATTTTACGGATATCACTATGAGTGGCAGGTGGCAATGGGCGGGATTTGGAGATGAGCCTCGAACAGCTTTTTTATCGGTTACCGCTCCCTTATCTAGGACAAAAAAAATACCATATAATCCCGCATTAAGAATTAGTAATGGTCCGGTTAGAAATCCTGAAATAAAAACTGGTAAAATCAAACACGCAATCGGAGGAACATTGGTTGCGGATCAATATGGTGCATTTAGAAAGTTGCAGTTTTCAGGCACTTATGCTATCCATCTTCCAATAACAAAAACCTATAATATGTCTTTTGGGGCACGTGTTGGACTTTCTAATAATACGTTTCTAGCTGATAAAGCGCAAGTTCTTAATATTGTTGATCCAGGTCAAGGATATACTGATGATACATATGACAATTTTGTAAAAGATCAATCGAGTAAGTTTATTTTAGATATCGGTGCAGGATTGTATATATATTCTAACCGTTCGTTTTTTGGTATTTCAGCAGATCAGTTAACCAAAGATTTTGTTGAATTTGGAACTGGAACAGCCAATTTCAATAATCAAATTCACTTAATGGTTACAGGAGGTTATAAGATTCCATTAAATGAAAACCTAAGTCTAACACCGGCAGTTTTAATGAAATACATGAAGCCTGCACCTTTAACAATCGATGCTTCCCTTCAATTGGAATACAAAGAATGGTTATGGACAGGGATTACTTACCGTCATAAAGATGCCATTGTAGGAATGTTAGGATTGAATGTAAACCAACGATTTAAATTTGGATACTCATATGATTTTTCATTATCTAGATTTAAGAATGTCAGTGCTGGAGGGCATGAAATTGTTTTAGGAATAATGTTAGGTAGATAATCGGATTAAAGAAATTATGAGAAAAATTATTAAGACCATTTTTGTTAGTCTATTTGCATTTTATTCATCTGGTCAATTTTGGGATTTATCTAATCCTGTTAAACTACCTGGGACAGTGAATACTGAAATTGCAGAAGAAAGTATCCCGGTGTTTTCAAAGGACAGCAGTATTTTATATTTCGTGAGAACTTATGATCCAAATGCTGTTGGTGGTGAAATGGATCAGGATATTTGGTTTAGTAGAAAAGATGCAAAAGGAAATTATGGCAATTGTGAACCTCTAACTGATTTGAATAATAAAAATCATAATGCTGTTTTGGGTTTGGGTTCTAATGGCAACAGTATGTTTGTACTGAATTCATATGAAGGAAAGAAAGATTATGTTAAAGGTCTAGCCAATTCAAAAAAACAGAATAGTAAATGGTCATCTCCTGTTGAAGTAAATATCCCAGGCCTAGATATAGAAGGTGAATATTATGGTTTTCATGTTAATGAAAATGAAGATGTAATTGTTATTTCCTATTTAGGTCCAAATAGCAAAGGTGAAGAAGATTTGTATGTAAGTGTTAAGCAAAACGGTACTTGGTCAAGTCCCGCTCATATGGGAAATGAAATCAATTCATCAGGTTACGAAATTTCCCCATTTTTATGTAAAACCCAAGATACATTATTTTTCTCTTCAAATGGACATGGTGGATTTGGAGATGCTGATATTTTTTATGCTGTTCGAGGTGGAGATTCATGGACATCATGGACTAAACCCGTGAACATGGGTCAAAAAATTAATTCTGCAAAGTTTGATGCCTATTTTAGTCATTCTGGTAGTACTTTGTATTGGTCGTCCAACAGAGAAAATGAAAGAAGTGATATCTACATGGCTAGAGCATTGACACCTCCTCCTGTAACAATTAGTTGCTCAAGTAAGGATGTATCCATATTTAATGGAAACGATGGTTCACTTTCATCAATAATAAAAGGTGGAGTTGAACCTGTCACTGTGTTATGGTCAAATGGTTCAACAGATCTAAATCCAAAAAATATGGCAGCGGGTACTTATAAAGTAATAGCGACAGATGCCATTGGACAACAGGCTATTTGTCAAACTACGATCATTCAGCCTGATTTGATTGTTAATAAACCAATTGTACTGCCAGAGGTTCGATATATTTTTGAGCAATGGACTTTTGTAAATGATTCTACAATAAATTCAAAAGATTCTTTGGAATACCTTTATAGTTTATTAGTTCAAAATCCAAATATTGTTATTGAATTGCATTCACACACTGATTCAAGGGGAAGTAATTTATCCAATCAAAAACTTTCCGAAAACCGTGCTCGAGCTTGTTATAAATATTTGGTTGAAGATAAAGGCATTGATCCTAGAAGAATAGTGCCTATTGGTAATGGTGAATTGATTCCTAGGCAGGTTTATTTGCAAGATAACGCCTATTTGGTGAATCCTCCGTCAGATATGACAAATGTTAAGGTAATAACATTGACAGAAGCGTATATTAATCAGTTTCAAACAACCAACAAAGAACTATTTAAACAATTGCATCAGCTCAATAGGAGAACAGAGGGAATTATTATCAATATTGATTTTAATGCATCTACAGCACCTGCGGCAAACACATCCTATTTGAATTTTGTTTCCTATCCGTATTAATTGAAGCGAATTGCTTTAATTGGGCTGATTCGTGTAATAACTACACTCGGAACAATAAGTGCAGTTATACAAACTATAAGCGTTCCAAGATTTAGTAGTAGCCAATGTGCAAAATCCAAATCTATAGGAACCTTATCCAGGTAATATACTTCAGGGTTTAAGCTGAAAATCCCAAAATATTGTTGTGTTAAGCATATTCCGAGACCGATTAGATTACCCCAAAACATTCCTTTAACAATTAAAAAAGCAGACTGAATCAAGAATACTTTTCTGATTTCCCAATTATTAGCACCCATTGCTTTCAACACACCGATGAAATTTGTTTTTACCAGAATTAAAACCAATAACGCAGATCCCATATTAATAATTCCGATTAATAACATGAGAAAAAGAATGATAACAACATTCACATCTAAAAATCCCAACCAGAGAAACACATCCTTTTGTGTGTCTAAAATGCTATGAATCCTTAAGCTCTCATTGTTCTCAGTTGGAATTAGTTCGTATTTTTTCTTTAAAGCATCAACAATTTCAGGTAATTTATTCCAATTGTTTACCGACAACTCAAAACCTCCCACGTAGTTATGACTACTTCCCTTTCCAAATTCCATTTCAATTGTCACTGTTTTTGCATTACCATTGATGGTATATTTCATCCCGTCATCAGATAAATAGGTCCGATCTAATTCTCCGAGGTCATTCAAATTAAAATTACAAGTTGCTCCTTTATCGCCAGCAACTTTAACTTTCAGATAAGCAGTGTCCGGAATACTATTTTTACTATTTACTTCTTTGGGATTTTGACGAAAATCAGATACAATTAAACGAATTACGCTATCCTTATTAGGACAATATTCATATCCAGAATAGGTGTCATATCCTTCACCCCAGTCAAAACGATAATTTCCATTCCCACCTAAAGCCTCTCCTTTTATAATGAGATTGCCATTACTCAGGGTGTCATCAATTACAATTCTTGCCTTAACACCCCAGTCATTTAATTCCTGAATGAGCCTAATATCGCATAAAGCAATTTTTTTATCTAGTTCTTCCAAACCAGTTTCATAAATACCAACAATTTTAAAAATTCGTTTAACAGGCTCATCTTTTACAAAAAAAGCACGCACAGTGCCGTTTAATTTTAAATTTAAATCGTTGGCGATTTTTCTAGATATTAAAACTTCATTAGAGATACTATCTGCCATGAATTTGGGTAATTTTCCTTCCTTCAAGTGATGTTTAAAAAAACTCAAATCGTAATCACTATCAATACCCTTCATCATTGCACCATGTATTTCCTGATGCTCGTACAAACTGTCTTTTCCATTCTTTAATTTAGCTATTCGCTCAATTTTGTTAGATTGAAAAATGACCGGTTTATAGGCTACATAATGAATATCCTTAATGTCCTTATCTTCCTTTAGGATTTTATAAAATGCTTGATTTTTGAGAATTGGTTCAGATTCGTATATACTATTGTCGCCGGCATTCATCATGTAGATCTGAGAACCAAAACCTGTAACTTTGTCCCTCACTTCTCTTTTAAATCCAGTAACAACCGCGATTGTTAGCAAGTTTACAACAATTGCAAGTGCAATACTTATAATGGAAATACGAACGATAGGTCGAGAAACTTTCTTACCTTTCACCTCGCTTTTCAGTATTCTTTTCGCTATGAAGTATGCAAATGACAATCGCCCTTTAATTCCTGCGCTAAAGTACGCAAAGCTTTTTGTCCTTAAAAGTATTTTGTTGGTTTTAATTCCTGCATGTGGTGTGGAAAGGTATCGCGATGTTGGAACAGAGGAGACCATAATCGTTGAAGAAAAAAAAGAAGAATTCAAAGAAGCCGTATATGAAATTCAACCTATTAATCATTCTTTGAAAAAACCATTATTAGGTATTGATAGATTGCATCTTTTTAAGGATTCCATGGTCAATAAAAGGATTGCCGTTGTGAGTAATCAGACTTCCATGGTAGGAACTGTACATTTGGTAGATACCCTTTTAGCACTGAATCTTGATGTAAAAAAAGTTTTTGCTCCTGAACATGGATTTAGAGGAGATGCAGATGCAGGAGAGAAATTTCACAGTACAATAGATGAAAAAACAGGTTTGCCGCTAATAAGTCTTTACGGATCAAATAAAAAACCTCTGCCTAGTCAACTAAAAGATGTGGACATTGTAATTTATGACATTCAAGACGTTGGGGTGAGATTCTACACTTATATTTCAACATTGCACTACGTTATGGAGGCCTGTGCAGAGAATGGAAAGCAATTGGTTGTTTTGGATCGACCTAATCCAAACGGCCATTATATTGACGGCCCCATTTTGGAATCTAAATATAAATCGTTTGTTGGCATGCATCCTGTTCCAATAGTTTATGGAATGACTATCGGTGAGTATGCCATGATGGTTAATGGCGAAAGGTGGCTCCATGATAGTTTGACTTGTAAACTTTGGGTAATTCCTTGTAAAAATTATACACATAAAACGAAATATATTTTACCAATTCCACCATCACCAAATTTGCGATCTGAAACGGCCATTACACTATATCCAAGTCTATGTTTATTCGAGGCCACGACCGTGAGCGTTGGAAGAGGCACTGATCAACCATTTGAAATATATGGTCATCCAAGATTCCCTCAAACAGAATTTTCATTTACTCCAGCACCAACAGCAGGTGCAAAAAATCCTTTGTATGAAAATAAAATGTGTAATGGTTTTGATTTGAAAAAATCAATAAACAAGAGAAAGTATGAACTCAATTTAAATTATCTTATTCACGCCAAAGAACTACTAAGTGATTCTATAACATTTATTGATCAAAATGCTTTTTTCAATCAATTAGCAGGAACAGACACCCTAAAAGAACAGCTTGTTTCAGGATGGTCTGCAAAAGAAATCCGCGCTACATGGGAAGAAGGAATAGAAGAATTCAAAAAAATTAGGCAGAAGTATTTGCTATATGAATAATCACAAAGTCTTTCGAGATTCAAATACTTTATCCTTTAATCCATTCATATAACTTTCTATTTTCTTCTGCAAAGAGGTATCAGAAATAGCAAGTATTCTGGCAGCAAGTATTCCGGCGTTTTGTGCACCATTTAATGCGACAGTAGCTACTGGAATACCATTTGGCATTTGTAAAATCGACAAAACGCTATCCCATCCATCTATGGAGTTTGAAGACTTAATCGGGACACCTATAACTGGAAGTGGAGTAATACTAGCGGTCATTCCCGGTAAATGAGCCGCCCCACCAGCTCCCGCAATAATTACTTTCAATCCTCTCAAATGTGCGGACTTTGCATATTCAAACATGAGTTCAGGTGTTCTATGAGCTGATACTACATCTACTTCGCAAGCAATTTCAAATTCCTTTAAAATATCAACCGCTGCTTGCATCACAGGAAGGTCTGATTTACTTCCCATTATAATTCCAACCAAAGCCATTTTAATAGTTTGAACAAATTTAAAGAAACCTCGCGACTTCTTTGAGTTTTATTTTCAATCAAAATTTTATTTGAAAAAAAATCATTCAGAATGAACAGAAATTACATTTCGCAGAAAATAATAGGTTGTTTTTTACTTCGGCGCTAGTTTCAACTTTGAAAATTCATCGAGTATTAATTTAAAATGCATTTACAATGAGTAGAATTACAATTGCCGTTTTCATCATGTTTTGTTTTAACAACCTTTTGGAGGCACAATCAACAGCCTGTGCAGATCTAAATGGATATGTTGCTTCAAAGAATGTCGGCGGAACAAGTTATTACAATCTTCAGAATGGTAATGAAGAAAAGGCTGCACAAACATATTTTTATTCTGGGCCAGGTAAACTAAGTCAAGTACGTGTTTATGGAAATTTTCCATCAACGGGAGGCGTCCCCCTTCGAATTAGTGTATATCAAATTGATGCGAATAAAAGACCAACCACACAATTGGCTTTTGCTGACGTTATATTTTGGTCAAGTGACAATTCAACTGGCTACATTAACGTAACAATGCCAAATGGTGGCACCGTCTTAAACGGAAATTTTGCAATAGGCGTGGCTATTCGAAATGCTTGGCCTTATGGAAATCTTTTCCAGTTAAAATATACTGGCGACGGAGAAGGCCTAGGAGCTGATTTAGCAAGTTTAGCAGGTACATCTACCGGTAACAATTGGACATCAGCAATGAATACTTTCGGTAAAAATGGAGATTTTTATGTCGTTCCAAGAATGACGAGTATTTTAAGCTCAGATTTTGGCATGAGTTCAACATGCATCAATACTGGAGGTACAGTTGCATTGACAAATGATTCCGAATTGTCAATGGATACAATGTTTAACAGAATAGGGCTTAACAATTATATGGGAACCTCGCATTATTACACTTGGAATTTTGGTGATGGTTCTCCAGCTGTGTATACAGAAAATGCAAGCCATCAATACAATAATGCCGGCACCTATACAATTACTTTGACCTCTACATTGGTTGGCTGGGAAGGAACCTGCACAAGTGTTCACACTGCGCAGTTATCAGTTGGATTAAACGCAAGTCCATCATCAATACAGCATAATTTATGTTTCGGAGGTGAAAATGGAAGTTTTGTTGCCACCGGAACAGGTGGAACACCCCCTTATGAATTTAGTATCAGTAATCCTTCTTATCAAACGGTAACTTCGTTTTCGGGTTTAGCGGCAGGGACATACACGTTATCTGTTCGAGATAATTTAGGATGTATCAAAACAAATGCTGTGACGATTAATCAACCGGTTTCTATGACATTCTCCACCTTGAACGCAACACAAGCTACTTGTGGGGGGTCGGATGGCATAATAAGCGCTGTTGCAACCGGAGGAAGTGGTGCAATACAGTACCAGTTAAATTCCGGAAGTTTTCAAACATTGGGTAACTTTACAGGCTTAGCTTCTGGTGTATACACCGTTACTGCTAAAGATGCCAATGGATGCTTGAAATCCTCGACCATTGCTGTTAATAATCAAAACGCGCCAGTTTTAAATCAACAAAGTTTAACGAATAGCAGTTGCAATGGAGGAAATAATGGAACCATACAAGTTCTCGGCACTGGAGGAACAGGTGTTCTTCAATATTCAGTAAATGGAGGGGCTACCTATCAAACTAGTGGTTTGTTTTCTGGATTAGCTGCGGGACATTACAATATTACGGTTAAAGATGCCTCCAATTGTAAGTCCTCACAAGCCTATTTAATTTCAGAACCACTTCCTATTGAAGCACATGCCATTTCGAACAAACCATCTTGCTTTGGACAAAACAATGGATCTATTTCTGTGACTTCAGCAAGTGGAGGAACCGGGACATTAACTTACAGCATTAATAATGTTAATTATCAATCCGGACAAACATTCCAAGGATTGATGGCGGGGTCTTACACAATATATACGAAGGATGCCGCAGGTTGCGTTGCACA
Source organism: Flavobacteriales bacterium (assembly GCA_947475275.1). Lineage (GTDB taxonomy): Bacteria > Bacteroidota > Bacteroidia > Flavobacteriales_D > Crocinitomicaceae > M0103. Next base: position 15,748 of record CANJNE010000004.1, on the reverse strand, counting down.
ATTACCTGTAACCATAAGTCAACCTTCATCATTAGCTTTAGGTTATGTGGTAAATGCTGCGCAATGTAATAATTCTGGAGATGGTAGTTTACAAGTTAATGCAACAGGTGGCACATCGCCATATGAATATAGCATAGGTGGTGGAAATTATCAACCCGTTGCTAGTTTTAATTACTTAAACGGTGGAACATACAATTTAACCGTTCGTGATGCCAATGGATGTGAATCTTCTACGGCAATTGCAATCAGTCAACCAACGGTTATTTCACCAACAGCTACAGCAACGAACTCAACTTGTGGAAACAATAACGGATCTTTGTTGATTATTGGATCAGGTGGTTCTGGTACAGGATACCAATACAGTTTAGATGGATTGACATTTAATTCTACAGGTTCCTTCAATAATCTAATGGCAGGCAATTACTACATTACAGTAAAAGATGGTGCGAATTGCAAAACTGTTATATCAAAAACCATTTACGATGCCAATGGACCAACAATTGGGCAAGTTAGCAACACAAATATTGGCTGTTACAATGGTAATGATGGTAGTATTTCAATCAATGGTGTAACTGGAGGAACAGGTACACTTCAGTACAGCATTAATGGTGTAATCTGGACAAGTAGTAATATTTTTACGGGTTTAAGTGCTGGAGTATACGGTGTATACGTGCGTGATGTAAATGGATGTATTGGAACCCAAACGGTTACACTTGCTCAACCAAGTCCATTCACGATAACAAACACTGTTGTTAACGCCAATTGTCACTTTGCGAATAATGGAAGTTTGACTGTTTTTGCTGCTGGTGGCTCAGGAACTTTAGCTTATAGTATTGATAACGGAATGACTTATCAATCTAGCAATACCTTTTCAAATTTAAACGCAGGTGCATATAACATTATCGTAAGAGATGCGGCAAGTTGTACAGGAGAAATTAGCGCAATTGTGAGTCAACCTGCTCAAATATTTTTTAATTCAGGGATTCTTAATGTAAGTTGTCATGATCAAAATGACGGGGAAATAACCATATATGCATACGGAGGTACTGGAGCGCTCAACTACAGCTTGAACGGAACGACTTATCAAATTTCGAATACCTTCAGTAATTTAGATGGCGGAAATTATTTGGTTTATGTTAAAGATGCTAACGGATGTGTTAAGCAAAATACTATATCAGTTGCGGAACCTGCCTTGTTGGTATTGAACTCAATTGTCTCAGATGTTTCGTGTCATGGAGGTAATAATGGTGTTATTGATCTTTCTGTAACTGGCGGTGTTGGTGGTAATGCCTTTGACTGGTCAAATAATTCAACTAGTGAAGATGTTTTTAGTCTTGAAGCTGGAACGTATTCAGTAATTGTTGAAGACAATAATGGATGTGTAACATCTGGAGCATATACAGTTACAGAACCTCTTGAACCGCTAATTTTAAATGCAGTTATTGTTCATACAACTTCCAATTCAGGAGAAATTGATGCCACAATAACAGGTGGAACAAGTCCATATTCTTACAGTTGGTCTAATGGTAGTACAGTTCAGGATTTGGTTGATTTATCACCAGGTACATATACACTGACTACTACAGATGCGAATGATTGTGTTATTTCTGAATCATTTACTGTGGAAAATATCTCATCCATTGATGAAAATGCAGAAGGAATAATAGTGCAGTTGTACCCAAATCCTACAATGGATAAGCTGAATTTAATCTCTAGCAACGGAATAATTCATTCGATAGCAATTGTGGATGTCTTTGGGAAGACAATTGACACCATAATAATTGACAGTGAATCTTTTGAATACAGCGTCAACCATCTGAATCAGGGAACCTACTTTATAAAAGTTACTCTTGATGGCGAAACACTTCAAAAACGATTTACAGTATTGAAATAATATCGCAAACAATAATAAAAAATGGGCAGTTTATAATTGCCCATTTTTTTATTTATCAGAGTAGTATATGGTTGATTAGAGTGTTCCTCTTTTTTCTTGTTCTCTTTCAATTGATTCAAACAAAGCTTTAAAATTTCCTGCACCAAATCCTTTAGCACCCATTCTTTGAATGATTTCATAGAATAAGGTAGGTCTGTCTTCAACGGGTTTCGTAAAAATCTGAAGCAAATAGCCTTCTTCATCGGCATCAACAAGTATTGCCAATTTTTCAAGTTCAGAAATGTCTTCGTGCATTATTGACATGTGTTCTCCCAAGCGTGCAGGGATTGCGTCATAATATGCTTTTGGAGGTGCAGATAAAAACGCTACTCCTCTTGCTCTTAATTGTTTTACGGTTTCAATTATGTTGTCCGTCGCAACCGCAATATGCTGAACACCTGGACTTTCATAAAAATCTAAGTACTCTTCAATTTGCGATTTTTTCTTTCCTTCAGCTGGTTCATTAATAGGAAATTTAATTCTACCATTTCCATTACTCATTACTTTCGACATCAATGCTGAGTATTCAGTATGAATTTGCTTATCGTCAAAAGACAAAAAGTTTACGAAACCCATCACATCTTCGTACCATTTAACCCAAGTATTCATTTCTCCCCAACCAACATTTCCGACCATATGATCAATGAATTTCAAACCAACTGGTGTTGGATTATAATCAGATTCCCATGGTGCAAATCCGGGCAAAAATAATCCGTTGTAGTTTTTTCGTTCAACGAAAACATGGACTGTTTCACCATAAGTGTAAATTCCAGAACGAACAACTTTTCCATTTTCATCCTCTTCAATAGTTGGTTCCATGAACGATTTCGCACCACGCTTCGTTGTTTCTTCCCATGCTTTTGTTGCATCTTCCACCCAAAGCGCAACAACCTTAACGCCATCGCCATGCTTTTTCACATGCTCACCAATTGGTGATTCACTTTTTAAAGCGGTAGTTAGAACCAATTTGATTTTATCTTGCTTTAGCACATAGGATACGCGATCCTTCATTCCGGTTTCTAATCCAGCATATGCATAAGATTGAAATCCGAACGCAGTTTTGTAGAAGTGCGCAGATTGTTTTGCGTTACCAACATAAAACTCAACGTAATCTGTTCCTAAAAGTGGCAAGAAGTCTTGCGCACCTTCGAAAATTTTTTCTAATCCGTATTCTACGTTTTTTATTGCTTTACTCATTATTTAATATTTTAATCGTGTAACCATGATTTGTAATAGTCTGAAACTTCAATATTCATAGCATTAGTTGTAAGTTGAAGAGGTCTAAAAGTATCTACCATCACGGCAAGTTCTTCTGTTTCCTTTTTTCCAATACTCCTCTCATAAGCTCCCGGATGAGGTCCATGTGGAATTCCTGCTGGATGCAAAGTTATCTGTCCTTTTTCAATATTGTTTCTACTCATGAAATCACCATCAACGTAATATAAAACTTCATCTGAATCGATATTGCTGTGATTGTATGGTGCCGGAATGGATTGCGGATGGTAATCGTAAAGTCTCGGAACAAACGAACACAATACAAATCCACTAGTTTCAAAAGTTTGATGAACAGGGGGAGGCTGATGAACACGTCCTGTTATTGGTTCAAAATCGTGAATTGAAAATGCATATGGATAATTGAATCCATCCCAACCCACAACATCAAATGGATGCGTTCCGTACACGTAATCGTATAGTACATCTTGCTTTTTAATTTTTACCAAAAAATCGCCTATTGTGTTTTGCGGTTCCAATTCATGTGGGGGACGAATGTCTCGCTCACAATATGGCGAATGTTCCAATAACTGTCCAAACCAATTGCGGTATCGCTTAGGGGTATATACTGGGTTAAAAGCCTGAACTATAAATAAACGATTATTGTCATCATTGAATTCCATTTGGTATATCATTCCTCTAGGAATGACCAAATAATCCCCATAAGAAAAAGTTATATTTCCCAATTGGGTTTTCAATCTTCCAGAACCCTTGTGGATGAAAATGATTTCATCTGCATCAGCGTTCTTATAAAAATAATCTTTCATGGATTTTTGAGGTGCAGCAAGCTCAATGTAGCAATCGTTATTTACGAGCATTGGCTTACGACTGTCAAGATAATCCTGTGTTGGTTCAACATGGAAGCCCATGAAACTTCGCATTTTCATGTTTTTTGCTTCTGCAATAGTGGGCTTAACATCTTTTGTGCTTAAAAATTCCTTGACAATTGTCGGAGGATTTATATGATAAAGCAGCGAAGACATCCCATCAAAACCAATAGTTCCGAAAAGTTCCTCATGGTATAATTTTCCGTCTGGTTGTCTGAAGACCGTATGACGTTTGTGTGGAAACTGACCGAGTTTGTGATAAAACGGCATAGTATATTTTTAGGATAAACAATTTAACTTCACGAATTTACAAACTATTCGCTTTATAAATGTCGAATTGTTATACTTCGTTGGCTCAAAAGTAATTGACGATGTAATCTAAAAAAATGATATTCATCATAATTTTAATCTGATATTCAAATTTGGTTGAGGAAAGATTTATTTAAACCAACCAGCGTATTTCACATAGTTGTTGGCGATTCGTTGTACCTCGCCTTCAAAAAGTTCAGGGCTTAGGGTTTTAACTTTCTTAGCAGGAACCCCAGCATATACGCTCCATGCCTCAATATGTGTGCCTTCAAGAACTACTGCACCAGCGGCAACGATGCAATTCGATTCAATGACGCAATTATCCATTACGATTGATCCCATACCAATTAATACGTTATCCGCAATTTGACAACCGTGAACTAAGGCATTATGGCCAATGGAAACATTATTCCCAATGTTTAGTTTTGTTTTTTCATAAGTACAATGCAGAATTGCTCCATCCTGAATGTTTACACGATTTCCAATCCTTATGCTGTTAACATCTCCACGAACCACAGCATTGAACCATATAGAACATTCATTTCCCATTTCCACATCACCAACAACCGTAGAATTTGGAGCCAACCAACAATCTTCTCCGAAAATCGGCGTGTGCTCTCGACAAGTAATGATTAATGCCATGGGTTACGTAAAAAAAATAAAACAAAGGTAAAATTTGAAACAATAAGTTAGTAATGCAGTAGTTGAAAAAAAAGTTTAATAGCCACAAAAAAACAGATTGTTTCTTGAATTTTCAGCTTTGAATCTTTACTTAAAATTCAATAATTAGTTTTTCAGCGTTTTGTGTGTTAATTTTGCAGTTGAATATTCTTAATGTACCACTTAAGGCACCTTTTTTCTTTTAGATTGCGAATAATTGCTGTATTTATTACTTGTACATGTTTTTCTATTCATGGACAAGTGGTGAATGCCTATGGTAAAGTAATTGGTTTGACTGGCGCTACTATTACCTTGACCAATGTTAATGAAACTGCCGATACCTTTGAAGATGGTGAAAAAGTTATGCTGATTCAAATGCAGGATAATGTAATTGGCACTAATGTTAACAATTCTAATACCTTTGGTACAATTTCGAGCATTGGATCTGCTGGAAATTATGAGTTTTTGACTATTGCAGCACACACTGAAACTGCCGGTCTTCCAGCTACGATAACATTTTCTAGCCTTCCCATTAAAACGTACAACCTTTCGGTAAATGGCAGTGTTCAAATTGTTTCACTGAGGAATTTAGGTTCCCCGAACTTTTCAACTACATCGCCGATAACAGCTCTTGCTTGGAATGGTAATATTGGTGGGGTAGTGGTAATTGAAGTTACAGGTACACTTACACTAAATCATTCTATTCATTCCAATTCCTTGGGTTTTAGAGGAGGTTCACGATCAAATAATGATGGGGCAACTTGTCTTAACTCAGTATACATTTCTTCAACAACAAGTTATGGCAATAAAGGAGAAGGAATACATAAAAATACCAACGTTAATTTTAACGCTGCTCGCGGAAAAATCGCAAATGGGGGAGGAGGTGGGCTCACACACAATGCTGGCGGAGGGGGCGGCGGAAATGTAGGAACAGGCGGTATTGGTGGAATTGGTTGGCAATGTAGTTCAGCAAATACTGGTCATGGTTTTGGGGGGCAATCATTGTTCCCTTACTACACTGCGAATAGAATTTTCATGGGTGGAGGCGGTGGAGGCGGTCAAATGAATAATGGAGTCGCAACCAATGGTGGCAATGGTGGTGGAATAGTATTTATAAAAGCCAATCAAATTGCAACACCAAGTGTTTGCGCAAGTCCAATCTCAATAACTGCCAATGGACAAACTTCTTCTAATTCTGGTAATGATGGCAGTGGTGGAGGCGGTGCCGCTGGATCGGTTGTTATTCAGGCCAATTCTTTTGCATTTAGTCCGGCATGTCCGATCACCTTTTCTGCAAACGGGGGAACGGGAGGCTCGGTAAATAACTCAGGTATACACGGTGCAGGTGGAGGCGGTGGTCAAGGAGCGCTCGTTTTTATATCCAATTCTCCGACTTCTAATTATACAGCTCAAGCGCTAAATGGTGCTGCAGGATGTAACAATTCAATTGTGCCTTGTACCACATTTTCAGGAATTTCTCCAGAACCTAACAATATGGGGGTCATGATGTACATCCCCTTGGGCGTAACTTTCGTTGATTTTTTTGCTGAAATATTAGATCGAAATGTACTTTTGAAATGGTCAACCTCATCGGAAATTAATAGCGATTTTTTTAGTATTGAGCGATCCACAGATGGCGTTGATTTTATTGAAATTGGAAAAGTTCAAGCTGCGGGGTCAAGTCAATCTACCTTGGAGTATGAATTTATTGATTATGATCCTTTTTATGATGAAAATTCCCTTTACTACAGATTGAAACAGGTCGATTTTGACGGCGAAATAATGTACTCAGACACAAGAAACGTTCAAAAGAATCAACTTCAATTCAATCAATTGGTGGTTTATCCAAATCCATTCACTGAAGTTATAAATGTATTTATTCCTCAAAATTACCAATCTGATGATGCGCAAATTTTGTTAAGCGATGAGCTCAACCGTGTTGTTGAAATTGCTCAAGTTCATAGCGAAATCACCTCCTTCAATTTTTCTGAATTGTCGAAAGGAGTATATTTTGTTTCAATCTTAATCGATGGAAAGGTTACACTAACTGAGCGATTGGTTAAGTTATGATTACTGCCAATTTGTAAAACAAAATTTCTGTTCAATTCATCTTCATTTAAAACCTTGTAGTATAGGAATTAATATTTTGTTGGAACCAAACAGAAACCCATTTCATTTGTTTATTCAACATGAATAAATCCATTTTCTGGCACAGGCGAGATTTGCGAACTGAAGATAATGCTGGTTTAAATAAAGCATTACAATCCAGTAACCTTGTGCAACCGCTGTTCATTTTTGATACGAATATTTTGGATAAATTACCTAAAAATGACCAAAGGTTGTTGTTCATTTTTAAGTACGTTAAGAGGTTGAAGGAGGTTTATCAAAATCTAGGTTCTGATTTATGGGTTTTTTATGGGGATCCGATGGAGATCATTCCAAAACTGTCTAAAGAAAAAGGATTTGGCACTGTATTCACCAACCGAGATTACGAACCATATGCTTTAGAACGTGACAAGTCTATATATGAAATACTGAATAAAGAAGGAATCGATTTTATAGGAACAAAAGATCACGTTATTTTCGAAAAATATGAAGTATTGAAAGACGATGGTAAACCATACACAGTCTTTACCCCATATTCGAGAAAATGGAAAGCAAAATTGAATGACCTTTATTTAGATTCATTTCCTCTTGAGAAATTTCTTCAAAATCTCAATATTAATCCAGATAAACAAGAAATACCCACCTTGATGGAAATGGGATTTGAAGCACAACAAATATTTGAGTTTCCAGAAGAAAATGTTGAAAATGAATTGATTCAAAAATATACTGAGCAACGCAATTTTCCATCAATATCCGGCACATCAAAACTTAGTGTTCACCTGAGGTTTGGAACAATTAGCATCAGAAAACTTGCCAAACGTGCGCTTGAATTGAATGAAACCTTTTTAAACGAGTTGATTTGGAGAGATTTTTACCAAATGATAATTTTCCATTTTCCCTACACCGCGAAAAGTGCCTTCAAACCTATTTATGATCAAATAGAATGGGAGAAAAATGAGAGTCATTTCCAATCATGGTGTGAGGGAAAAACGGGATACCCAATGGTAGATGCAGGAATGCGTGAACTCAACGCAACTGGTTTCATGCACAACCGTGTCAGAATGGTTGTTGCAAGTTTTCTTACGAAACATTTACTTTTAGATTGGCGATTGGGAGAAGCTTATTTTGCTGAAAAATTGATGGATTTTGAATTGGCGAGTAATATCGGAGGATGGCAATGGGCCGCAGGTTGCGGTTGTGATGCGGCACCGTATTTTAGAGTTTTTAATCCGCAAAGCCAACAGGAAAAATTTGACAAAGAATTCAAATACATTAAAAAATGGGTTCCTGAATTTGGAACCTCCGCTTATCCCAATCCAATTGTAGAGCACAAATTTGCACGTGAAAGGGTGTTAACTAGATACAAAACAGCTTTAAATCAATAAATGATGCCATTAAAAAAAGGCGATGAATGCCCCACATTCCAATTAAAAAATCAGTTCGACCAATTAGTCGATATTACCGATTATTTAGGCAGACGAAATCTCGTAATCTTCTTTTATCCTAAAGATGAAACCCCGGGATGCACTAAAGAAGCTTGTGCTTTTAGGGATGACTTCGAAGAATTTCTCAAATACGATTGCGAACTTTTTGGAATTTCTTCCGACAGCGTTCAAAACCACTTAAGTTTTTCGAAGAACCATAATTTACCATACAACTTGTTGGCTGACGAGGACAAAGCCATTCGAAAACTTTTTGGTGTTCCAGCAAATCTTTTTGGATTAATTCCTGGGAGAGTAACTTATATTATCAGCAAAAAAGGTCTCGTTGAAGAAATCTTTAATTCTCAAACCAATCCTATCGGTCATATTAACAGTGCATTAAAAACGCTTCAAGGTATGATATAAAGAATTGCGGGAAAAAAAGGGTGTTTTCGTTTAAATGTTTTGGATCCTTGTTTTTTTAGGGAGACATTTATTTCAATAAATTCAAATGAAATGAACGGATATCATCAAAACTTAGGGGGGTTGGCTCTGGAAAACACAGATTACAGACATGTCTTGTATACGGCTGAACAAATGCAATTAGTCCTAATGCATTTAAAACCTAACGAATCGATTGAACAAGAATCACATGAAATGATAGATCAGTTTTTCTATGTAGTTCAAGGCTTTGGATTGGCCATTATTAATGGAATTGAAAACCCTATAGAATCGGGTGATTGCATTTTAATCCCCCAAAAAGCAAAACATGAAATCATCAATATCAGTAATAATCTTGATTTGAAATTGTTCACCATTTATAGCCCTCCTCAGCACCGAGACGGACTTATCAGGAAGACAAAAAAGGAAGCAGAACGGTTTGAAATGGCTTACGATAATAAAACAACAGAGTAATTAGTCAATATTAAAGTATTCTTCTACTACTTTGAATCGGTATTCGAAAATTTCTTCAAGTTTTTTCTTTACAATTATTGGATGAACCATTTTCCCCAAAATCCCCATCGGTAATTCGTATGAAACAATGTCAATCATTTCAACGCCACCATCAACAACTTTGAAGTTATGTTCGTGGTGCCAAATCTTATAGGGGCCTTTGCGTTGTTCGTCTACGAAATAGTTCAAATCTTTCACATGTGTAATTTCAGTTATCCATTTCATTGGTATACCTAAAAGTGGCCGCACTTTGTATTCAATCATCAAACCTTCATACATTTTTTCAGGAACCTCAGTCAACACATCAAAACCCATGTAGGAGGGCGTTATCTTGCTTAAATTGGCAGGTGATGAGAAAAATGACCAGCAAGTCTCAATGTCAGTTTTAACAAATTGTTTTCTTTTTAATTGATACATAGTACTTTTATATTCAAAACAATAGAAATAAACTTTTGTTGTAGTGTGTAGAATTCAACTTTATGCAAACATCTTATTACATCGATAAAATTGATCAGAAAATAGAACTACTTCGACAAGAAGTGATAAACCACAAACTCTATAAGGAGCTTAGAACAATTAGTGATTTGCAAATTTTCATGAAGCATCACATCTTCGCCGTTTGGGATTTTATGTCTCTTGTGAAAGCGCTTCAAAATGAGCTGACTTGCACACAAATTCCATGGTTACCAAAAGGTAATCCTGAACTTCGTCATTTTATTAATGAAATCGTTCTTGGAGAAGAATCAGATATTGATGAAAATGGTGATTATTATAGTCATTTCGAAATGTATTTGAAAGCAATGCGAAAATGCAGTGCAGATACCTCAGCTGTTGAAACGCTCATTCTTGAATTAAAAAATGGTTCTGATTTAACTGATGCTTTGAATAACACGACTTTGGATTCGAGAATCCGAAAATTTGTTTCTGATACTTTTCAAGTTGTTAATTCCAATAGTCCACATGTAATGGCTGCAGTTTTTGCCTATGGACGTGAAGAACTAATTCCAGATATGTTTACTGCGATTATCAATGACATGTATGAAATCCATCCTGAAAAAGTGGTTTCCTTCAAGTATTATTTAGAAAGGCATATTGAAGTTGATGGCGGTAAACATGGCGAGTTATCCAGAAAATTAATGACTTCGCTTTGTGAAAACGATCCTCAAAAATGGGAAGAAGCAGAAATCGCCATAAGCATTGCGTTGGAAAATAGAATTGGAATGTGGGATACCGTTCTTGAAGATATTCTCAAATCTCGAAAATAATGACCAAAATAGAAGCCCACGTTCTATTCAGTAAATACTTATCCAATCATATTTCTTTAGACGAAAAGCATCTTCAAGCAATTTGTGAATTTTATGAATTGAAGCAATATTCCAAAAAAGATATATTTTTTAAACAAGGTTCAATCGCATGTAAAGAGGGATTTGTACTCTCCGGATTATGGAAGATTTTTCATCGCGACATAAAAGGTGCAGAGCATGTACTTTATTTTGCCTTTTCCAATTGGTGGATTGGCGATATGGCATCATTTTCTAATCAAACAGAAGCGTTTTTTAGCGCTGAAGCACTTGAAAAAACTTGGGTTTTAGAAATTGATAAGCACAAAAAAGATAAGCTGCTCCAGGATTTTCCAGCAATGGAAAGACTCTTTCGAATCATCATAGAAAAACATTTAGTTGTCTTACAAAAACGGTTTTTACTTACTATCAGCACCCAAGCTTCTGAAAGATATCTTGAATTGATTCAAAGAGCGCCTGGAATCGAACAATTGGTCCCTCAACATCAAATTGCTTCCTATCTAGGTATTTTGCCTGAATCACTGAGCAGAATGAAGAAGAATATGATGAAGGGAATAAAGAATTAAAAATAAAATAAGTCTTAACCTACGTCAATCTTTTCCTCGACAGAACCTTGTTACTTTGTATCACAAACATTTAAATTATTTAATTATGAAAACAAATTGGAAAATCGATACGCTTCACAGTCAAATTGGATTCAAGGTAAAACACATGATGATTACCAACGTTAAGGGAACTTTTGATCAATTCGATGCTTCTTTAGAAGCGGAAGACAATGATTTTACTAAAGCCGAATTTGCATTCAATGCAAATGCAGATTCTATCAATACTGGTGTTGCAGATAGAGATGCACATCTGAAGTCTCAAGATTTCTTCAACGCAGCTGCATATCCACATCTTTCTTTCAAGAGTACTGGAGTTAAAAAAATATCTGAAGAAGAATACGAAATCCATGGTGATATTACCATCCGTGATGTTACAAAACCAATTATATTAAGTGCTGACTTCGGGGGAGTAGTTGTAGACCCTTATGGTCAAACAAAAACGGGATTTTCCATAGATGGTAAAATCAAAAGAAGTGAGTTTGGTTTAACATGGAGTGCAATCACAGAGGCAGGAAGTATTGTAGTGAGTGACGAGGTAAAATTAAATTGTGAAATACAATTTGTAAAACAAAATTAATCTTTCATTGTTATTAAGATTACAGTAGTAATATAGTAGTAGTGGTTAGGTTTGAAAAGAAGTCGTCTTCCTGGTCGACTTCTTTTTTTTTGCATTACACCACATAATCTTTCTTCCTTACCAATATATACTTGTCCCCTGTTAACTTAGTATATCCTTGGTCGTAACAGAAAAAATAACTTGTGCCTTTTTGTGTCTTGTATACATTAGTAAAATAATGAAAATTAAAGCCTTGCTCAGATAAATGAAAAACGGTTACAGAAGTTTTGCCATTTTGATTAAATCCTTCTAAGATTTTTCTGTTTCTCCTTAAAATACGATTGATTTTTCGCATCTCATTCGTACAATCCTCGTTTAAACGATTGTTGTGAACATTTCGGCAATAATCTGAACAAAACTTTTGATCTTTTCGACCATTTAATTGCTGACTGCATTCCAAACAGGTGCGCTTATTCATAGTGGTTAGGTTGTAAAGTATTCAATATCAATGTTAACAATATTTAACAGCACAAACAAGCGTTTCGCTGAGTTTCTTAACAACTTTGTAAATTCATCTTAAAATGTATTATGGAAGACAACGCTACCCAAGAATTAACACCTGCCGATAACCTTCGAATTCTTAGTGAAAAAATTAAACTAGAGAAACTGATTATTCAGCAACTGAAAGATGAAGTTGGTCGAATTATAATTGGACAAAGTCACATGTTAGACAGGCTTTTGGTTGCATTATTTGCAGATGGACACATTCTTTTGGAAGGACTTCCGGGCTTAGCAAAAACTTTAGCAATAAAATCTTTATCAGAAGCGACAAATTTAAAATTTAGCAGGATACAATTTACCCCAGATTTATTGCCCGCAGATGTTACAGGAACGATGATTTACAATCAAAAAAGCGAAGCTTTTTCTGTTAAAAAAGGACCAATTTTTTCCAATTTTATTCTTGCTGATGAAATAAATCGTGCCCCTGCTAAGGTGCAAAGTGCCTTATTGGAAGCCATGCAAGAAAGACAAATTACAATTGGTGAAACAACTTTTCCATTACCGCAGCCCTTCTTGGTGATGGCAACTCAAAATCCAATCGAGCAAGAAGGAACTTATCCGCTTCCTGAGGCTCAAGTAGATCGCTTTATGCTGAAAGTTAATTTGGGTTATCCCAGTAAAGAAGAGGAAAGGAAAATTATTCGATACAATGTCCAACCTGCAGGATTACCTAAATGCAACAAAGTAATTTCAACCGACGACATAATTCGAGCAAGACAATTGGTGAGAGAAGTTTATTTGGACGAAAAAGTTGAGCAATATATTGTAGATATAGTTTATGCAACAAGAACCCCTCACCATTACGGTTTAAGCGAATTGATTCCTTTCATTGCTTATGGATGTTCTCCGAGAGCCAGCATTAATTTGGCTCTTTGTGCAAAAGCATTCGCTTTTATGCAAGGAAGAGCTTTTGTAATACCTGAAGATGTGCAAGCTTTAGCAATTGATATTATGGGGCACCGTATCGGCCTTACTTATGAAGCTGAAGCCGAAAATATTACTTCATCTGACCTCATTAAAAAAATTATTAATCGCATTGCGGTTCCTTGATGAAATTAAAGAAAATTGGAAACTAAAGAACTGCTTCGCAAAATACAACTTCTTGAAATTCGAGCAAAAGGTCTTACCAAACAGATCTTTTCGGGCGATTATCATTCCGCATTCAAAGGAAGAGGAATGGCTTTTAGCGAAGTTAGAAATTACCAATTTGGTGATGAAGTAAGAACGATTGATTGGAATGTTACTGCCCGGTATAACGAACCTTTCATCAAAGTTTTTGAGGAAGAACGCGAACTTACCATTATGTTGATAATCGATTTGTCTGGTTCATCTGAATTTGGTCGTTCTGCGCAATCCAAAAAAGATTTGGCCATCGAAATTGCAGCAGTATTATCTTTTTCCGCAATTTCCAATAATGATAAGGTAGGTGCGATATTATTGACCGATACTGTAGAGAAATTTATTGCTCCAAAAAAGGGAAGAAAACACGCTTTATTCCTACTGAGAGAACTGCTGAATTTTAAACCTACTTCAAAAAGAACAAATCTGGATGAAGGACTGAAATTCTTAAATAATGTTCAAAAAAAGCGAAGTATCGTTTTTGTATTGAGCGATTTCATTGATGAAAATAGTTATTTGAAATCACTAAAGTTAGCCCGAAACAGACATGATACGGTTGCCATTAAATTATACGATCGCGTAGAAATGGAATTGCCTAATCTTGGCTGGATACAATTGTTTAACGCCGAAACAGGTGAAACATCTTGGATTGATAGCTCTTCAACAGAAGCAGTGAATCGCATTTATGAAGAAAGGTTAAATAAAGATGAGCAACTTCAAATTGAATGCAGTAAATCTGGAATCGATTTAATTACTTGCGAGACCAACGAAGACTTTATCAAACCACTAACTAAATTGTTTAAAGACAGAAAATGAAGTTGTTTTTAACCATAACGTTGTTTTTTATATTAACGCCTTTGATTTGGTCGCAACAAGCAAAGACTATATTGTCGAAAAGTGACGTTGAAGTTGGGGAGAAGATTACATTAACTTATCTCTTACTATACAATCAAGGTAATGATTTCATTTTCAATTCAGATAAATCAAAAGTTTCTTGCGAAAAAATGAATAAAAATGGTGTCTTTGTTAATGACACTTCTTCGTTAGAAATTTTAAATCCATTCAAAGACACTTTAATCAAAGAGTCAGATAAACAATTATGGACGGGAATTTTTGAAGTTACAGTTTGGGATACGGGAACATTCAAAATTCCTGATTTTGTTGTAAATTTTAACAATCAAAACATTAACTTTCCATGTGCAATATTCAAAGCACATCTTGTAGAACATCAAGATTCAACGGAACTCCAAGATATAAAGGAAGAATTCGCTGAGATTCCAAAAGAAATCAATGAGAAAGAAGCCAATACCGAACTTCGGTCTTATTTGTCATTAATAATATGGGCGGCTATTGTGGTGCTTGCTTTCTTTATCATTCGTTGGATAATAAAGAAAAAGGCTAGAATTGTAAGCGACGAAAATATGGATTTTCAACAGCAAACCTTAAAAGCTATTGAAGAATTAGAAAGGAAAAAATTATGGCTACAAGGATTGGAAAAAGAACATTATAGTGAGTTGTCTTTCCTGCTTCGAAGTTATTTTTCATATTGTTTTGAATTGAATTTGCTGGAAAAAACAACTCATGAAACCATTTTGCTTTTAAGACAATTAAAATTAGAGCCATCTAAAATAACCGAAATTCAATCGCTACTATATGGCGCTGATATGGTGAAATTCGCCAAATCTAAACCAGAAGAAGATCACAATATGGCTCTTTTAAATAGCGCAAAAAGAATAGTTCAAAATACCAAAGCAATTAAAAAACAAAATGTTGAGTGATTGGAACATATTGCCTTGGGAATACAACTACCTTGCTCCCTGGTGGTTGATATTATTGCTTATCATTCCAATTATTGGATACATTGCCTTCAAAAAGGAACAAAATCGATCAGGTGATTTTATGTATACCGGCACCAGTATTCAACAAAAAGACCTGTCCAAAAATTCTATAAGTTACCTTCGTTATTTTCTTTTGCTTTTGCAATTATTAGCACTTGTTCTTATTATTACTGCCGCGGCTCAACCGGTATCTAATAATAGTAAAACTTCAATTGAAAAGCGTTACAAAGAGGGAATTGATATTGTCATCGCACTTGATATTTCATCTTCCATGTTGGCAAAAGAT
>CANJNE010000003.1 GCA_947475275.1 Flavobacteriales bacterium | reverse complement strand
TTAAGAGTGAAAAAATCCTTCAATGAGCCAATGACGAGATTTGAACTCGTGACCTCTTCCTTACCAAGGAAGCGCTCTACCCCTGAGCTACACCGGCTTCTTTGAGCGGGAGACGAGATTCGAACTCGCGACCCTCAGCTTGGAAGGCTGACGCTCTACCAACTGAGCTACTCCCGCTTACTATTTTTAATTTTTGTGGGGATGGATGGACTCGAACCAACGATACCGTGAGGTGACAGATTTACAGTCTGCTGCAATAGCCACTATGCGACATCCCCAACATATTTTATTGAGCCGATGGAGGGACTCGAACCCCCGACCTGCTGATTACAAATCAGCTGCTCTAGCCAGCTGAGCTACATCGGCAATATATTGGTCAAAAAATAAAGAACGAATTTCTTTTAAACCCGATTTGGGATTGCAAATTTACTAAAGATTTCTTTTTATACAAGATTTTGAAGATATTTTTTTTCTTCTTTATTTTTTTTGATATTCAAACACTAAAATTAACTGCGTTTAGACTTTTCTTGAAATTCAAAAAAGTTAGAAAATTAATCAATTAGGTTAATCAATTCTATTAATTAGTATTTGTTAAAAGGGTCAAATAAGGGATTAATATAAAATACCACGGAATAATTCACGAAATTACTTAAGAAGATTTCTCCTTAAATTTGGCAAGTTGTTTACGCAAGGCCTCAACTGCCTCATCAGTAGCTTCTTCAAATGATTTACATTGCTTTTTTGCAATTAGGGTTTTTCCAGGAATTAATAATTTAATTTCCACGTTTTTGTTTTCCTTGTCTTGACTTTTGTCGATCCTCAGGTAAATCTCACTGGCAATAATATGATCAAAAAACAATTCTAATTTATTTACCTTCTCATTTATAAAATCAATAAGTTTTTTGTCTGCATCGAAATGAATTGAGTGAATTTGAATTTCCATAATTTAATTGTTTTTGCCACCGCGAGGATGAGCATGTGAATAAATATTTGAAAGCTTTGCGAAAGAGTTATGGGTATAAACCTGAGTAGCTGCAAGATTCGCGTGACCTAATAAATCTTTAATTGTCTCTAAACCTGCACCATTATTTAATAAATGGGTTGCAAAAGTATGTCTAAGAACGTGTGGGCTTTTTTTATCTAAATTGGTAGTTAAACCAAGATAATAAATAATTTTTCGGTATACAAATTTTGGATATAATTTATTACCATTATTCAGTACTAAAAGATAATCATTTTCTAAACTAAGACTTTGCTTTAGTATTCTATAATTTACAATCAGTAAAAACAGCTCATTTGTAATAGGTATAAACCTTTCCTTGTTTCTTTTACCCAAAACCTTAATTGCCTTATCATTAACATCAATTTCCTTGAGATTGAGTATTTCATTTAAACGGATTCCCGTTTGATACAGCAATTCAAATATTAGCTTATCACGAACACCATAAAAATCAGAACTAAACACTTTTTCCATTCTCTTTGAATCAAGATCTGATTCTTTGGCAAAAACTGGCAATCTTTTTGAAATTTTAGGCCCATTAATTTTTGATAATGGACTTTGCACCAAAATCTTTTCTTTTCTAAGCCATTTAAAGAATGTTCTTAACGATGAAAGTTTACGATTAACAGATTTATTTTCTATGGACCCATCAACTAGAGAAACAATCCATGAACGAACAGAGGAATGTGTTACTTGATTGAATTGATCAATTGAGGTAACGCAAGTGTAATCAATAAACTGACTCAAATCCTTTAAGTACGCACGGATTGTATTTTGAGAATATCTTTTCTCTATCGCAAGGTATTTTTCAAATTGTGAAAGCAATAAAAAAGGAGCCATAAGCTCCTTTACGTATATTTTTTGTGAATGTTACTACATTTCACTAGATTTCATTTTTTGAATGTAGGATGCTTTAATTTTTCCTTGACGTTGAATTATAGAAGGCTTTACAAACTCTTTTCTTCTTCTTAGCTCTTTCATCACATTTGTCTTATCATACTTTTTCTTGTACTTTTTAAGAGCTCTCTCGATATTTTCTCCTTCTTTAACCGGAATAATAAGCATAATCTTCTTTATTTAATTTTCTTTAAGGGTTGCAAATATAGTAAATAATAAAAACAAAACAATATTATTTCAAAATTTCTCTTGAAATAACTAATTTTTGTATTTCGGAGGTTCCCTCACCCACAGTCATCAGCCGCGCATCACGAAGGTATTTTTCTGCTGGATACTCTTTGGTGTAACCATAACCCCCCATAACTTGCATAGCTTCATTTCCACATTTCACAGCAACTTCACTTGCATATAATTTTGCGAAGGCACCTTGTTTTGTAAGGCCTTTTTTGGAATTCTTTAGATAAGCGGCTTGAAAAGTAAGTAATTCAGCAGCGTCAATTTCTGTGGCCATATCTGCCAATTTAAAACCAATGGCTTGAAAATTCGATATTGGTTGCCCAAACTGTTCCCTTTCTTTTGAATATTGCAGAGCTGCTTCATACGCACCTCTTGCGACACCACAACTTAAGGCTGCAATAGAAATCCTTCCACCATCCAGCACTTGCATTGCTTGTTTGAAACCATTACCAACAGCCCCTATAACTTGACTTTCATGAACACGAACGTTATCAAAAATAAGCTCAGCCGTTTCACTTGCGCGCACACCAAACTTATCTTTAATTTTTACGGCTGAAAATCCTGGAGTGCCTTTTTCAATAATAAAGGCAGTAATACCATTACTATCCAATAAATCCCCTGTTCTAACAAGTACAACAGAAACATCACCAGATAAACCATGAGTGATCCAATTTTTAGCTCCATTAATAACCCAATACTCACCATCTTTTTGGGCAACTGTTTTCATTCTCATTGCATCTGAACCCGTATTTGGTTCAGTTAAACCCCAAGCTCCTATGAATTCACCAGAAGCGAGTTTTGGAAGGTATTTTCTTTTTTGTTCTTCGTTACCATGGTAATAAATGTGACCGGTACATAATGAATTATGTGCAGCTACACTTAAACCTACTCCCCCGCATACCTTACCAAGTTCCATCAAAGCTGTTGCGTATTCGAAATATCCAAAACCTGAACCTCCATATTCTTCGGGGACAAAAATTCCTAACAAACCGAGATCACCCATTTTTTTCATGATTTCTACCGGAAAATACTCCTCAGCATCCCACTTATTACGATTCGGTTTTATTTCTTTTTCAGCGAAATCTCTAACCATCTGAGTAATCATCAGTTGGTTTTCATTCATATCAAAGTTCATGGTTATTTTTTTTGAATTTTTTTTAATAGCGCACTAAGTTAACAATATTGTCTGAAAACGGTTTAAGCTTCTCGTCACCTTTTAAAAAATCTAGACTTACCAAAAAACTAAATCCGGCAATTCTTCCGCCACATTTTTGAATTAATTCGGCAGCAGCGGCAGCAGAACCACCTGTAGCCAATAAATCGTCGTGAATTAATACATTTTGCCCCTTGACAACAGCATCTGTATGCATTTCGATGACAGCGGATCCGTATTCCAGCTGATAAGCATGACTTATTTTTTTGTAAGGCAATTTTCCTTCTTTACGAATCAGGATGAAAGGAATCCCTAATCGAATAGCTAGCGGGTAACCAAATAAGAATCCCCGACTTTCAATACCTGCAATGGCATCAAGGTGCTGTTCTTTATAGAAATCTGTTAAATAATCAAGAACTTCAGCAGAGAGGGAAGGATCAAGCATGATAGTACTTATATCTTTAAAAATTATTCCTTCCTTTGGAAAATCAGGTACGTCTCTAATTGTTCCTTTTAGTTTTTCAATTAAATCCATTTTAAAACGTCAAATATGGTTTTATCTTCAAAAATAATTCATTATCAATTACCCTTGTTTTAAGAATTTGATTCAAATCACTGTATGTTCCATGCTGCTCGCGATATTTAACAATTGCATTAGCCACATTCCAAGTAATATAAGGGTGCATAGATAGCTCTTCAGAGGAAGCCTCATTTATATTGATTTGCTTAAGTAATTCGTTGTCAAATGTAATGTATTGTTGAATGGCTGCTAATTTTTCAGTAGTCATTTTACCTATTTCCAGAAGCTGATCCTTGCCGAAGTAACCTCCTAATTTATCCCGAAATGATATTATTTTTTTTGCAAAATACGGGCCTATTCCTGGTATTGTTTCTAAAACTTCTTGATTCGCTGCATTTAATTCGACGAGGATTATTTGTTTTTCTTTATTGTCAAATTTTTTCTCCTCGTAAGCAGTAAAAGTTGGTGTCGTATAAAAAGTAGAATCTTTAATCACAGAAAATAACTCGGGAGAAATGACAAAAATATTTCTCAATTCTTCATCGCTTTTTATCCCATACTTTGCAAATTTCAAAATGACATTGGCTTGTTTTTCGGAGAGCCCTAGAGCCACCCAATCTTGCAGCTGATAACTGTTTGGGTCGAAAGCTAAAGGAGGAACATTATATACTTTTTTATATTTTCGATAACTCGATTTATACTGCTTATTGGAATATTGTTTTACCTCCTTTTTGAATTCTTCAATATCCGTGGCACTGACATAAAAGCTATTGTCCTTGAAAGACATTAAAATTCTAGGCAAGAAAGTACAGCAAATCAAAATTGAAATCAATCCTACAATTCCCTTTTTGGTTTGAAGGGATAGTTGAAATCTATTTTTCATTTTTACGAATAATAAAATAAACAGGTAAACCAAGACCAACTAATATCAATCCAATTCCAGTATTTGTTGTATCATAAATTAGTAAATCAATACAAATTGCTCCAGTTATTAAAATGTATAAAGCTGGCAAAATGGGATATCCGAAAACTTTATAGGGTCTTTCCATATTTGGCTCTTTAACTCTTAATATAAAAAGCCCTCCGATCGTCAAAATGTAAAACAATAGCGATACAAAAGTAGCATATACCAATAGGTCTTCATAAGTACCCGAAAGACAAAGAATACTCGCCCAAAAACATTGTATCCAAAGTGCTTTTCCGGGGACATCATATTTATTGATTTCTTTTGCAGTTTGAAAAAAAAGTTTGTCCTTTGACATGGCATAGAACAAGCGGGAACCAGATAAAATTAGTCCATTATTGCACCCAAAAGTCGATATCATAATTAAGCCCGCCATAATATATGCACCGGCATTTCCAAAAATAACAGATGCAGCAGAAGCTCCAACCCTATTGTTTTCAGCAAACATAATTCCTTTTTCGAAGGTTCCAGTTGCGTTAATATCACCTGAAATTGGTAATAAAGCCAGGTATGCTAGATTTACGAGTATGTAAATCCCTGTAACGATGAGCGTTCCATAAATCAGACTTCGCGGTAAATTTCTTTTTGGATCCCTTATTTCACCGGCAATAAAAGTTACGTTGTTCCAGGCATCAGACGAAAATAAAGAATTGATAATTGTTGCTCCTAGAGCGCCCATTAAAACAAATCCTTCAAGGGGTATTTGTGAGATCTCATTATTTTCACCTACAGTGGTTTTATAAGCCGACCACATATCGGTAAAATTATTTGTAAGTGTATCTGTTTGCAGACCGATTACAAGACCAAGCACAATTATTGCAAAAAGCGCAAAAATTTTAGTCGAAGTGAATATAAGTTGGACAATTCTACCATTTTGCACACCCCTACTATTTATGAAAGTTAAAAAGACCAAACTAGCAATAGACAAAATGTGACCATAATTTACAGCCCCAAAAGCATGATTGAACAGTACCTTATTTAGACCTGGAAAAAAAACTGCTGCATATTTTGAAAACGCCACGGCAACTGCAGCAATAACTCCCGTTTGTATAACTGTAAAAACAGACCAGCCATAGAGGAAAGATGTCAGCCTTCCATAAGCCCTTGAAATATAAACATACTGTCCGCCAGCATTTGGCATCATTCCAGCAAGTTCACCATAACTAAGCGCAGCTAAAATCGTAATTAAGCCTGTTATCAACCAAAGTACAATCAACCATCCTGAAGCACCTACGTCACGAGCCATATTGGAACTGACAATAAAAATTCCAGAACCAATCATAGAACCAGCTACTAAACTGGTTGCATCAAGTAAGCCTAATGTTTTACCAAGTTTTTTTTCCATATTAAAACATAAGCCCTGCTTCTTAGAATCAGGAGGATAAGAGGTTAATTGTTTTTAATCTTCAATCGCTTCTTGAGTAGGTTCCTCATCGTGATGTGTAATTGCTGCATCTAGATTGTAATGATTCAAGTTACTTTTTTTGCGACTATACAAGAAATAAATAATTATACCTATCGCTAACCAACTCAAAGACAGTAATTGCGCGTCTAAACTAAGGTTCCACATCAAGTAAACATTAATCAATATTCCTAAAACAGCAATTACAGGTAAAGCCGGAACTTTAAATGATCTTGGTAATTCTGGCTGTTTCACACGTAAAACCCAAACAGCGATACATACCATCATGAAAGCGAACAATGTTCCAAAACTAGTCATGTCAGCTAATTTATTGATTGGTGTGAATGCTGCAACAATAGCGATAACGACTCCTAGAATGTATAAATTTCTTTCTGGTGTACCAGTAACTTTATTCATTCGAGAGAACACTTTAGGCAACAATCCATCTTTCGACATTCCAAGGAAAATCCTAGATTGCCCCATAATCATTACCATAAGAACCGAAATCAACCCAATTGTAGCTGCAAAAGTGATAATATAACTTGCCCAATTTTGACCGGCAATATCAAAAGCATAAGCAACAGGAGCTTTAATTGCATCAGGATATGCTCCTTTTGGATCAAAATCTTGATAATTCATCATGCCAGTAAGAACCAATGAAACGAGAATATACAATACAGTGCAGATTAACAGAGAAGCTACAATAGCAAACGGCACATCTTTTTTAGGATTAATAGCTTCTCCTGCTTGCGTGGAAACTGCATCAAAACCAACATATGCGAAGAAAATCGCCGCTGCTCCAGAAATTACACCTGTAATACCGTATGCTTCGGTTAGGCCGTTTTCACTTACAATTTTCTTTACATCAGGTATAAACGGTGACCAATTTGCCAAATTAATAAAAAACAAACCTGCTACGATAACAAAAAGTACAGCAGCAACTTTTAAAATCACAATAAAATTGTTTGCTTTAGCAGCGCCTTTTGTTCCTCTAACTAAAATGGCTACAACCAATAAAACAATTAAAAATGCAGGTAAATTCATTGAAAAACCTGACCCAGTATAACTGGCCGGATCAGTTGTTAACCAATCTGGGAGTACAATCCCGAACATTTTAAGTAGTTTATTAAAGTAACCCGACCACGAAACAGCTACGGTCATTGAACCCATTGCATATTCTAAAACGAGTCCCCATCCAATAATCCATGCTAATATCTCACCTATTGTTCCGTAAGCATAGGCATAAGCAGAACCTTCAACGGGTAAAACAGATGCAAATTCAGAGTAGCATAACGCTGCAAACACACAAGCAATTCCTGCAATTACAAACGATAATGCCAAAGCTGGTCCTGCATGATAGTAAGCTCCAGTACCTGTTAAAACAAATATCCCGCCTCCGATAATTGCGCCAACACCTATTGCTGTTAAACTCCACTTTCCAAGAACACGTTTTAGTTCGCTTTTCTTCATGTCCGCTTCAAATGCGCTCATTGGTTTTTTGCGCCAAACACTTCCTGCCATGTTTATAGTTTTTTTTATGAACGACGAATATACTATTTTTTATTTTAACCTAAAACTTAGATCAAATCTAAGGTTTCTTCAATAGTTTTAGGATTGTAGCCTAATCCTTTTATTGCTTTTGTGAGATCAAATCCAGTCTTTGGTGGTCTTTTCGCTGGTTGATTGAGCTCTTGAGAACTTATTTTTTGAATGTTTTCCTTCGATAGACCGTAAAAATCTGCAACTTTCTGAACAATTTCTATAATTGAAAAAGTATTTGGACCACTTATATGGTAGATACCATTTTTATTTCGCAAACAAATCTCTATACATGCATAGGCTAGATCGGGTGCCCAAGTAGGTGCTCTAAATTGATCGTCTATAACTTTAATTTGCTCGTTATTCTTCAAAGTGGAGATTGTCCAACTGATTAAATTTGAACGGGAAAGGTTATTTCCTGTGCCATAAACGATTATTGTTCTAACTATTGACCAATTGGAATAATTGTGTTCACTCCTTAATATATTTTCAGCATCAACTTTACTTTGAGCGTAATGGCTTAATGGATTGACTGGATCCTCTTCCTTATAATTACCCTTTTCGCCATCAAACACAAAATCAGTTGACAGCAATTGAAAATGTGAATTATATTTTTTAGAAGCATCAAATAGTAATTTAACAGCATCCGTATTTGTTACTTTACACTCATCAGGATGCAATTCGCAATAATCTACATTTGTTATAGCAGCTGTATGAATAACATGAGTAGGTTGGAAATCTTTAAAGACTTTTTCGATATCATGTACTGAAGAAATATCCATTTCACGATAATTGGTATCATAACAATCCGGATTTCTATTGACACCTTTGGAAGTCGCCAAGAAGCTGATCTGATGTTTAACACATCTTTCCACTAACTTTTGACCAAGTAAACCGTTTGAACCTGTAATTAATAAATTCACTATTAATTTTGTTTTTCTATTAATAAATATAAAACTCAAACTCACCATACAATTCTTAAAATTGAATCCTGTGATGAATTAAAAATACTACAATTCCCAGATGGTCGTTCTTCGTCTTTTTTGAAATTTAAAATAATGCTGATGTTCAAGAATCCATCCCATAATTAAATATAAAATTAATGGAGAACCTAAACCAATAAAGGAGGCATATATAAATCCTAATCGGACTTTAGAACTTTGTATTCCTAGTTTTCTGGCCAACCAGGAACACACACCAAATGACCTCATCTCAAAAAAGAAAATTATCTTCTGAATTGTTCTCATCTTTAATTAAATATTTACCAATGCTGCAATTCAAACAAAGTTTATTAGAACAAAGTTCACCATAAATCTCCAAAAAAGCTTGGGAATCACGTGCATTTCTCAGATAATTTTTAGAATTGCTCCACAATTTTGTAATTCTGTTTATTTCTGGGGCCTGTTGTTCTAGTGTTTGCAGGTAATATTCTTTAAACTTTAAGTTATAGTTATGCTCCGCCATCCAAAAATAAAAGGGTGATATTGAATTAATTAATAGATGACCTACAAATTTTTCTGAAAAATTATATTTTAAGAAATAACTACCGAATAAATTTTGATCAACCAATCTATCCCATTCTTTATCATTTAATCTAATCAAATAACTGTAGAGATATGCGAATTCTTTAATGCGTTTCTCTGGCTGATTATGTGGTCTTAGCCCCCCTTTCTTCCAAATTGTAGAAGGCAAACATTCATTTTGTCTAATAAAAATCTGATAAAAAATTTTCTCCTTGGTTGTTTTCGGATAATATAAACCTGAAGAAAAAAGAATTAAAGTTATTTGTTCACTTTCCTGATACTTTGAAAAATCAACTTTTGAAATTAACCGTGCCAGCATTTCAAATGGAAGTTGATTCGGTTTCGTGCCAAAAGATTTAGCCAACAGCAAGCAAAAGACACTTCTTTGTTCTAAGAAATGGTAATTCCTTAACAATTCATCTGTTTTCCTTTTTAATCTCTGGTTTAAAAATTTATTAATATGTGAATTAACCAAATTGGAAGGGACAAAACCCAACATACCAGAACAGTTCCAATTTTTTTTGAATCGATAATGTTTTTTGAATTTGGTGTGATGTTCTAAATCAATAAAATCAGCTAAACTTATTTCGGGAATAGCAATTCCATTTTGAACAACCAATTCATCCGAATTAAGTACAACATGTAAAATAACGTTATCGTAAGCCTGATCTTTATGGTGTTTATGTTTGTACCAGTCGCTACTTTTTAAATGAATTTCTACGCTGCCACACCACGTAATTCCATCAATAATAATTTTTGCATTTGAAAAATCTGGCCCAGATTCAACAGGATTGTATTGACCAAAATCAAGAATTTTAAAATCTCGACCGTCGACAAGTTTCATTTGATGAAATGGCAAGCTTTTATTAGTCCATAGATAGTGTAGGTAATATTCATTCATATAACCCAATTTAACGAAAAAAGCGCCACTAGGGCGCTTTTTGAAAACTTATTCAATTAAAATCAAGGGTATTTAACGAATTGTAAATACTTAGAATCAGCCGCTGGAGATGTCGCTGGATCGAAATCTGTTCGCAACACCGCTCCTTCCGTTCGTCGATTTAACTGATGCAATGTTTCGAATAAAGTTTTGTTAGTTTTTTGGAATTGATTGATATACGTTTCCGTTAACACGATCGTTTCTACCCCTGTCATGTCTGAAGGTTGGGTAACCAAATAATTATCGCCTAACTTGTAAACTGTTCTTGGAGCAGATTCACCTTTTCCAGCTGGTACAATTCTTCTAGGGTCTACTCCTTTTTCTTCAATTAGGTATTTGTAACAAGCACGCGCACGATTCTCAGATAATTTCTGATTAGCGTCTGCTGTTCCCCTAGAGTCAGTATGCGAACTCAATTCTAAAACGATTTCTGGATTGTCTTTCAATAGATTGTAAACATAAATCAAAGAATCTTGTGATTGAATAGTTGAATCATTTACGAAAACCCATTGGTTAAATACATAACGCACCTCTGGAAGACGAATAGGTTTTTTGATAGGAATTAAATCCATTTCAATTACAAAACTTTGATCATCATTAAGGCCCTCTGTAGTAAATTTTTCTATTTTTTTATTTTCGTAGTATCCTTCTTTCGATACAGAAATTTGATATTGTACACCTGCATTAATCCATCTATTACCATCAGGTTTCTTATCCCACAAAACCGTATACCCGTTTTTCTTGGTATAACCTTCCCATTTTGTACCATCAGAACCTACAACACTCACTTTAGCGTCCTGAATTTTCACAGATTTATCAATTCTTTCACTTATAATAACTTGTAGGTCAAATAGATTAGGCGGAAGCACATAACTATATATATCTGCATTGAAAACTCCATTAGGATCTTTTCTTTCCGAAGTGAAATACCCTTGTTTATCTGTAAATTCATACAAAGAGTAATCATTATTTTCAGAATTTATAGGAGATTTTAGATTTGTCGGATTTTGCCAATAAACCGTATCATTTGACTCAACCCTTTCAGCTGAATAAATATCTAGACCTCCTAGACCTTTCATACCATCAGATGAATAATACAATTTTCCATCTTTACCATAAGTAGGAAACAATTCATTTCCAACGGTATTAATTCCTTTTCCTAAATTTATTGGTTTCGCCCAACTTTCCGACTTTTTATCATAAGTAGAATACCATAAATCTTTACCGCCAATTCCACCCGGCATATCGGAAGCAAATATGAGGTACAAACCTTCTTCATTAACACATGGATGACCAACAGATACACTATCGTTAAAGCCATCTTTTAAATTACATTTCACCGGAGTATCCCAGTCTTCTTTACCGCTGCGTTTCACCATCCAAATATCACAACCAAGATTTTGTTTCTTTTGGTCAGGACATCTTGTAAAAAACATTGTTTTCTTACCGTCGAAGCAAACCGATCCTTCATGTTCTCCGGTATTTACCAATCCTGATTCATCTACTAGTTTAGGCTCACTGAAGTTTCCGTTTTTATCAAATTCAGTTACCCATACATCCATATATTTCTCGCAAGATATTGGGTCTAAATTCCCAACGTTTGCATCCCTACTTGAAGCAAAATACATTCTATTTTCCTTCAAATCGAAGGTTGGAGCCATATCAATTCCAGATTTATTAATCGATCCAGCATTTTCAACAACATGCTTGGTTTTATCATTCATAAAACTTTTCGCATTCTTGCAGTTATCAATAGCCATATCTACCCTTTCATCACCTGGAACTAGCGATTTGTAATCTTCGTAACTTTTTTGAGCTTTTTCAAACTCACCCATCATTCTTAACATTTCGCCGTTACTGTACAATAACTCAGGGTTTATTTTCTGATAGTCAAGTAAAACAGATCTTTCGTACCACTCATTAGCCTCTTTGAATTTATCAGTATAACGGTAGCATTCAGCTGTTTTGAAAGCCATATCACCTTTGTCTCTCAGTGCTTGTTTTCCTGTTTTTTTGATTTTGGAGTATGCTAAGATACATTTTGCTGCACCTTCACAATACATGTTTCGATTAAAATAATCATTAGCCTCAACAATGTATTTCTGTTGCCCAAAAAGACCAAGGGAAAATCCAGTAAAAATTATAGGTAAAAGTAATTTATAGCACATAGTAATACTTTTTTCAATTAGGAATTAATTAGCGAAGAAAATAATAATTTGCGAGATTTCATCAAATTTGAATGAATTTATACAAAAAAACTAAAAATTCATTTTATAAATTGGCATGAAGAAGGTTATAACTTTAAGGTAATAATGAATCAAAAACTATATTTCATGGGCACTTGAAGTATATTTCCTCCATTTTTCCAATAGCTTTTCAAATCCTTCAGGGATCTTAGAATCAAAATTGAGTGATTGATTAGATACTGGATGAACAAACCCTAAGGTTGCAGCATGAAGCGCTTGTCCGGGAATCAATTCAAAACAGTTTTCGATAAACTTTTTATAGCTTGTTGAAACGGTTCCTTTTAATATCAGATTTCCACCGTACTCTAAATCATTAAATAACGGATGCCCCAGATGTTTCATATGAACGCGGATTTGGTGCGTTCTTCCCGTCTCTAGTTTGCATTCTAGCAGTGTAACTAAACCAAACCTTTCCAAAACTTTGTAATGCGTAATAGCATGTTTTCCTAGACTTGGATCATCAAAAACAGTCATCACCTTTCTATTTTTTGGTGACCGACCCAAATTTCCAACAACGGTGCCATCTTGTTGAACATCCCCCCAAACAAGCGCTAGATATCTACGTTGTATGGTTCTATCATAAAATTGCTTAGCAAGATGGGTTAAAGCATTTTCGGTTTTTGCAATAATCAACAAGCCTGTGGTATGTTTATCGATCCGGTGAACCAAACCAGGTCTGCCGTAATATTCATTATTAATTTGTGGAAGGTTATTGAAATGATAAACCAAAGCATTAACAAGCGTTCCTCGGTAATTTCCATAACCTGGATGAACTACCATATTTGCCGGTTTATTTATGATAATCAAATTATCATCTTCAAAAATAACATCAATAGGAATATCCTCTGGAATAAGTTCTATTTCCCGAACAGGATAAGGTAAAACAATAGAAATATCATCTTTAGGCTTTACCTTGTAATTAGATTTAACAAATATTCCATTAACCCTAATATTTCCATTCTTAGCTGAAGATTGTATTTTACTTCTGGAAGTATTAGGGAGACGATCAATTAAAAATTTATCGATTCGAACTATTTCCTGTCCTAAATCTACTTTTATATTGAAATGTTCAAATAAATCCTCTTCCTCGTTTTCGACATCGGGGACATTTTCCTCCATGATTCAATATTTGACAATTTTAAAAAGCTCATCAAAACCGAACACTTTTAAGAAATAATACCCAGCTGGCAAATCTGAAAGTTCAAAAAATTGATTTTCACGCTCAGCTTTCAAGATTTTACCCTCAACAGACCAAAGTTCCATTCCAGAGAAAGAATGTTGCTCTAACTTTACATTCAAAATATTACCAGTTGGATTTGGATAAATACTAATATCTTTAATTGCTTCAAAGTTTTCTTCATTCACGCCCAATTCAGCATCCAGGGAAGTTGAAAAAATAGGACGAATCATCACTGAACCCTCAATGATGGATTGATTCCATGTAGCACCTCCGTTAACACTGTAGTATGTATATTGAGAATTATCGTGATTCCGATCCAGACCAACATTTAATCTTTCCGCATCAAACTGTCTCCAACCAACATAAAAAGTTGTTCCAACATTAACCTTTTGGGTGTCGATAAAATAATAATTATAAAATTCATTTGGGTTCGCTCCATATTGAGGTTGACGAGGAAAGAAAACATCATCTTCGTAAAGTAATTGTCCAGGGGAACCGTTATAGTCATTCCAAACAGATAGTAAAAATAATTTGTTAGAAACATCGACTACAGATGGGACAAAATGTATTGAAATTCCGATTAATGAATCTGATTCATACGATTCATATTTAATGGCTAACCTTGCCTGAGTTCCTGTTGGACCGTATGCAGCCTCAGCAGATCCATCGTCATAACTGTAATAATTGGAAAAAATTTGTACACCTTGTGTGGAATCATTCTGAGCCAAATTAGGAAATTGTGCCGATGCGTTGCAACGAATATCGAAACTTTGAAATGTACCTGGTTTATTGATATCGAATTGATAACCTGATGACAAATCATGAGTGGTGGCATAAGTAGTACTTGGTGCATAATTCAAATCACCCCCAGAAAGATTTTGGGCATTCAACAAAAAATTTCCTTCACTAACACCATTGTAACTTACATTAACTTGACCATTTTGATTGTTTTCAGGTAAATTACTTCCATTGTGAAGGGTGACCTGAAATATATCATTCATTTTACCCGGCGCATTATTTTTATAATGATCCCATGGAGCTGAGGTATATCTCTTTAGCAAAGATCCGACAGGATAAACAAATGCAAAATCTTTAAATAAAGTGTCTTGATATCCAGACAAAGTTCTGAGGTTAACATAATCAATATTAAAGACATCAAGCATTCCAGACAAGGCACCATAATTTTTAAATCTGAATTGGAACCCCTTTTTAAAATATTTGGGGTCAGAAATATTTATATGCCCTACTTTGAAATCTGACACGGGTTCACCTGATGCACTCCACACTCTAAACCATTGATCAATTTCTTTTGCATAGAATTCCAATACAAGAGAATCGGAGGCCTCTGGAACGTCACCAAAACCTTCGGTTTGATATAAAAAGCTAAAGTAAACAGAATCCGCAGCATCTAATCCTTCCATGTTCAAAGGTTTTGATGTTAAAAAATCTGCATAATTGGTAATGGCAGAATTGATTGCATAGGGATAACCATTTTGATCTAAACCATCGAAGGTTACAACACCAAGAGATCTGGGATTTTTTGCAAATCTGTAATTATGATAGGCAAAATCATCTAGCCAATAAGCGTTCAAATCATTCAAGTTGGCGAAAAATTGGGTTGCTGAATCTTGAAAGTATGTTGGATTGGCAATCCAAATGGTGTCAGAAATGTCGCTTACACCAATTGTGTCGTAAATATAATAGGGCGGATACAAATCGGTAGGTAAATAGGCAACAGGATAAGTTGTTAAATCTCCAACTTGATAACTCGTAGCAATAAAGTTATCATCAACACTAGACTGCGTGTTGACATCATATGTTCTGCGAAAAGTTTGTTGATCCGTAAAAAAAACACCATTGGAAATTGGTAATGAATTAACCGCATCCAATATTCGGTATTTCTTATCCCAAGTAACGCCAGGGGCACTAAATTCATTGCTATAAACCTGAAAATGATTTTTAGAAAACTCATCAAAAAAAGGCAAACTCAATGTATCACTTTTGTAAATAAAGGTACTATCAAAAGTTTGACTGTTACTTTTAATACTTGCTCCTTTTTGTTTATGCATCAATTCCAAATTATACTGGATAGGAGTTACAGTTTCATATTGGGCGACAACTTGAATCGACACAAAAAGTAAAGACAGTAAGGGAAAATACTTCATATACTAAGATTCTAAATTGCTAATCAGTATTTGGTTTATTTTGATTCTCTTCTGGGGTTTCAACAGGTTGTGGAACAAAATCTTTACTCACAAAAATCTTTATCGGGGTACCAACAGCAATATTGACACCTTCTAAATATTCTGGTTGTTGCATTGAAACTCTAGCCATTAATGAATCTTCACTTGATAAGCAATCTGTACAAATTGTTATCAGTTCAAATTCACCAATTGAAGCTAAACGCTGTTGTGCTTCAGATATTGTTAATCCATATAAATTAGGCACTTGCACAGGTTCGGGTGTATTATTCTCTCCAACAATTAGCACGATAGTTGACCCAATTGGCAACCAAGTACCTTCTTTAATGGATTTTCCGTTATAAAGTTGGTCTATAACCGCACCATCTTCCTCAGTTGTTTGCTTGTATTGAACTATGTAATTAAAACTTCTTGTTTTGAGCACATTAATAGCAAAACTCTCCATATAATTTCTCAGGTTGGGTAGTTGCTTAAAATCTCTGTTTTTTGAAATTCTAAATCGAATAATTCTGCCATCCTTCACATACACTTGTGACAAATCTGTTGGCTCAGGATCTTGCTCTAAAATAGTTCCTACTGGCAGATCTGGTTTATAAATTGAATCCAAAACCTCATATTGTAAACCATGGCTTTCAATATCAGCCTTTACGCTATTTAAAGTTTTACCCAGATAATTTGGAACTTTTATTTTCTGACCATGATTGGTATAAGCATCTAAATAGAAAATAGTAATACTAATTACGACAAGATAAAAAAGAATGACTAAGCCAAAGTGCTTAAGAAAGTGCTTACTCCAAATAAAAAGCTTCAGTTTTTTAAAGAATTCCATACTTCTAATAAGAACACAAATATAGAAAATAAAGTATCGTATTTTTTAGCATCAATCGAATTTAAAAGTTTGGTGAAAGTTCA
This sequence comes from Flavobacteriales bacterium, assembly GCA_947475275.1. Classification (GTDB taxonomy): domain Bacteria; phylum Bacteroidota; class Bacteroidia; order Flavobacteriales_D; family Crocinitomicaceae; genus M0103. The sequence goes on along the minus strand of CANJNE010000003.1, from coordinate 46,203 downwards.
TGAGTCTTATAGAAATCATCTATATAATCAAATGCCTCTTGAGCGGTATCGACAACTTTAAAAAGATTCATATCTCCAGCTGAAATATTATTTTCTTTATGGAGCATTACTTCCTCAATCCATGACACCAAACCACCCCAGTATGATTTTCCAATAAGAACAACTGGTCGCTTATTGATTTTCTTTGTTTGTATGAGCGTTAAAGCTTCAAATGCCTCATCTAAAGTACCAAATCCACCAGGTAGAATGACAAAGCCTTGAGCATATTTTACAAAAATTACTTTACGAACAAAGAAATAATCGAATTCCAGATTATGCTCTGGATCGATGAAGGAGTTATGATTTTGCTCAAAAGGAAGATCAATATTTAAACCTACTGATTTGCCGCCACCTTTTTGGGCTCCTTTATTTGCAGCTTCCATTATTCCTGGGCCACCTCCAGTTATTACGCCGTATCCAGCCTCAGCGAGCATCTCTGCAATTTCAACTCCTATTTTATAGTATTGATTTTCTTCTTTTGTTCTTGCGGAACCAAAAATTGAAATACAAGGTCCAATTTTTGCCATTCTTTCATAACCTTCGACAAACTCAGACATAATCTTAAAAATTGCCCAACTATCATTGATTTTTATGTCATTCCAATCCTTCCTTATTTTATTCATTGTCTTCTAATTATTACATAAAAGTACTTTAATAAGATGTTTCTTCATTTTTGATAATTGCCATTTTTATCAACAAATAGTGCATTTTACTTAATTTAACAACATAATTAGTTTATGAAATGGCCAATTTCCATATTAATCATACTGTTTGTTGGAATTACAGCGACACCGAATGCTCAATTTATTAACGCGAGCAAAAGCCCTAATAAAAAAAGAATATTATGCACAACTTCAGGAATTGGATTAACTGGAGCAGGAAGTTTAGTGGGTTTATACAATGTTTGGTATAGTAAGGAGGGTCTTGGTAAGTTTCACACTTTTAATGACTGCTCCAATTGGATGCAAATGGATAAAACGGGACACTTGTTTACCAGTTATATGCTTGGTCAATTTACAGGTGATTTATATAAATGGAGCGGAGTGTCACCAAAAAAATCGGCAATAATTGGTGCATCCATAGGATTTACTTATCAAACAACGCTAGAAATTTTTGACGGTTTGAGTCCTGAGTGGGGTTTTTCATGGTGCGATATTGCAGCCAACAGCGCTGGAACAGCAATTTACCTTGGTCAAGAATTATTTTTGAAAGAACCTCTTTTCAAGTTAAAATTCTCCACCCATCCTACTCAATATGCTCAATATAGACCGGGAATTTTAGGGTCAAATTTAGCGGAAAGAATTTTAAAAGATTATAATGGACAAACCTATTGGCTAACTTTTAGTCCTGGGCGTTTTCTAAGTTCTGCTAAATTTCCAAAATGGCTCTGTCTTTCTCTAGGTTATAGTATTGACCAAAAATTAAAAGCTGATAACGATTTCTTTGAAATAAATCAGAACGGAAGCATTTATCAATTCAATGCAAAACGGGAATTGGTCTTTTCGTTAGACATTGATTTGTCTAAAATTCCAGTAAAATCTCCTTGGGCAAAAGCTATTTTAAAACAATTGAATTATTTGAAAATTCCTTTTCCAGCATTAATTATTAGCGACAAAAAGGTGTCTTCATCATGGCTTTATTTCTAGGAGTTCGATTTTAAATTGAAAATCAACAACATTTCCTTCTTTCGGGTCCGGTTTCATTCCAAAAAGCGTTCTATCCAAAGATGATTTACCAATTAAAATAGGTACTCCTTTTTCATTTTTACCAAGATATTTCACATTAACATCGACATTTTGTTTAATACCTAACATTTCAAAATCACCAGAAATGGTATAGTAGTCATCTTCCGCAACCATTTTTTTAGACCAATAATTCATTTTTGGAAATTTGGCAACATTGAAATATGATGCTTCCATCAAGGATTCATCACGGTACGCATTAAAAGTTGTCAATTTATTTACTGGCATCTCAACCTTAAATTCGGAATTTTCTGAGACTTTGGTCAATTTAATTTGGCCTGTAAAAAGTTTAATGGCTCCTATTGTTTTACCACCTTTAGGTCCAAGTTGAAAAGTCAATTCTGAATTTGTATCATCAATCTTATAGTTTCCCGTGATTTCTTCTAAATTTTTTCCAGGTAAATCGAAAGGGTCAACAGCCTTCTTGTTCGCTGAATTTGAAGAACTAACTATTTCAGGAAGTTTTAAATTTTGATTTTCTGCATCCAAATTTGGTTTTATCATAACCGCAAAGCCAAGTCCAACAGCTAAGGATAAGACAATAACATATAGGTTTTTAATAAAAACTCCTGTAAATAATTGTGCGGATATTATTCCAAATAATGATGCTAAATATGCATCAAAACCACCCAAATCCGTTTTTTGCGTACCCAACCAAATGATTAATCCCACCAATAATGACTGAACAATTGTTGGAAACAGCAGATTTAAAATACTGTTTTTTTCAGCGTGACTAAAAAGGTTAAAAATAAGCAATGAAAAAACACCTAATACAAATCCAAAAAGTATTTTACCTAGCGATAGGTCTATGACCTCAATGTTCTGTTTAACTATAAATATGGCAAAAATCGAATAGGTTAAAGTAAAAAGCGAGATTTTAAAATCACGCGTTTGAAAAGACGAAACAGTTGCTCCTAATGCAATTAAAAGCACACCGAAAAACGAGGCAAAAAAGCTTCCTACGTATACGCCAATGCCTAAAAAGATCAACTGGAAGGCAAGATGTGTATCTTCTTTATCAATATGTTTAACAAATCGATTGAGGATTTTATATTTTAAAACGCTCAAAACATTTATGAGTCCACCATATAATATTAGGACAAGATGAATTGGACCAATTTTAAACGTATAATCTTGAACAGTAATGTTTGCAGACCAAGATAATACAATGGGCAACGAACAAATCGTAACTGCCAATAAATGTTTATATATCTCTTTTGAAGAATTATATTTTCCAATCAAAAAAGCAATAATCAGGACAGAAATGCTGGAAATAAAGAAAGAAGAAATGGTTTCATTTAAAGCAGTATTGCAAAATAATGCAAGAATTCCAATGCCAAATAGTAAATATGAAAAATTAAAAAGCGATTGTTTGTTAAAGTAAATAAGAGACAATATGAAAATTGATATACCTAAGAAGTAAAGTGAAAAGTAATTTTCCATTGTAAAAGTTTTTACAAATATATTAATTACCGCGGTATGTATTTAGCTTAATTTCAGAGCAATTGATTTTTTAATTGGAGGTTATTGAGTTTAGAAAAATAATAATCTCCAGCATGAGATTCCAACAAATTGAGATGTTGCATACGATGACAATCAGTACCTATAAAATGAATCAAATCATTATCAACCAATTTTTCAGCTTGTTTTTTTACGGTTTGGCCATAATGTCCAGTAAGGGAATTCAGATTTAATTGAATATTTACCCCATGTTCTTTGTATCTATTTGCTTTATCTATGAAATCATCGAAATAAGTATATCTTTCAAAATGAGCGAGCACAGGTTTGTAACCCTTCATTTGCATTTCAAAAAATAGAGCTTTTTCATTGGTTGGCTCTGAATGAAAAGAGAATTCGACCAAAACATAATTATCAGAAAAGGAAAGGACATCACCGGTTTTTACCATATCGAAAAAAGTATCATCGAAATAATATTCGGCTGCTGCTTCAATTTCAATGTCCAATTGAATGCGATCAAGCTCCCTTTTCAAATTGCCCAGACCTTTATTTATTAGTTCTCTATTATTTGGATATACCTCAGCCATGATATGTGGCGTGGTAATCAATTTTCTGTAACCTAGTGATTTGAATTTATGAACTAACGCAATTGACTCATCTAAGGTACGAGAACCATCATCAATTCCAGGAATAATATGACTATGCATATCCGTTCCAATCTTTTCAAAATTTAAATAATCTGTATTTTGAATTTTCTTTGAAGAAAAAATACTACCCAACCAACCCATTTAGCTTACTTCGTACTGTACATTTTTTCATAATAAGTTTGGTATGCTCCAGAGGTTACTTTTTCAATCCAGTTTTGATTTTCAAGATACCAATTGACTGTTAATGCCAATCCTTCCTCAAAGGTTACAGAAGGTTTCCAACCTAATTCATTTACAAGTTTAGATGCGTCAATAGCATAACGTTGGTCATGTCCTTTTCTATCCTCAACATATACAATCAATTGTTCAGAAGTACCTTCAAGTCGATTCAGTTCTTTATCCATTACCTTACAGAGGTACTTAACCAAATCAATATTTGTCCATTCATTTAACCCTCCCACATTATATGAAGCACCTAATTCACCGTTATGAAAAATGGTATCTATTGCCCTTACATGATCCACTACCCACAACCAATCTCTAATATTCAAACCATTTCCGTATACTGGAAGTGGCTTCATATTTAAAATATTATTGATCATTAGTGGGATTAATTTCTCAGGAAAATGATGACTTCCATAATTATTCGAGCAATTTGAGATTTTAATTGGGAAACCGTAAGTATGGTAAAAAGCTCTTACAAAATGGTCTGAGGATGCTTTAGATGCAGAGTAAGGACTTCTGGGATCGTAAGGCGTAGTTTCTGTAAAGAAACCTTCTTCCTCTAGACTTCCAAAAACCTCATCTGTTGAAACATGGTGAAACACATGGTCGTTTCCTACCCATTTTTCTTTGCAGATCTGAAGAAGGTTAACCGTACCTACCACATTGGTCATAACAAAGTCCATTGGACCTTCAATTGATCGGTCAACGTGAGATTCTGCTGCAAGATGAATCACATCCGTAAATTCGAATGCCACAAAAGCATCCATAACATCATTTTTGTTTACGATATCACCTTTAAAAAAACGATAATTTAGAGCACCCTCAATATCTTTTAGATTTTCTAAATTTCCCGCATAAGTTAGTTTATCAAAATTTATTATCAGGTAATCAGGGTATTTCGTAACAAAATGTCTAACGAGATGGGAACCAATAAAACCGGCTCCACCAGTTACAAGGATTTTCTTTTTAAACTGCATTTCAAATAGATATTACAAAGACCAGTATTCCAAATCCCTAATTTTATTCTTAAAGATTCCCTTCACATCAACAAATACTCCACTTCCGTCTTTTAGCAACTTTTTAAAATCATTTTCATCCATGTTTTTATATTCTAAATGATTAACAGCTACGATTATGGCATCGTATTCAATTCCAGTTTCATTGACCAAGCCAATTCCATATTCATGGATCATTTCATCGGAAGAAGCATGCGGATCAATTACATCAACATGAACTTGAAAAGATTTCAATTCATTGATTACATCAATTACTTTGGAATTTCTAATATCACTAACATCTTCTTTAAAGGTGGCTCCCATTACGAGAACTTTGGCGTCTTGAATATGTTTTCCTTGAGCGATAATTTTCTTCACCGTTTGTTTTCCGATATAAAAGCCCATGGAATCATTCACATAACGACCACTTGTAATTACCTTAGAATGGTATCCGGCCTGCTGTGCCTTATGGGTTAGATAATAGGGATCAACACCAATACAATGGCCCCCAACCAAGCCAGGGAAAAACTTAAGAAAATTCCATTTCGTTCCTGCCGCCTCAAGCACATCAAATGTGTTGATTTTTAGTTTATTAAAAATTATAGATAGTTCATTAATCAATGCAATATTAACATCCCTTTGGGTGTTTTCAATAATCTTTGCTGCTTCAGCAACCTTAATACTTGAAGCTCTGTGAACCCCTGCTCTTACGACCAATTCGTATGTTTTGGCTATTTCTTCAAGTGAATTTTCACAACATCCAGAAACAACTTTAACAACATTTTGAAGTGTGTGTTCTTTATCTCCAGGGTTGATTCTTTCAGGAGAATATCCCACTTTGAAATCTTCATTGAATTTTAGTCCGGAAATTTCTTCTAATACAGGAATGCAATCTTCTTCTGTACAACCTGGATATACTGTAGATTCAAATACCACGTAATCTCCTTTTTTCAAAACCTTACCAACCGTTTGACTTGCGCTCAACAAAGGTTTCAAATTTGGCAGATTTGAATCATCAATAGGCGTAGGCACAGCAACGACAAAGAAATTGACATTTTTCAGATCATCCAAAGAATGCGTAAATGTGATATCACAACCTAAAAAATCGTCAGCTACTAGTTCATTACTTGGATCTATTCCATTTTGCATAAGTGCGACGCGATCCGGATTGATATCAAATCCGACGACCTTAATTCTTCTTGCAAATTCTAATGCTATTGGAAGTCCGACATAACCAAGTCCAACGACAGCCAATGTCGCTTCTTTTTGAAGCAAATTATGATAAATCGAGTTGTTCATTTCTTACTTTATAGATTCGTTCAATAATTTCAACAACCTTTAACCCTTCTAAAGCATTAGTAGTTGGTGATGTTCTTCCTTTTAAGGTATCAATAACATTTTTAATTACATAATTATGGTTCGCAGCGGATCCTTTGTAGGCGCCGTAATCATTCCCTGGATTTGTTGGTGCCAATACCGGCATAACATAATCTTGAATATTGCATATTTCAACCTCGTTCATGTATTGTCCGCCAATTTTCACACTTCCCTTTTCGCCAATAATTGTGATTGAACTTTCGAGGTTTTGATCAGCTACAGCAGTTGAATAGTTAATACACCCCATTCCTCCGTTGAGAAAATCAAAGCTTACAAATCCTGAATCCTCGAAATCTGTTGAATGGGAATGGGTAAAATCTGCAAATTTTCCTTGAATGTTTTCAATATCGCCGAACAACCAATACATGATATCAATAAAATGTGAAAACTGGGTAAACAATGTTCCGCCATCAAGATCCTTACTCCCCTTCCATCCCTCTTTTTTGTAATAGCGATCGTCACGATTCCAATAACAATTCAATTGAACCATAAATATGTTACCTAATAATTTTTGGTCAATAACAGATTTAATCCATTGTGAGGGTGGTGAATACCTGTTTTGCATTACACAAAACACCTGTTTACTTACTTGCAAAGACTTGTAAATTATTTTCTCACAGCTATCCTTCGTTAACCCCATTGGTTTTTCGCAAACGACATGTTTACCCGCCTCTAGTGCAGCGATACTTTGCGATGCGTGAAAACCATTTGGAGTACAAACATTAACAACGTCGAATTCCACACCGGACTGGATCACCTCCTCTAAGGAATGGTAAAAAGGAACACCGAAATCTTCAACATTACAATCTGCCTTTGACCTTACATCAACAAGAGCCACTAACTCACCTTCTTCATCTCTGCGAATCATTTCGGCATGTCGCTTGCCAATATGACCAGCACCTAAAACTACAAATCTTACTTTATTGCTAGATATCATTAGTTTCAAAATTATTCAGCTCTCTCAACCGAGCCGTTTTTTAATATATATTTTTGTTGACTTTCATGACAAATTGCCTCACCATGGGCATTAAATTCTAGTCGATGTCCGTATTCACTAATCCATCCTATCTGACGCGCTGGATTACCAACGACCAAAGCGAAAGGTAATACGTTTTTTGTTACCACTGCTCCAGCTCCGATAAAAGCGTATTCACCAATGTCATGGCCACATACAATAGTTGCATTAGCACCTATACTAGCTCCTTTTCCAACCTTTGTTTTGGAGTATTGATCTCTTCTATTAACTGCACTCCGGGGATTGGTAACATTGGTAAACACCATTGATGGTCCGAGAAAAACATCATCCTCACAGATCACCCCAGTATAAATAGAAACGTTATTTTGCACTTTGACGTTTTCACCCAAAACAACTTCAGGTGATATCACGACATTTTGCCCAATATTGCAATTTGCACCTAATATCGCGTTAGGCATAATATGGCTAAAATGCCATATTTTGGTTCCCTTTCCAATTTGGCAACCGCTATCAATTACAGCTGTTTCATGAGCAAAATATTCCATCACCTTATTATAAATTTATCGAAATCATTATGCTCGGTTTGCAACAATTCTTCCTCAGTCAAACTTTTGAAATAATCATATGTTATTTTCAAACCTTCTTCACGAGATACTTTAGGCTCCCAATTCAATAGTTTCTTTGCTCTAGTAATATCAGGTTGTCTTTGTTTTGGATCGTCTACGGGTAAATCTTTATAAATTACTTTTTGATTGGTTTGCGTCAATTTAATAATCTCTTCGGCAAAATCGCTAATGGTTATTTCATCTGGGTTACCAATATTAACAGGTAAGGCATAATCAGAATGGAGTAATCTAACAATACCTTCAATTAAATCTTCAACATAACAAAATGAGCGGGTTTGACTTCCGTCGCCAAAAATGGTAAGATCTTCACCTCGTAAAGCTTGACCAATAAAAGCAGGCAGCACACGACCATCATTCAAGCGCATTCTTGGTCCATAAGTATTAAAAATACGAACGATTCTGGTCTCTATACCATGAAAATTATGGTAGGCCATTGTAATAGCTTCTTGAAATCTTTTAGCCTCGTCATAAACCCCTCTTGGACCAACAGGATTTACATTACCCCAATAATCTTCATTTTGAGGATGAACCGTTGGATCTCCATATACTTCGGAAGTTGAAGCAATGAGGACTCTTGCTCCCTTGGCTTTTGCCAAACCAAGACAATTGTGGATACCGAGGGAACCCACCTTAAGTGTTTGAATGGGTATTTTTAAGTAATCAATTGGGCTTGCTGGAGATGCAAAATGAAGAATAAAATCAAGAGGTCCCGAAACGTGAATAAACTTTGAAACATCATGATTGTAAAATTCAAAATTTTCATTTTTGAAAAGGTGCTCTATATTCTTTAACCTACCCGTTATTAAATTATCCATCGCAACGACGCGGTAACCATCACCGATAAATCGATCGCACAAATGCGAACCCAGAAAACCAGCAGCTCCGGTAATTAAAACCCTTTTTTTTGCATTAGTCTCCATTACCTACAATATTTCTTCCAATTGAGCTATAGAAAAATCCTTTATCTTTCATTTCTTCGGGATCAAATAAATTTCTTCCATCAAAGATAACAGATTGATTTAAAGCATCTTTAATTCTATTAAAATCAGGATTTCTAAAAATACCCCATTCGGTACAAATAACAAGCGCATCAGCTTTCTCTATAGCTTCATACTCGTTCGAAGCGTAAGAAATAGTATTGCCAAGAAGATTCTTAACATTATCAATCGCTTCCGGATCGTATGCTTTTACTTTTGCCCCCTCTTCCAATAAATCTTTAATAATATAGAGTGCTGGAGCCTCCCTAATATCATCCGTATCAGGCTTGAATGACAAACCCCAAATGGCTATATTTTTACCTTTTAAATCTCCATTAAAAAACGCTTTAATTTTGGGAATTATAATCGTCTTTTGTCGCTCATTTACCGACATAACAGCGTTGAGTATATTGAATGAAAAATGATTATCCATTCCAGACTTCACCAAAGCTTGCACATCTTTTGGAAAACATGAACCTCCGTATCCAATACCTGGGAACAAAAATCTTTTTCCTATTCGTTCATCCGAACCAATTCCAGCTCTTACTTTATCTACGTCTGCGCCAACCAATTCACAGAAATTTGCAATTTCATTCATGAATGTAATTTTGGTTGCGAGAAAAGCATTTGCAGCATATTTTGTAAGTTCGGCAGACTTTTCATCCATGAAGATTATTGGATTTCCTTGCCTAACAAATGGTTTGTATAGTTGCTCCATTACCTTTTGAGCCTTTTCTGAACTGGTACCGATTACAACACGATCTGGCTTTAAAAAATCATCTACTGCAAATCCTTCTCTTAAAAATTCAGGGTTTGAGACTACATCGAAAGGAATTTCAGTTTCAGTAGCTATTGCCGCATGTACTTTGTCAGCGGTACCAACTGGGACAGTACTTTTATCAACGATAACTTTATAGTCTTTAATTAGTTTGCCTAGTTGCTTTGCAACTCCTAAAATGTACGATAAATCCGCAGAACCATCTTCGCCTGGAGGTGTTGGTAGTGCTAAAAATATTATCTCACCGTGATTTACGCCTTCTTCCAAACTGGTTGTGAACTTTAATCTTTCCGCTTTAATGTTTCTTTCGAAAATTACATCAAGGTGTGGCTCATAAATAGGAACTTCCCCATTTTGCATACGCTCAACCTTTTTCTGATCGATATCTACACATAAAACCTGATTGCCCGTTTCTGCGAAACAAGTTCCTGTGACCAATCCAACGTATCCAGTTCCAACAACAGTAATTTTTTTCATTTCAATCTTTATTTTTTAGTCTGTTGGATAAATGTTTTTACTTCATCTGCAATAAATCTCAACTGTTCTTCTTCCATTTCAGTATGTATTGGTAAAGAAATTACCCTTTCCGTAAGCCAATCAGTAATTGGCAAATTCAATGCATTACTCCCAAATGCTGAAAACATTTTTTGTCGATGTGCAGGAACAGGATAATAAATCATTGAAGGAATATCTTTTTCAGCTAAATAATTTTGCAAATCATCTCTTTGAATACCATCTAACTTTAAGGTATACTGGTGGTAAACATGATTGGAATTTGACGCTTTAAATGGAGTAGTTATTTCTTGCACGTTCTCAAAAGCTTCGTTATAATATGCCGCAACATTTTGTCTTGCGTTGTTGTATGCATCTAACCTACTTAATTTTATTCTCAATATTGCAGCTTGAATGCTATCTAATCGTGAATTACAACCTACAACATCATGATAATATCTCTTGCTTTGACCGTGATTAGCTATCATTCGTATTTTTTCAGCAAGCTCATCATCATTGGTACACATAGCTCCACCATCACCATAGCATCCAAGGTTTTTGGAAGGAAAGAAGGAGGTACAGCCAATGTTCCCAATAGTTCCAGTTTTCTTCTTAGTTCCATCGGCGAAAGTATAATCGCATCCAATTGCTTGAGCATTATCCTCAACAACAAATAAGTCAAACTCGTTTGCTATTTTCATTATTGATTCCATTGCAGCAGACTGACCATAAAGATGAACCGGCACAATTGCTTTTGTTTTAGGTGTAATTGCTGATCTAATAGATTCGGGATCGATACAAAAGGTGTTTTTATCAACCTCAACAAATACTGGTTTCAATCCCAAAAGCGCCATTACTTCTGTAGTTGCTATGTATGTGAAGGAAGGTGTAATTACTTCATCACCTGGCTTAAGTCCCAATGCCATTAATGCAATTTGAAGTGCATCTGTTCCATTGGCACAAGGAATTACATGCTTAATATTCAAATAGTTTTCCAATTCCGTTTGAAAAGCACTTACCTCTGGACCATTTATGAATTGTGCTTTTTCAACTACTGATAAAATGGCAATATCGATTTCCGGTTTAATTTGTTCGTACTGCGAAATCAAATCAACCATTTGAATTTTTCTCATCCAAAATATTTTACTTGAATATGAAGCGCAAAGATAAATAAAAAGTGCCAAATGCATTTGAGATTGACAAGGTGATTTGCCCAAGTTTTATTCAAATCAACAATCTTATTGGGAATTATTCGTTTTTGACGATAATTTCTGGAAAAGAACTTATTTTTGAAACGTGAAAAAATTGATTGTCATAATTTTTCTATTTGGAAGTCTTTCTCAAATTCAAGCGCAAAGAAATGTAAAAGACTCTTCTATCAGTACACCTTTAATTGGGGTTCATTATTCAGGTGTATGGACCGAAGGAGATTTGGCTGACCGTTATGGTTTTCTAAATCATATTGGTTTAAGCGCAGGATATAAATTTGCCTCCAAGTGGTACATTGGTTTTGACGGTAATTTTATCTTTGGCAATGATGTAAGAATGACTGGAATATTTGATCATTTGGTTGATTCTTATGGAAATATTACGGATGTGAATGGAGATATAGCTTTGGTTTACGTTTATCCAAGGGGTTTTAATACAAACTTGAGTTTTGGTCGCCTGTTCACAGTTTTGAGTCCAAATGAAAACTCAGGAATTTTCGTACACTTTGGAGCTGGTTACCTTTTGCATCGTATGCGCATAGAAACCCAAGATCAGGTTGTTCCACAAATCGAGTTAGATTACAAAAAAGGTTATGATAGAATGACTACAGGGCTGAACACCCATCAATTTGTTGGCTATTCGTTCATGTCAAATGGTGGTTATTATAATTTTTACGCAGGGATTTATGTCCAGGAGGGGTTTACTAAAAACAGAAGAACCATTTTTTACGACCAACCTGATTTACCAGTTTCAACGGATACACGATTAGATATTCAATTTGGATTGCGGGCTGGATGGTACATCCCTTTTTACAAAAGACAGCCAAAAGATTTCTACTTCAATTGATGTTCCTGATTTACAATTTTAGCATTAGAACATACGGATTAATCATTCGCATAGCAGCTCTTTTTAACGACAAGGCTGGAAAATGGTCAACCGGAAGAAAAAACTTTTTCGAAAATTTACCAGAATTACCTAAAAACCCTATCTGTTGGGTGCATTGCGCATCGCTTGGGGAATTCGATATGGCGTTACCTGTACTTCGAAAACTTAAGGAAAAAAATCCTAATTACTATTTGGTAGTTACCTTTTTCTCCCCTTCAGGGATGGAGCATTACCAAAAACGCAAAAATCCAGTAGATTTAGCGCTATACCTTCCATTAGATACAAGAAGAAATGCCAAAAGATTCATGGCATATTTAAAACCAGAACTTGGTATCATTGTGAAATATGAATTTTGGAACAATCATATTCTTGAAGCAAAAAAAAATGGCGCAAAATTATATTCGATCGGAACATTATTGCGCAAAAACCAGCATTATTTCAAGTTTTATGGTCAATTTTTCAGAAAAACCTTAGCGCTATTTGATTGTTTTTTTACTCAAAATCAAAATACGATAGACCTTTTAAACTCAATCGGAATAGAAAAATGTGTTTTGACCGGGGATCCAAGGATTGATCAAGTTCTACAAAACAAAAATCACTTCGTGCCTAATCCAAAAATTGAAACATTTCTTAATGGTAAAAAAGCAATTATTATTGGCAGTAGCTGGGAAGAAGATGAAACGATGCTTTTTCCATTTATACTTGGGAATAAAAATGATACCTTTATCATTGCACCGCATGACATCAGCGAGAAGAATATTAAGAGAATCGAAAAAAATCTTGAGGGTTTAACCCAGCGTTATACAGACGAGCAAAAAAATGAAAGCCCGGTTTTAATATTAAATACCATTGGTCACCTTAATACTGCATATCACTATGGGAAATATGCATATGTAGGCGGAGGATTCTCGGGCAAGTTACATAACATTCTTGAACCGGCAGTCTTTGGTTTACCCGTGATTTTCGGACCGAAATACGATCGATTTCCTGAAGCACAAACCTTCCTTGAAATGGGTATTGGCTTTTCTGCCCAGACCACAGAGACATTAAAAGATATTGAAAAAAAGATTAGTAATAACCTGAATGAACTTCAAATAAAAACTTCATCTTACATAGAAAATCAGTGCGGAACCGATGAAAAAATCATTTCCTTTATAATTTAAAAGTTAGGGATTCCAACTGATTATTTCCAGATTTCCTTCATTTACATTTGAATATTTTAATTGAATTTCACGAATAATTGTTTCTATAAAGCTCCACTTAATTGACTTGTTTGGGACCAAAGCTATAATCTCTCGGGCCGGCTTGGTATGATTCGAAGTAACCAAGGATTTTAAAAACCTTTTTTTATCTTCATTCACCGTATAATAATATGGAATCAAAGAATATCCTCCATTGATTTCAACCATTCGCATTAATAAATCTAAATTTCCTCCTTGGTAATCCCAATCGTCTGTCGTACCATCTTCAATTCTACAGAAATGCACCATCTGATTTCGAAGACAATTTCCTTTACTCAATAACCATGGCTGAAGTCCATTGAGATCATCTTGAGTAACAAAGGCATTATCCAAATGCGGGGCAAAAACAAGTATTTCTTCCTGGTACAATTTAGCAGTCCTCCATCTTGGATGAACATAAGGTCCAGCAATAATTACCGCATCTATTTCTTTTTTTTCCAAAGAATCTAGCGCTTCGTGGGTCGTCAATTCCAAAATCTGCAAATGGACTCCATTCAATTTATCCTTCCAAACATTAAACATATCTGCTACCATGTATGAGGCAATCGTTGGAATAATACCTAATCTTAACTGTTCAACATGGTGACCATTCATTCGTAATTGTAAAGTTTTTATTTTTTGATTTTCATTCAAAATCTCCCTCAATATTGGTAAAAGTTCATTTCCAAAAAAAGTCAATTCTATAGGATTTCGCGATCTATCAAATATTGGAAAACCTAAAATCTCCTCCGCTTTTCGAATTTGCATTGAAAGTGTTGGTTGCGTTACAAAACATTGGTCTGCGGCCCTTTGAAAACTCAATTGTTCACTCAAAGCCAGAATGTATTGCATTTGTTGGATAGAAACCATATAGTTATTATTTATGAAAAAATAAAAATAATCAATTTTAACAATAACTGTAAATGTCTAAATTTGTTCAAGTTTTTGAAGTTCTTTTAAGAATCAGAATCAAAAAATTTTGACAGTGATTTCATAGAAATTTTAATTTGAACAAACCTTAAATAACTAATTTTGTTAACACTTTAAATAAAATCAATAAATCAAACAATAAAATGGGAGTATTAGTAGGTAAAAAGGCGCCTTCATTCAAGGCCGCAGCAGTAGTAAATGGTGGAGAAATCGTAAATGATTTTTCTTTGGATCAATATCTTGGTAAAAACCATGTAATTTTCTTTTTCTATCCGAAGGATTTTACATTCGTTTGCCCTTCTGAATTACATGCATTTCAATCGAAATTGGCTGAATTCGAAGCACGTGGCGTGAAAGTCGTAGCTTGTTCTACCGATACAGAAGAATCTCACTGGGGATGGTTACAAGTTCCGAAAAACAAAGGAGGTATTGAAGGAGTAAAATATCCAATAGTTGCAGATACGTCAAAAACCATTTCTGAAGCTTTTGGGGTATTAGCTGGAGAATATGAATACGATATGGATGGGAATTTGGTCGCTACGGGTCCAATGATTGCTTACCGTGGTTTGTTCTTAATTAACAAAGAGGGAGTTGTAATGCACGAATTGGTAAACATGTTCCCATTAGGAAGAAATGTTGACGAGGCATTGAGAATGGTAGATGCTTTGCAATTCTTCGAAGAAAATGGTGAAGTATGTCCAGCAAACTGGCACAAAGGAGATGAAGGAATGAAAGCAAGCTTTGACGGTGTTGCAGATTACCTTGCATCGCACTAATAAAAAAATAGAACTTACAAAGGTGGCTGTCAATTGACGGCCATTTTTTTTGAAATAAATTTCTTTAGGAGATTTGGCTTTCTTCCAAATAATTTAGGTCTTTACCGAAGGTTTCTTTCAATTTGGAAAGACTGTAAATGGCCAGAGTAATACAACACATGCCTATAATCAGAGCTGACCAATCTTTAGCGAAATTTAAGGAGAGCAATAATGCAAATAATATGGTGATTAAATTGACAGATCCTCTCACAAAATTGGGCACTGTATTAGCGGTTGTCGAACGAATATTTGTTCCAAATTGTTCAGCTGCAATAGTTACAAAAATAGCCCAGTAACCCGTGGCAGCACCCAGAAAGAAACAGCACAAATAATAAGTTTCTTTGTTTGAACCTTCTATTCCAAAAAGAAAAATTAATGTCAATGCGAAGGACATCAAGAGATAAATGAGTACAACCTTTTTCCTACTCTTTAATATTTGACTTAAGACCCCTGAAATTAAATCGCCAACAGAAAGTCCGATATACGCATACGTAACTGCTTGAGCATTTACCACACCTTCAATATTTAGCATAGGTGCAAATTCATTCTCCGAATTCATAATGAGCAGACCAATTACAAACCAGACCGGAATTCCAATGACAATGCAATGTATATATTTAAAAAAATTCTTCTTATTTGATAACAACAACCTTAAATCACCTTTTTTGATTGATTTATTTGATTTTGCCTCATTATAAAAACCTGATTCTATAGTTCCAACCCTTAGTAGCAGCAACATTAAACCCAAAACTCCACCAATAATGTATGCTACTTGCCAATTCTGAAAAGCAAAACCAAAAATATCTGTCATGAAGAGCCCGATAGACGCACCTTTACTTCCAACTAATGAAGCTACTACAGCTCCAAGCGCACCAAATGTGACAATTATCATTGTGCCATACCCCCTTTTTTCCTTCGGCATCATTTCAGATATTAAAGTAATTCCAGCACCGAGTTCCCCAGCCAAACCTATACCTGCAATTATTCTCACCACCGCGTAAGTTGGAATATCTGCAACAAAAGCATTCGCAATATTTGCCAAAGAATAAAGTAGTATTGATCCAAATAATACTTTTAACCTTCCTTTTTTATCGCCAAGTATACCCCAAATTAATCCCCCAAACAACATTCCAAGCATCTGCATATTGAACAAAAACTTCCCGGTTTCGGAAATACTTTCTTTAGATGCACCTTGCATAATATCCTGCAAACTTTCTGACTTAACAACAGCAAACAATGTTAAATCGTAGATGTCTACAAAATATCCTAAAGCAGCAACGACAATTAAAAAAGCAACCTGTGATTTTTTTTGCATTTTAAATAGTTGAATTTGCGAAGATAAAATTTATTCCTTCCAAAAAACATGAAAAACAAACAGCTTACTGCAGTTGACGGATTTTTTAGAAAAATGGTCTTTAATTATTAAATTTACAATTCGATGAACACCGATGAATTGTATATGCAACGATGTATCGATCTGGCCAGGATGGGTTCAGGTCGAGTATCACCTAACCCAATGGTGGGTGCTGTTATAGTTCATGAAAATCGAATAATTGGAGAAGGTTATCATCAAAAATTTGGAGAGGCGCATGCTGAAGTAAACGCAATAGCATCTGTAAAAGACAAATCGTTGTTAAAAGATTCCACACTCTACGTATCATTGGAGCCTTGTTCGCATTTCGGAAAAACACCACCTTGTTCTAATCTTATCATTCAAAATGAAATTAAAAAGGTTGTAATTGGAACCAAAGACACCCATCTAAAAGTCAATGGTGGCGGAATCGAACGTTTAAAAAAAGCTGGTATTGAAGTTACTGTTGGAATACTTGATAAAGCATGCCGTGAATTGAATAAACGTTTTTTCACCTTTCATGAAAGACAAAGACCATATGTGATATTAAAATGGGCTCAATCTGCAGATGGTTATTTGGACAAAATTAGAACTCCAGAAGAAAAAGGAATTCACTGGTTATCCTCTCCTGAAACGAAAATCCTTGTTCACAAATGGCGATCCGAAGAGCAAAGTATTATGGTTGGACGAAAAACAGTTCAAAATGACAATCCTTATTTAACGGTAAGGGAGTACAGTGGTAATAATCCTATTAGAATAATTATTGACGCACAATTGCAGGTTCAGGAAAATCTAAATATTTTTTCTAAAGACGCACAAACTTTAGTCTTTAATCGCGTTAAAAACGACACTAAAGATAATATTGAATGGATCAAACTTACCGAAACAAATGTTGAAACCATTTTATTTGAACTTTATAAAAGAAACATCACTTCAGTTTTTGTTGAAGGAGGAAGTCGAACACTTCATTACTTCATATTTGGCAATGTTTGGGACGAAGCAAGAGTGATTGTAGGAAAAACAAAGCTAAACGACGGAACAAGAGCTCCATTTATCTCTAAAGCACCCAATAAAGCCATTCCATTTAGTACTGATATGATTTATTATTATACAAGAAAATGATCCCACTGATTTGTTCTATATTGGCTTCAACGTCAATATTTGTTATCTTCAAAATTTTCCCAAAATTCAAAATTGATACATTTCAGGCAATTGTATTCAATTATATAACTGCCTTTATTTCTGGAATAGCATTATATGGTGATACATTTAATCCAAATTCATTTTCTCAGGGTAATTGGATTTATTATTGTCTAATGGCTTCCATTTTATTCATTTCACTATTTCTGGTTATGGGTATCAGTTCTCAAAGAAATGGGGTAGCACAAACCTCCATAGCCGTAAAAATGAGTATGGCGTTATCTGTAGTAACTATACTTTTTCTATTCAATAATTCAAGAGAATCTCTTTCCACTTCTCTTGTTTTAGGATTCATTTTGGCTATTTCTGGTGTTTTTCTTTCTAGTTACGAGAAAAAAGAAAAAAATACCAAGTCGAAAGCAACATGGATGCTTTCCGTGCTATTTATTGGGAGCAGTCTTCTGGACCTTTTATTGAATCATGTTGAATCAACAGAAAAACAAAATATTAATCCTGCTCTATTTTCAGCTTTCGGATTAGGATTTGCTGGACTAATAGGACTACTAGTTCTCTTTATAAGAATGCTTAAGCGAAAAACGCAATTTGCATTTCGAAATGTTTGGGCAGGTATTATTTTAGGAATTCCAAACTATTTTTCCATTTACTTACTAATGCTTTCTTACAGCACAACAGGCTGGAGTGGTTCTGCTGTTTTAGCTATTACCAATGTTTCTGTAGTTTTAATTACATCAATTATTGGCTTTAGTGCTTTTAGAGAGAAAATTACCCCTCTTAAAGTTATTGGATTAATAGCTGCAATTGGTGCTATATTACTCATATATTACGCCAATTGATTAAAAATTTGAAAATGTTTGCATCTTTGTATTAGTAAATCTTAACATGAATATTTATTCCATTAATACCGGTAATTTCAAATTAGATGGTGGTGCTATGTTTGGTGTAGTTCCCAAAACACTTTGGCAAAAAACAAACCCTGCAGATGAAAACAATATGTGCAGTTGGGCTATGCGAAGCATGCTAATTGAAATTGGCAATAGACTCATACTTATTGATACAGGAATTGGTGATAAGCAAGCAGATAAATTTTTTTCACATTACTACCTTCATGGCGATGATTCATTAAAAAAGGGTTTAAAACTACATGGCTTTTCAACCGATGATATCACAGATGTATTTTTAACACACCTGCATTTTGATCATTGTGGTGGTGCGGTTGAATGGAATAAAGATAAAACGGGTTACAAACCTGTTTTTAAAAATGCCATTTACTGGAGTAATGAGCAACATTGGGAATGGGCAACTCAACCTAACCCAAGAGAAAAAGCGTCTTTTTTATCTGAAAACATTCTTCCCATCCAAGAAAGTGGTCAATTACAATTTATACATAGAAATGGGGATTATTTAGAAAATGCGTTTCCTCAATTTGATGTGTTGTTCGTTGATGGTCATACCGATAGCATGATGATTCCTCACATACATTATAAAAATGAAACCATTGTATTTATGGCGGATTTGTTACCTAGTACAGGACATATTCCTTTACCATATGTTATGGGTTACGACACAAGACCTTTATTAACATTATCCGAAAAAGAAAAATTTCTCAACAAAGCTGTCGATAATAAATATATTTTGTTCATGGAACATGATTATTACAATGAATGCTGTTCGCTTCAAAGAACAGAAAAAGGTATTCGCTTAGAAGATACTTTTAATTTTACCAATCATTTTTAATTTTTAAGAACAGATTAGAAGAATCAAATGGACCATTACATCAAAGAAGCACTTAAAACATCAAAAACCATTATAATTCCTGAAATTGGTGCCTTAACTAAAATCAACGAAACCACAGGTGAACTCATGTTCTTGAATTACTTAAAACATGATGATGGCACTCTTGCTCAATTTATATCTAATAAAGAAAGTATTTCCCAACAAGAGGCTAAAAATATTTTAGCAAAACATAGCAGAGAAATTACAGCTATTTTAAATAAGGGCGAAACTTATTCCATCTTTAAATTTGGATCGTTTTTTAAAAATGACAAAGGAGAATTTGAATTTGAACAATACAAAAAGTCAGCTAAATCGACAAAAAATAAAATCAAAACAGAAATAGAGGAAGGGATTGCAACAGAGAACAAAATTGACAAGAAAAAAACTAAAACAAAGACCAAAAAAGATCTTGAACAGGATGTGACAGAAATAGTAGTGCCTATTTTAGAAGAACCTAACAAAAGTATTGCTGAAAATATAAAAGGTGAAGTTGAAGAAATAAAAGAAAAGGAAATAAAAACTAATGAGGAAATTAATAAAGCCTCTGCAAGTGCCAGTTATATAAAAGAAAACGATCATCTAGAAAAAACATCTGAATCAACTGAAAGTAATAAGTCAATCAGCATTATTCAAGAATCAATATCTAGCGCAACGGAAAGCATAATAAATAATGAAAGTGTTTCAGGAACAGAAAAAATAAAGTCAAACATTGAAGTAACTGAAAAAAAAGATGAGAGATTAAAAGAAGAGAAATTAAAATCTGAGTCAAACAAAACTTCTAAACCATCTTCAAAAAAACCATTATTAATTGGGATATTAGTTTTGATAACCTCAGGAGTTCTTGGAATTATTTTGTATGTATTTGTATTCAATCAAGAAATTCAAAACCAGTCAAATAATACGGCACTTACAAAGCCAAAAGAAGAAAATCAGGTTTTAAATAGTGACACGATAAATGCAGAAAACGATACATCCTATAATATTACTGGAAATGAAACAACCGATTCGACAGAATTAGATCCTATTCAACCTAATGTTAATGAATTAGAATCAAAAGAAGGCCCTACACAATTGGATTTAGACGTATCAAAACCCTATAAGATAATTGCTGGAACATTTCAGAAATCACAATTTGCTGAATCATTTTCTAAAAAATTGAAAAAAGGAGGTGTGCACTGTGAGGTATTAAATCGAAACAATCAAAATTTTGTTGTAATTGAAGCATTTGACGATTTAAAATCAGCCAATAAAGCGCTTAAAAAACTAAAAGCAACAATTAAAAATGCTTGGGTACTGAAATTGGATTAAATCCTTTTAATTAAATCAATTAATCTATTGGAATAACCCGCTTCATTGTCGTACCAACCTACTACTTTTACCATATTATTAATCACACTAGTCAACCCTGAATCAAAAACACAACTACTAGGATTGCCAATAACATCTATAGAAACTATCGGGTCTTCTGTATAAGTTAATATTCCTTTAAGTGCTCCTTCAGATGCAACCTTCATTGCTCGATTAATTTCTTCTACTGTTGGAGGATTTTTAACGACCATAGTAAGATCTGTAAAAGAACCATCAGGAACGGGAACACGCACACCACACCCCCCTATTTTGCCATCAAGTTCAGGAAATATTTTGGTAATTGCCTTTGCTGCGCCGGTAGAAGTTGGAACAATAGACTGTGTCGCAGCGCGAGCCCTGCGCAAATCATTATGAGGTGCATCATGCAATCTTTGATCGGTTGTAAAGCTATGTACAGTTGTTATGTAGGCGCTTTCTATTTCACATAATGAAAGCATCACCTTAACCATAGGAGCTGCGTTATTTGTCGTGCAGCTTGCATTTGAAATAATTACATCATCTGCATTAATCACATCCCCATTTACACCTAAAACAACTGTTTTAATTTCCTCACTTTTGGATGGCGCTGATAAAATGACCTTTCTCGCTCCAGAGGTTAAATGGCCGCTGGCTTCTTGCTTTGTTAAAAATTTTCCGGAAGATTCTATAACAGTTTGCACATTGTATTTTCCCCAAGGAATTTCATATGGGTTTTCATAATTTGTAAAAAAAACTTTCTTACCATTGGAAAATTCCAAAAAATCACCTTTAACCTCAAATGACAAGTTATATTGACCGTGAACACTATCATATTTTAATAGGTGTGCCAATGTTTTGATATCGGCTAAATCATTTACTAGTGCAACATCAATCGAAGGATCGTTAATTGCCAATCTCATGACATACCTACCTATCCTACCAAAACCATTGATTCCTATTACTTTCAACCCTCCAATTTTAAAAGTAAAAATAAAAAAAAGCGGCCTGAGACCGCTT
Organism: Flavobacteriales bacterium; assembly: GCA_947475275.1. Classification (GTDB taxonomy): domain Bacteria; phylum Bacteroidota; class Bacteroidia; order Flavobacteriales_D; family Crocinitomicaceae; genus M0103. The sequence goes on along the minus strand of CANJNE010000003.1, from coordinate 24,184 downwards.
CTATTTTTTCAAAATTCACCGAATTAATACCTGACCTGAACGAAGCCTTGCTTTTCAACTTCTTCACCGCCCTCGAATGTAGCTCTAATAATATAAAAATAGGTGCCTTCTTCAACTAAAGTACCGTTCTGTGTTTTTCCGTCCCAAGAACCTGAAGGATCATTGAACTCGTATATTTTATTTCCCCAACGGTTTAAAATCACACAATTGAATTGAGCCACGCCCTCGGCATTAACAAAAAACAATTCGTTACCCACAAGCGATGAAAGCGAAATAATATTCGGCGCTTCAATTTCACAAATCTTGAAATCAACCGTAGCCGTATCGATATGATCGTAACATAAATTGGAACCCGTGACGATATAATCTCCTTCAGCATTTACAGTAATTGATGGCCCTGTTTCCCCGGTACTCCAAAGAAAATCAGTAACGGTTGGATTTTGCTGAGCATATAAGGTTACGGATGCCCCAGCGCATATCGTTGTATCCAGCACTTGAGTATAAGCCAAAGAAGGGAATGTTATATCACTCGAAAGGGTAATATCGCATTCATTATCTGTAAAGGAGACCGTATAGGTTCCAGGAGCAGCTGTTGATATTATAGGATTGTTTGCTGTATATTGTGAGAAATATATTGATGTATCAGCTGCAGTCCATACACCACCATCAACTGCTGTGGTACCTGTTACTTGAAAAGAAAAATCACAAATCAACGTATCTGAAAATATTTCCGGAAGCGGTTGAACGAAAAGCGTTACTGTCGTATCATAAGGACAACCAAAATTATCTACAACATTATAGGTGTAGTTGTAATTTCCGACAAGATTGGGTTGGACAACAATTAAGGTATCATTCTGACCACTAACAATAGTAGGATCACTTGACCAGAAGTCATTCGCAACAACCGTTTGATAACCACCTAGGCCAGGAAAGTAAGACCCATCGAAAAATAGACCCCATTCGAATATGTAACCATCATCGATACCAAGATTATCTTGAACAAAAATTGTCCAGTTACCATTTACAGGGCATCCAACAAAACTGTTAAATGACACTTCAGGTTGATACACTACTGAATTATCTATTGAGTTACCAGCTGTCAATGGCGGAACATTGGTTGGAACTCCAGGCACAGGAACAGTATTGCCAAGATTTTGGGTCATTGAACCATTAATTGTATTAAAAACAGAGCTGAAACAATATTCCCATCCAATGCCGGCACCACCTCCTCCTGCATCATCGTATGGTTGCCCAAGAAAAGTTCCCCCTCCACTGTTTCCTCCAGGTATATTGCCTGGACTATACGAATTGACCAAAGGTACTATTTGACCAGATGGGCACTGCAACCAAAGTTCTAAATCACCAAGATAGGAATGCTCTATAGTGATACAAACCTCATTTAAAGATTGATCGCTGGTAATTGTAGAACCACTCGGGAAACCAGCAATAGGAATTGATGTGGAATAAACTTGTCCAGATCCATCTGGTAAGTATGTTAAACCTGCATAAGCACCCCCCAATTCAAACGTGCCTTCTGGAATCGTTACCCCTACCGTATCTGTAGGTGTAACGCCACCCAATAGTGTAGTTGATTCTCCAAGACAAACAGTATCTTCTAAGGGGCCGGTACCCGTAAAATCTGGAAGCTGTGAAACCCTAACTTTACAAAGCATGCGTTCCGATTGAGGGAAAATATCTGTTATTTTCAAGTCTACCAAATACCCAGATCTTGCAGGAGGAGTAAACCAAATAGAATCGTTGTTAGCATATGTACCACCATCCGATATGTTCCATTCAAAATCTATGGTTGAATTCACATTTTGAGAATACCCATATCCAGTTGTTTCTTCAGCATAAGGAAATAAAGGTTTGGCAACAAAAAGGATACTATCGCCATAACAAACATCAACAAAACCTGTATCAATAGGATTTAAGGCATTTGATCCTGTTCCGTTTATAAAAGCTTCAATATGTGGTTCGAATGGTTGAAATTGATTTCCACATTGCACATTCGCCAACCAACCTGTTCCTTCAACGGAACCATTGGATACAAAAACAATCGTCAAACACCCACTCGGATTATTCCATGATGCTTGATGAGTAAAACCGGTTGGGTCGGTAGCAGAATTATGAACACCTAACAGTGGCGCTGAAGTATTAGGTCCGTCAAACACATAAATTGAATCTGATGCATCAACGTTAAAGGTATAGCCTGCATTTATGGCCATTGTGATGGACATTTTAGTACCTAGGTTAAGATCTGGACAAAACGTAATTGTATCGTTATAATTAGGAGTGTAATTACCTCCAGCACCCGGATCTTGGAAATTATTTGAACTGACACCAAAAGTATTACAGTTCGCAGGATTATTTTGAGGAAAACCTGGATCTCCCATAGTTACCATTTGTGAATATAGCTTACCAAATGAAAGACAAAACGCTGTTAAGAATAACAAATGCTTCATGATGTAGTTGATTATTTTTTAGTTTTTAATTCGTTTTCCAATACTATTCTTGATTTTACCACTAACATTTTATCAGTGCCCTCAAGCTGAATATATTGATTGAAGTTTTCCAAAACAATACCGTATTTAAGGTTTAAATCTAAAAACGCAGGTATTGAATCAAGAGTCCAAGAAATTGATTTAGTGAATTCCGAACTTTTGGAAGCAGGGGCCTGGGTAAGATAACATGCATTATCTATTGCATAGACCAATAAATTGTATTCTTGAGTTTCGTTAGAGATTAATTCTGATAAATAAACTTCTGAATAATTATTTAACAAGCGTGAATCTATTTTTTGAGCGTAGGACACCTGAAAAAAAGACAATAACAGAAACGAAGTAATTAAAATTTTCATGGTAAATATAGTTTCAAATACAAAGACCTAAATTGTTAAAAAAAAGTTGCATTTAGGTGATAAAGTTCAATTTATTGAAAGGATAAAGTTAATTATTAAGGTTAGTTTTGCAAGTATTTCAGAAGTAAATAAAATTCAAATGGAAATAGAAAAACTTAAGCATATCGCATCGCAAGTTAGACGAGACATCGTTAGAATGGTAGCAGCTGTGAACTCAGGTCATCCAGGTGGCTCATTGGGTTGCGCAGATTTTCTAACCTTGCTATACTTCGATATCTTAAAGCACGACCCTGAAAATTTCACGATGGATGGAAAGGATGAAGATTTATTCTTTCTTTCAAACGGTCACATATCTCCTGTTTGGTATAGTGTTTTATCGCGTTCAGGTTATTTTCCAGTAAGTGATCTTGCAACTTTTAGAAAACTTTCATCTAAACTTCAAGGACACCCCTCTACAGATAAAAAATTACCTGGTATTAGAATGGCATCTGGATCGCTTGGTCAAGGTCTTTCGGTTGGAATAGGTGCGGCGCAAGCGAAAAAATTAAACAACGATCATTCTTACGTATTTACCCTTCACGGTGACGGAGAATTGCAGGAGGGTCAGATTTGGGAGGCAGCCATGTATGCTGCAGCTCAAAAAGTAGACAACATTATTGCCGTAATCGATTTTAATGGCAGGCAAATTGATGGCGACGTTGATGACGTGCTAAGTTTGGGAGATTTAGAAGGCAAATGGAAGGCCTTTGGTTGGATGGTTCTAAAAATGGACGGCCACAATTTCTTGGATATGAAAAACACTATAACTAAAGCACAAAGTTTATGTGGTGAAGGAAAACCTGTTGTGATAATAATGAAAACTGAAATGGGAATGGGTGTTGATTATATGATGGGGACACACAAATGGCATGGTTCAGCACCGAATACAGAGCAGTTGGAATTAGCACTTAATCAATTAGAAGAAACTTTAGGAGATTATTAAATAACTTGAAAGTCCTACTCTTCATATTATCTTTAATTCTCGCTTCGAGTTCAATTGCACAAGAGCAACTCACAAGAATTTTATTCATTTTGGACGCCTCCAATAGTATGAACGAAAAATGGAGTGTAGGTGAAACAAGAATTGAGGCAGCCAAGGATTTACTCTCCAAATCAATAGACAGTTTAAAAGGAACCCCGAATCTAGAAGTTGCGCTTCGAGTTTATGGCCATCAATCCCCTATCACCGCAGATTATCAAGATTGTAATGACACGAAATTGGAGGTTCCTTTTGCTAGCGACAACTATGGGGAAATACAAACAAGAATTAAATCTATCACCGCCAAAGGTACTACACCGATAGCAAGATCTCTGGAAGCAGCAGCTTCAGATTTTCCCGACACAAATTCGAGAAATATTATTATTCTAATTACGGATGGACTTGAAGCTTGTGATAATGACCCTTGTGTAATTGCTAAAAAACTTAAAGACAAAGGGGTGAAGGTTAAACCTTTTGTTATTGGATTAGGCATGGATTTATCCTACTTGGAGAAATTTAATTGTATAGGTAACTATTCGGATGCTGAAAATAGAAATGCGCTTCAGTCCGTTTTATCCAATGTTTTATCTAAAATTGTTTACAATACAACCGTTCAAATCAATTTGAATGATATCAATAAGAAACCTAATGAAACAAATGTTACGATGTTTCTTTATGAATCTGGCACAAGCAATCTCAAATATACCTTTGTGCATACTATAAATAAATTTGGCAACCCAGATACGCTCATTATAGATCCGAAAATAAAATATGACTTGGTAGTAAACACCATTCCAAAACTTGAAAAAAAGGATATTGTTATATACAAAAATGTTCACAATACTATCATATTGGATGCTCCACAAGGCTTTTTAAAGCTAAAATACAGCAATGCAACAAAGACTTATCCTTTGATGTGCAGAGTTATGCAAAATGGTTCATGTGAAACTATAAATGCACAACAAGTAAATCAAACCGACAAGTACATAGTCGGAAAATACGATGTAGAACTCTTAACATTACCTAGGAAAACCATTACCGTTGATATTACCCAAAGTACAAACACCACTATAGACGTACTTGCTCCTGGCAACCTTTCATTTTCGACAAAAGGAGATGTTGTTGCACAATTATTTTTAACAGATTCTGAGAATAAGGAGGAGTGGGTTTGTAATCTAGACACTTCAAATAAAAGTGGTATGCTTCAATTACAACCAGGGAAATACAAAGTCGTTTACCGCTATTTAAATAAACTTGATTCGAAAGAAACAGCTGTTAATGAATTCACTATTTCGTCAAATAAAACAACAACAATATATTTTTAACATGAAAGATTTTGAAATTTTTGGAAACAAGGATACACGCTCAGGATTCGGTGAGGGTTTGGCTGAATTAGGTAGAAAAAATGATAATGTTGTTGCCTTGTGTGCAGATCTGACAGGCTCTTTGAAAATGGACACCTTCCAAAAAGAAAATCCTGATAAGTTTTTTCAAGTTGGAATAGCAGAAGCAAACATGATGGGCTTAGCGGCCGGTATGACAATCGGTGGAAAAATTCCCTACACTGGGACTTTCGCTAACTTTTCTACTGGAAGGGTATATGATCAAATAAGACAGTCGATAGCATATTCTCAAAAAAATGTAAAAATATGTGCTTCACATGCTGGATTAACTCTTGGAGAGGATGGAGCGACACATCAAATTCTTGAAGATATTGGAATGATGAGAATGTTGCCCAATATGACGGTAATTGTTCCTGCTGATTTCAACCAAACAAAACAAGCAACTATTGCAATTGCTGATCATGTTGGTCCAGTATATTTGAGATTTGGACGTCCTGTTATGCCGATATTTATTAAACCTGATACTCCTTTTATCATTGGTAAGGCCGATGTTCTCCTTGAAGGTTCTGATGTAACGATAATCGCATGCGGCCATTTGGTTTGGAAATCTATAGAAGCTGCAAGAATTCTTTCTGAAAAAGGCATTTCGGTGGATTTGATCAATATGCATACGATAAAACCTTTAGACGAAGAAGCTATTTTGAAATCTGTTGCTAAAACCGGATGTGTTGTTACAGCAGAGGAACACATGAAGAATGGTGGTCTAGGAGAAGCCGTTGCTCAAGTACTTGTGCAAAATCTTCTTGTACCTCAAGAGTTTGTTGCAGTTAACGATTCATTTGGAGAAAGTGGCACACCTATGGAATTAATGACCAAATATGGTATTGATACAGCGAATATTGTTGATGCCAGTTTGAAGGCAATTGCAAGAAAGAATTAAATAAAATATAGCGCTCAGGTTTCACATGAACAGTGCTGAATGGTTCAAACAAATTCTAGGGCAAACTTCTCCCTTTCCTTTCCTTTTAGAGGTTGACCGTGCCGAAGGCATTTATATCTTTGATAAAAAAGGAAAATCATACATGGATATGATTTCTGGTGTTGCTGTTTCTAACCTTGGACATGGACATCCAAAAATTAAAGAAGCCCTGCATCAGCAAATTGAAAAACACTTGCATGTAATGGTTTATGGTGAATTCATTCAGGATACTCAAATGAATTTCGCCAAACAATTATCGTCAATCCTTCCAAAATCTCTTAATGCAGTATATCCCGTAAATTCAGGTACGGAAGCAAATGAAGCTGCCATAAAATTGGCAAAACGCGTTACGGGAAGAACAGAAATAGTTTCATTTAGGGGATCCTATCATGGAAGCACCCATGGTTCATTGAGTATATCGGGAAATGAAATAAAAAAACAGGCTTATAGACCTTTGTTACCTGATATTCGATTTTTACAATTTAATTGTATCGAACAACTTGAGCAAATCTCATCAAAGACTGCAGGAGTAATCATTGAAACCATTCAAGGTGATGCGGGAGTTAGAATTCCCGATTTTGAATTCATAACCAAACTTCGTGCTAAATGCAATGAAGTTGGATGTTTGCTTATTTTTGACGAAATTCAATGTGGAATGGGTCGAACAGGAAAAATATTCGCCTTTGAACATTTTAACATCATACCTGATGTTCTTACATTGGGAAAAGCATTGGGAGGCGGTTTGCCAATTGGAGCTTTAGTCGCTAATGAAAAACATCTTAAACAATTTACATTCAACCCGATGTTGGGTCATATAACAACTTTTGGTGGACATCCATTAATATGTGCAAGTGCAGGAGCTTTTCTAGAAGTTCTTTCCTCAGAAATTGACTTTGATGAAGTTGAAAGACTTGGAAAGTTACTTCAAGATAAAATCAATACAAGTAAAGAAATTCTTGAATCAAGGAGAATAGGTTTGATGTTCGCCTTCGATATGCTGTCAGCAGAACGGGTAGAAAAAGTTGTAAATAAATGCATGGAAAAAGGCTTGATTAGCTTTTGGTTCCTTTCCCACCCATATAGTTTTAGACTTTCACCACCTTTGAATATTACGGAGGAAGAAATACAAAAGGCCGCTAATATTATTTTGGAAGCAATTACGGAAACGGCTGAATAAAAGCTATATTTCCTTAATTAAAAACTCAATATGGGCAAACTGCTGCATTAATCTTTTTGCGTTAGATTTAAAGTAATGCAGTCGTTTAATCTTGTTTCTTCTCCTATTGTACCAACCAAAGGTTATAGTATTTAAAAATCCAAGGCCAAAGAACTTTTTAGGTTGATAATTAGGACTTACCAACTGAATATCTTGAACATGTATCGCAATTTCGTGCGCAAAGCTCAATTCATTAAGCGTATTTTTAAGTCTCTCTACTTGAGCTGAAAAATTTTCTAATTGTTGCTCATTTAAGGTAGAAACATTCAATATCTTTTGCGATTGAAATTGAATATCCTTAAATTCTCTAAAAAGATTATCGAAATACATTTATTTAATGACCTCTGGCAAATTCTCTATATCTTCCTTGGTGAAGAATTGTAGGGAACTGGTATTGACACAATGCCTTGTATTCTTTGACGTAAAACCTTCACCCAGAAACACATGCCCGAGATGCCCCTTACAATTTGCGCAAATAATCTCCGTTCGGTATCCATCTGCATCAGGAATGCGCTCGACACTTCCTTGTATTTCTTGGTCAAAACTTGGCCAGCCACAATGTGAATCGAATTTATCTTCCGATACATATAAAGGATTATTACACATTTTACACAAGTATATGCCTTCAAGCTTACTATTATACATATCACCTGTAAAAGGCGGATCTGTGGCTTTTTTAAGAAGTACCCTTTCCTCTTGAAATGAGAGTTTATTATATTTCATTGAATTTGTTGTATCGGCATGAAACGATGAGGAATTCGTTTGTGCATTGCATGCAGCAAAAAGCAAACTAGCAATAAGAAAACCCATGTGTTTCATAAACATTTTATTTAGAAACAAAGTAAAGAAAAATTTGTGCACTGAGAAGAAAGAAAATTTTCTTGTGTACGAGAAATAAAATAAATTTCTTCTAAGAAATCATGAGTTCTCTGCAGGTTTTGTAATGGCGAATATTAGACACCCACAAATTACAACTAAGGCCGCTGAGAGGGCGTCATAATTATTACCTAATAAAAATGACGCCACAGTTCCCAACAACATGAAAAAAAATCCTAAAATCAGAGATAATTTCATGGGAAGACACAAATTGCTATTGTCCTTGCCCTAATGAATACGCAGCTACACCATCGAAACGGTATAAGTTTTCTGTTTTTATTATATCAATATTTAGGTCTGAAGCACTTTTCATTAATTCAATAATATATTGTTTTTGAAAAAGACCATTTTCAGCCTTAATCCTACATCTCCAATGATCTGTACAAAATGTTTCTTTAAAACCATCTGGCCAAACTTTTATACCTCTGTTCGTTATCATAACCAATTGTTGATTTTCATTCAAAATCGGTTTTACAAGTTCAGCAAGTGCGTTTGGATCAGTTCCCGCCCAATGAACGAATAAATCTACACCTTCGAGTTCCTTATTTTTCGGAGCTTTGCGAACATATTTTGGCAAATTCAAAGTTGCATTCACCTGAGATTTTACAGGCTCCAGTGTTGAAGGTGCCATTCCTAAGTTATTAATCACTGCATCTGCGAATTCTTTCGTTCCAACCAGTTTTTTACTAACCCCTTCTTGAAAAATATCATAGGTATGAATTCCATCCTCCATTGTTTTTAACCAAGCATTTTGAATCTTAGCTGCAACATCATTTTGTCCGATGTGGTTCAACATCATGATTGCTCCCTGTAACAAACCTGAGGGATTGGCAACATTTTGTCCTGCACGACGAGGGGCTGAACCGTGAATAGCTTCAAACATGGAACATTCTTCACCAATGTTTGCAGATCCCGCTAAACCAACGGAACCTGTAATTTGTGCAGCAACATCAGATAAAATATCACCATATAAATTCGGCATAACGATTACATCAAAAGCCTCAGGAGTATCGGCTAATTTTGCAGCACCAATGTCGATAATCCAATGTTCATTCTCAATTTCTGGGTATTCTATTGCAATTTCATCGAAAACTTTATGAAACAATCCATCCGTCTGCTTCATAATGTTGTCCTTAGTAAAGCATGTCACTTTTTTTCTTCCTTGCTGCTTAGCGTATTCGAAAGCATAACGAATTATCTTCTCACAACCAGGTCTGCTTATCAATTTCAAGCATTGAACAACTTCATCCGTTTGCTGATGCTCGATACCTGCATATAAATCCTCTTCGTTTTCTCTGATGATTAAAACATCCATAACCGGGTGTTTTGTCTGAACAAAAGGATGTATACTTTTACAAGGGCGAACGTTTGCATACAATCCTAAAAACTTTCGGGTCGTAACGTTTAAACTTTTGTAACCACCTCCTTGTGGTGTAGTTATCGGAGCTTTTAAAAATATCTTATTTCTTCGAATAATATCCCAAGATTCATTTGAAATTCCAGCTGTATTTCCACCCAAATAAACCTTTTCTCCTACCTCTATTTCTTCAATTTTTAGTTGGGCACCAGCTTCCTTTAAAATTCTCAAAGTTGCGTCCATTATTTCTGGACCTATTCCATCACCTTTAGCTACTGTAATAGTTGTCATAATTAAATTTTTTGACAAATATCACGAAGTAATTTCATATATTTTTATATATGTTTTTTATAACATACATTAATATAAATAAATAATTATTCCCAGTTAGATTTAGAAATTGATGATTAAAAATTGAAAAATAAATGCTTTAAGCAATAATGTTTAACGAAGAACCGCCTTCAATTTTGTCTCCAATTGTTGACGAATTTTATGCATTACAATATCAATCTGTTCATCCTTTAATGTTTCATCTTTATCTTGAAAAGTAAAGGAAACCGCATAAGATTTTTTACCCTTTTCTAATTTATCCCCTTCATAAACATCAAAAAGTTGGACATTTTTAAGGATTTTTTTGTCACAGGATATTGCAATACTCTTTACATCCTCAAAAGACACTGTTTCATCCAACAAAAGCGAAAAATCTCTACGTATAGCAAAGGTTTTAGGAAGTTCTTTGTATTGAATTTTTGTTAGTCGAAGGGCAGCTGTAAGGCCATCCCAATCTAAATCAGCAATAAAAACATCATTTTTTATTCCGAAGCCCTTTTTTAGGTTTTTGGAAATCCATCCAATCTGACCTATTTTTTGTTTCAGTACAAAACAATCTAAGGCACCTTCTAATATAGAATTTTCCGATTTTTCTTCTCTGTAAAACCCATCAAGACCCATGCGTGTGAGAAGTCCATCTAAAATTCCCTTTATAGAGAAAAACGAGAAATTTTCTTTTGATGCGTTCCAAGATTCAGATTGTTTTCTTCCTGTGATAGCAAGAATCAACCTTTGATTTTCTAAATATTTCTCACCCTCTTGAAAGTAAACTTTACCAAATTCAAACAACTTTAAATCAGCTGATTGACGATTTTGATTGTATTCAATACAGTTCAGGATACCAAAAATCAAAGATTGTCGCATTACATTCAACTCGTTGCTTAGTGGATTGAGAATATTAACGCTGTTTTCAGCCTTAAACACCTCTTTTCCATAATTTTGAATCCAATTTGAACTTGAAAGAGAATTATTCATGACCTCTGAGAATCCTTTACCAACTAAATTTTCAGCAAGCAACTTCTGAATTTTTTCTAAATCAGGTTTTGGAAACGCAACCACGGAAGCATTCATTTTTTCAGGAATAGTCACATTATTAAAACCATAAATCCTTAACAATTCTTCAACTGCATCAATTGGACGTGTTACATCGACACGATAAAGTGGAACTTTGACATGCAAAATATCTTCATCTTTTTTGCTGATTTCAAAATCAAGATTTGTAAGAATCTTTTGAACCTCTTCGCTTGATAAAGAAGAACCTATTATTTGATTGCAATATGAGATGCTTAAATCAAATGTTTTATTTTCAAATTTTTCAGGATAAAATTCTGCAATTTCAGATGCTATTTCCCCTCCTGTCAATTCTAAAATTAGACTAACGGCCCGATTAAGTGCAACTAAAGTCAATTCAGGATCGACTCCCCTTTCAAATCTGAAGCTGGCATCCGTAGATAAACCATGGTATTTTGCAGATTTCCTTATCGTTGTTGGATCAAAATATGCTGACTCTATAAATATTGTTTGTGTTTCATTTGTAACACCTGATTCCAAACCTCCAAAAATCCCAGCTATACAAAGCGCATTGTCTCCATTAGTAATCAATAGGTCATCTGTCGATAATTTCCTTGAAACACCATCAAGTGTTACAATTTCTTCATTCGGTTTAGCATTTCGAACTTCTATACGGCGACCGATTTTGTCTAAATCAAACGCATGGAGTGGGGTCCCAAACTCACGCATCACGTAATTTGTAATATCTACAATATTATTAATCGGACTCAAACCAACAGCCTTTAATCTATTCTGCATCCAAACTGGAGATGGCTCAATTCTTACATTTGCCAATACCAAACCGGAATATCTAAGACAAGCTTTTTGATTTTCGATGTTAAGATCAATTTTAATATTTTGATCAAATTTCAAAGTATTGACTTCGGGTAAGCAAATTTGCTTATTCAAATCTCTGTGAAAATTCAAATAGGCCTTCAAATCACGAGCAACACCAATATGACCCATGGCGTCAGCTCGGTTCGGTGTTAAACCGATTTCCAAAACATAATCTGTTTCTATTCCAAAAAGTTCAGCTGCAGGGGTTCCAACAATAGAATTTTCATCAAGAACCAAAATCCCTTCATGACTTTCACCTAAACCCAATTCATCCTCAGCACAGAGCATCCCATTAGATAGAACACCTCTTATTTCTGCACTCTTTATTTTGAGTGGTTCATTTGGTTTTGGATAAATGGTGCATCCAACCGTGGCCAATAATACCTTTTGACCCACAGCTACATTTGGAGCACCACATACAACTTGAATTGGATCTCCACCAACGCTAACTGTTGTAACCTTGAGTTTATCGGCATTTGGGTGTTTAATACAAGTAAGTACTTCAGCAATCACGACACCTTCAAGACCACCTTGAATAGATTCAAATTTCTCGACACTCTCAACCTCAAGACCCGTATCCGTTAAAATTTTACCAATTTCTTCAGGTGATAAATCCGTTTCAAGATAGTCTTTAAGCCAATTGTGAGAAATCTTCATGTGATAAAAATAATATTTGCGAATTTAATGAAACTTGATGATAATTGGCACCTTCGATTTAAAATCAAAAGTCTAAAAAGCTTAATAACGCTATTCATTTGTCGAACCATTTCACATAAATTTTGTTCTTAGATGAAACAACAGTAGTATATTCGCAGAATGAAGTTCATTTTTGTACCCATTTTATTTACTTTCCTCGTTTTAACGGCTCAAGGTCAATCTAATTTCACCCTAAGTGGTTATGTTTCAGATGCCAAAACAGGAGAGACAGTCATTGGTGCGAAAATCACAATAAATGAATTAAAATCAGGAACAAATACAAATAATTATGGTTTTTATTCTCTTACAGCTAAAAAAGGAACTTATACAGTTACATTTAGTGCCGCTGGAAAAGAAAACTTGACCAAATCAATTGATTTATCAAAGGATACGACAGTTTCCATCGAATTGAACTCACAAACAACCCAACTTGGGGAAGTAACCATCAATGCAAAGCAAGGTGAAAATGTGAACTCTACCAAAATTGGTCAGATGGAATTGGAAGTTGAAAAAATTAAAACTTTACCAGCCTTCATGGGAGAAGTTGATGTAATCAAAACCATACAACTATTGCCAGGGGTGTCATCTGTTTCAGAGGGGGGACAAGGATTCTATGTCCGTGGTGGCGGTCCTGACCAAAATCTTGTTTTGTTGGATGAAGGTGTTGTATACAACGCGGCACATTTATTTGGTTTTTTTTCTGTTTTTAATGTTGATGCTGTTAAAAGTGTAAACCTTATAAAAGGTGGTATTCCCGCCAATTTTGGGGGGCGTCTTTCTTCTGTTTTGGAGGTTAACATGAATGAAGGAAATTATAAAAAATTCAAAGTTAAGGGTGGAATCGGAGCAATTGCTTCTCGTTTAACAATTGAAGGTCCGTTAAAAAAGGATAAAGGTTCATTTATCATCTCAGGAAGACGCACTTACATTGATTTAATAATGAAAGCGGCTATTCCTGATTCATCCCCATTTGCTGGTTCGGGATATTATTTTTACGACATGAACTTGAAACTTAATTACCGATTAAGCGAAAAAGACCGAATTTTCTTAAGTGGATATTATGGGAAAGATCTTTTCTTTTTCAGAAGTAAAGAAGATGATTTTGGTGTTGATATGCCCTGGGGAAATGGTATTGCAGCATTGCGTTGGAACCATCTTTTTAGTAACAAGCTTTTTATGAATTTGACAAGTACTTTTTCGGATTACCAATTTAGTTTTGGTTCGAAACAGGATGAGTTCAGTATTTCGCTAACTTCAGGAGTAAGAGATGTAGGAGCAAAAGTTGATTTTTCTTACTTCCCATCAACAAGGCACAAATTGAAATGGGGCTTGGATTACATTTACCATACCTTCAACCCTACAAGCGTTTCTGCTGAAACTGAAGATGTTGTTTTCGATACTGGCGAAGCTCAAAAGTTATACAGTCATGAAACAGCTGCTTACATTCTTGATGAATTCGATCTGAATGAAAAAATAAAGATTAACGCCGGACTTAGATACAGTGCATTTGCTCATGTGGGCCCATTTACGCGTTATATAAAAGGTGACATTAGCACACCAGATACCTCAATCTCATACAACAAAGGAGATTTAATCAAATTTTACAATGGATTAGAACCACGAATTTCAGGAAGATGGTTATTGAGTGATAACAGTTCCATAAAAGCCGGTTATACCTACAATTATCAATATGTTCATTTAACTTCATTGAGCGCGGTTTCTCTACCTACAGACATTTGGTACCCAACTACAGATAAAGCCAAGCCACAAAAAGGATGGCAAGGAACTATAGGTTATTTTCATAATTTCATGAACAACACTTACGAAGCCTCAGTAGAAGTTTATTATAAAGGCATGAAAAACCTCATCGAATTTAAGGAAGGAGCTTTGCCAGGTGATAATTTGAATGACAATACAGATAATTTGCTTGTATTTGGCGATGGATGGGCATACGGAATTGAATTTTTCTTTAAAAAAGCACTAGGTGATTTTAACGGTTGGATTGGATATACATGGTCAAAAACAGAAAGAAAATTCCCAGATTTGAACAATGGTGATGTATTCCCAGCTAAATATGACAGAAGACATGACTTGACTGTGGTAGCTAGCTATAAGTTGAATGATCGTTGGACATTTGGCGGTAGCTTTATATATGCAACAGGGAATACGCTGACATTGCCAACATCGTGGTATGTTCAGGAACAGGCGTTGCTATTCAATTATGGTGCACGGAATTCAACACGACTGTCACCTTATCACCGATTGGATTTATCTGCTACCTTGTACGATAAAGGATATAAGATTAAAACTGATCCAGGAACTGGAGAAGAAATAAAAGTTCCTAAAAGGGTGCGTAGCAATTGGTCATTCTCGGTTTATAATGTTTACAACCGAGCGAATCCTTTTTTCGTTTATGTTGATAATGATGGAGATTTCCTTAATGGGGATTTTAAAATATCTGTGAAGCAAGTGACCTTGTTTCCAATCATACCTAGTGTAACATGGAATTTTGAATTTTAAGCCATGATGAAGCCGATTACTTTCATATTGACTATCGTTCTAATTTGGGGTTGTACCAAAGAAGTAGACATTGAAATTCCAGGATATAAGGAACAAATTGTCATTGATGGCAGCATTGAAACAGGAATGCCTCCAGTGGTTTTAATTTCAAAATCGAAAGATATTTTTTCTCCTACTAACCTTGATGCATTTTTGAATGGATTTGTTTCAGGAGCAACTGTCATAGTTAGTAATGGAACTATCACCGATACTTTAGATGAAATTTGTTCAGACAACCTACCTCCAGGAACAGAGGAGATTGCCGCCAATCTTTTAGGTATTCCAATTTCTGAATTGACCACCAACAAAATTTGCGCTTATACATCCTTTAATTCTGACATATGGGGAGAGGTCGGTAAAACCTATCAACTAACCGTTCAATACGATGGAAAGGAATATCAAGCAACTACTGAAATTAAGTCAACGACAGCATTAGACGATCTCTACTGGAAACCTGAGGATAATCTTACCAATTACGGTTTTTCCTGGGCTAAACTAAGTGATCCTGTTGGGCAATATGATGCTTATAGATGGCAAGTTAAAAGAATTAATACCGGTCTGAATGGTCAACCTATCGACCCTATTTTTACACCAACTTTCAATCCTGTTTTTGACGATGACTTTTTTGACGGTTTGACCTTTGAATTCTTTTATGAAAATCCAATGGTTTGGGATGATCCAAATGTTCCGGACGAATACAAAGGATTTTATCAACTTGGAGATACTGTAGTCGTTAAACTATCGAAAATGGATAGGACGACATTTGAATTTTTAGAGAAAAAATACAATCAAATTTATTCAGCCGGCAACCCATTTTCTACACCCATTAATATTCCAACCAACTTAAGTAACGGTGCTCTTGGAATTTGGGCAGGTTATTCACCTTGGTATGATACTTTAATTTGTCTCCCTTAAAAGATTAATAAAATGAAAAAGGCTGTTTTAATTCTCGTATGTTCTTCATCCTTATTGGGGTGTAAAAAAGTTTATCAATGCGAATGCAAACGAATTGTAAATGGGGAGGATTGGAATCCAATTATAACTAATGTGGCTATTGAAGGGACGAAATCGAATGCTCAAACAGAATGTGAGTCCTTAAGTTATTCACTAGGTTGGCAGGACTATCAGGGTTGCGCAATAAAGTAAAAGATTTCAATAATATTTATTGCCTTCCAAATAATTGGTTACGTAATCTTTAATTCCATTTTCCAATGTGAAGAAAGGTTTTGAATAGCCTTGATTGATAAGTTTTGACATATTCGCTTCTGTGAAATATTGGTACTTATCACGAATATCTTCAGGAGTATCGATGAATTGAATGTCAGGTTCTTTTCCTAGAGAGATAAATGTTGCACGCGCCAAATCCAGGAATGTTCTTGCCTTACCTGTTCCCAGATTATATATTGCGCTTTGAGGCTTTTTAACCATTAAGAAAAGGGCAACTTCTAAAATATCTTTGACATAAATAAAATCTCTCAATTGCCCGCCATCTGAATAATTAGGATTGTGGGAACGAAAGAGTTTCATGGAACCATTTTCTTGAATCTGCTTGTAGGTATGAAATATAACACTAGCCATTCTTCCTTTATGGTATTCATTTGGTCCATAAACATTAAAAAATTTCAAACCATACCAAAAAGGTGGTTTTTTATCTTGGTTCAGTATCCATTGATCAAAGTCATTTTTTGATTCACCATATGGATTAAGTGGTTTAAGTTTTGGAATAATACTGTGATCATCATCATAACCAAATTCACCTAAACCATAAGTAGCCGCTGAACTGGCATAAACCAAAGGGATATTAAATCTTACACAAGCATTCCAAACCTCTTTAGAGAAGTTCAAGTTCAATTCATCGAGAATGGACTTATCAAATTCAGTAGTATCTGTGCGGGCACCTATGTGAAAGACGAAATCAACCTCGTTTCCAAAATCATTTAACCAAGTAATAAAATCTTTTCTACCCACTTTTGCGGCTAAAGTTTTCCCTTCAAGATTTTTTATTTTATCAGTTCTAGAAAAATCATCAACAGCGACAATATTATGAAAACCTTCAAGGTTCAATCGACCAACGAGTGCACTTCCAATAAAACCAGCTGCACCAGTTACAACAATAAGTTTATTTTGATATTCTTCCAAAAGACCTTTTAAAATAACCCGTTAATTTCTGCATCAATAGAACTGATAATTTTCCCTAAATCTTCTTGGCTTTCGGGAAAATTGTTGTTATCCACATCGATGATCAGAAGTTTACCTTTATCATAGGTAGAAATCCAAGCTTCGTAGCGTTCATTTAGTCTTTTCAAGTAATCAAGTCGAATGCTTTCTTCATAATCTCTGCCTCGACGTTGAATTTGATTTACTAATGTTGGAATACTCGCACGCAAATAAATTAACAAATCAGGAGCAGAAATAAATGATTCCATTAAATTGAACAAGGAGAAATAATTTTCAAAATCTCTAGTAGTCATGAGACCCATAGAATGTAAATTGGGCGCAAAAATGAAGGCATCTTCATAAATGGTCCTGTCTTGAATCACGTTTCTATCCGTTTCTTTGATTTCCTGAATTTGTGTAAATCGACTATTCAAATAATAAATTTGAAGATTGAAAGACCATCTTTGCATATCCTCATAAAAATCATTGAGGTATGGATTCTGCTCCACATCTTCAAAATGTGTATCCCAACCATAATGTTTTGAAAGCATTTCAGTGAGTGTGGTTTTTCCAGAACCAATGTTTCCAGCTACGGCTACGTGCATAATTCCTTGTTTTTTAGGGTGACTAAATTACAATAATTCAATAAACTTTTAAAGGAAGCTTACTTCGTATTTTAAAATTTTATCCACGGTTTGCAGAAAAAAACAGGAACCTGAAATTTTAAATTTTCGAACATTTTGAACTGGAAGCTTAAAACGGGTTTCAGATGTTTCATTAACAAGTCTGAATTCCTCTTGATTCGCATCTAAAAAAACGATTTTACCATTTCTAAATTCAAAATCAAGGGCTGCATTCATATCGTAAACACTTACCAAGGAGCCATAAATATCGAACTCAAAGAGGCGACCATTATCTTCTCTGATAAAAAGCCTGTTCTCAAATTCCTCAATTTCTGTAATTCGGGTACTGTTCAATATACCTGTGACGTTTTTAATTTCTTGAAATTGATTCGTATTATTTGTGCT
This sequence comes from Flavobacteriales bacterium, assembly GCA_947475275.1. Classification (GTDB taxonomy): domain Bacteria; phylum Bacteroidota; class Bacteroidia; order Flavobacteriales_D; family Crocinitomicaceae; genus M0103. The sequence goes on along the minus strand of CANJNE010000003.1, from coordinate 5,878 downwards.
AATGAGTAGTAATCGATTATTCAATTCATCAAAAACCCACATCTTTTCTTGTTGACCCGAAGGAGAGAAACAACTTGCCCATTGAATGTCATAACGATCCAAATCAATGCATTCTTGAGATAATGTAAGCGTATTATCAAGAATACAAACAGATTGTTGTTCTTCGCTAAAAAGCGCTATTTTCATTGCGTTCACAGGTAAAATAGCTTGAATATTACCCAATTTCTTAATACTTTGAGAAAACAACTTATTACCTGTTGTATCATATTTATCAATTGTTCCACCTTGCTGTATGATTAAATTCCCTATCCAGTCGACAGTCCAAACGGCATTGGAATCGCAAGCAATTGAATCCCTTAGTTTCCAAGAAACGTTGATATGTTCCTGAGCTTTTGAAAAGTGGGAAACAAAAATAACAAATGTAATTAAGGCAATCAATTTCATTCTAATGGCTTAAAAAAAATTTAATCTCATCAATAATGGTTCTTTCATTGAGCAAACGTGGTATTTTATTTTGACCTCCCAGTTTATTTTTAGATTTTAACCAAAGATCAAATGTACCTTTTGGAATAATTTGTATTTTGGGTTTATCGAGAATCATATTCTTATACCTTTTGGCATCATAATCTGAATTAATTTCTCGCAAATGTTCATCCAAAAGTTGACTAAACCGACTAAAGTCTGTCGGTTCATTCACAAACTCAATCAACCATTCATGAGCACCTTTTTCATTATTCTCCATGTATATTGGGGCCACAGTAAAGTCTCTGATTTGCGCATTTGTTTTACGACAAGCAAAGGCAATCGCAGATTCTGCATTTTCAACAACAACTTCTTCTCCAAAAGTATTTAAAAAACTTTTCGTTCTGCCTGTAATTTTAAAGCGAAATGGAAACAGATTGGTAAACTGAATCGTATCTCCAAGAATATATCGCCATAATCCTCCATTTGTTGAAATGACCATCGCATAGTTTTCTCCCATATCAACTTCTGACAATGGAACAACAATTTTTGAATTTACACCTTTGAATTCGCACATCGGAATAAATTCATAAAAAATACCGTAATCTAACATTAGCAACAAGTCCTCACTGCCGGGAATATCTTGAATTCCGAAAAATCCTTCAGATGCATTGTAAGTTTCAACGTAGTTCATTGCGCTATCGGGAATGAGTTTTTCAAAATGAGCCTTGTATGGTTTAAAACTCACACCGCCGTGCATAAATAATTCCAAATTTGGCCAGATTTCTTTGAGGTTGTTTTTTCCACTAATTTCCAAAACCCGATTTGCCAACAACATGGTCCAACTTGGCACACCAGCCAAAATATAGACATCATCATCAATAGTAGTTTGAGCCATTTTTTCAATTTTCTCTTCCCATTCTGACATTAACGCAATTTCTTTGGCGGGCGTACGCTTAATTTCAGCCCACCAAGGTAAATTCTTTACAATAATCGCAGATAAATCTCCGAAATAAGAATCTGAGGACAATTGATTTACCTCAGCGCTTCCACCAACAATTAAATGCTTGCCTTTATATAACTTACGATTGGGAAAATTGTGATAATACAAAGCCAATAAGTCTTTGCCCCCTTTGTAATGACACTCCTCTAAAGATTCTTTGGTTACTGGGATTAACTTGCTTCGTGAAGAAGTTGTACCTGAAGATTTAGCAAACCATTTGGTTTCACTTGGCCACAATAGATTTTGTTCACCGGCCATTAATCGCTTTATGATTGGTTCAACATCATGATATTCTTGAAGTGGAACGTGTTTATTAAAATCTTCGTAATTCTTAATAGATGAATAACTGCATCTTCTACCCCATTCCGTATCTTTTGAAATATCTAACATTCTTTCCAGCAATTCATGCTGAACTTCCAATGGGTATTTTCTAAAGAGATCTATTTGATGAATTCTCTTTTTAATAATCCAAGCGAAAATGGAATTGAATGGCATAAATAATTGTTCTCTCTAAAGATAAAAAAGATGCGCATATAAAACAAAAGAGACCTTTCGGTCTCTTAATATTGTATCAACGAAAAGAATGAGCTTTTCTTTTATTAATCAAAAATCAATTCGGACTTTTATCCCCAAATTAGAATTGAACCAATAATAGCCAAAGCAATTATCGTAAATATCGTTCCTACCGCTGCTGTTGAGTTATCAAAAAAATTATCAGACATGATTTTAATTTTTAATATCAGTTAATATTACTCTTTTGAACCTAAAATTCGAAGTAAAGATAGGAACAAATTCACAAATAAAATATAAAGTTGTAAACCCCCAATTAATGCAAGTTTATTGCGGTCGTTAACACTTATCGAAGTATCCTGGGCTAACTCCTTCAATTGCTGCATACTGTAAGCCGTTAAACCGGTGAATACAAAAACACCAAGCACTGAAATAAGAAAATCGAAACCACTTGACTGAAGGAACAAGTTTACTATTGAGGCAATTACAATTCCTATAAGCAACATGTACAGTAAGCTGCCAAATCTCGTCAAGTCAGTTTTTGTGGTATAACCAAGTATTGCCATTCCTCCAAATGCTCCTGCTGTAACGAAAAAGGTCATTGCAATAGCCCCCATGTTGTAAACCAAAAAGATACTACTTAATGAGAGCCCCATTGTAAAGCTGTATAAAACGAACAAAAACAAAAGAACACCCAACGAAAGCCTATGAAATGCAGATTGAATAACAATTCCAATAATCAAAGGTGCGAAAGCAATGACAAAGAAAAACCCTGATGGCGCCTTGGTCATTGTTGCATAATCAACTTCATAAAGAAAATTACTGTATTCCCCTATCCCGAAAAGATAGGCAACCAATCCAGAAATCCCTAATGCAGCGAACATGTAGCTGTAAACATTTCTGAAAAATTCAAGCGTTGCCGACTTGGCGTAACTGCCTTGATGATCTATTATTTCACTCATATTTAATGTAATTTAGCTTGTACTAAATTAATAAATTCTTTTCTTGTTGCTTCGTTTCTCAAAAATATTCCCGTGAAAGCACTGGATGTCGTTACAGAATTCTGCTTTTGAACACCTCTCATCTGCATACACATGTGGCAACATTCAATAACTACCGCTACACCTTTTGGGTCTAAGGTTCTTTGAATACAATCTCTAATTTCGATTGTCAACCGTTCTTGAACTTGCAATCTTCGTGAATAAGCATCAACTACACGTGGAATTTTACTCAATCCAACAATTCTACCTTGCGGTATATATGCGACATGAGCTTTTCCAAAAAAAGGAAGTAAATGGTGCTCGCAAAGAGAATACACTTCTATATCCTTAACGATTACCATTTCGGAATATTCTTCATGAAAAATAGCTTGCTGAACAATTTCATCAGGATTAATGTCGTATCCATGAGTAAGAAATTGCATGGCTTTAGCTGCTCTTTCCGGTGTTTTCAATAATCCTTCACGATGAGGATCCTCTCCAATTTGCTCAATAACTCTTTGGTAGTTTAAGGCAACGCTCTTAGTTTTTAGTTCATCATACATCATAAAGGATTCTTTATTTACAAATAAACAATTGTAGATCAATATGGTTCTTTCCCCCCGAAATATTCTACGAAGTTGTTTTCCGTTTCAACCATTTTAATTTTGACCAGCTCACCTCCAACCTTTCGAATGGGTTCTTCGATAATTTCCCAAACTTTAATCGTTATATTTTCAGTTGACGCCATGATATCTTTCAAAAATGGGACATCCAAATTCAAATTTTTGTGATCTAAAGCTTCTACCACATATTCTTTTAAAATATGACTGAGATCCTTGAGATTGATAACAAATCCCGTTTCCTCATTCGGAACTCCTTTGACAGTTACAAAAATCTCAAAATTGTGTCCATGCCAATTCTTGTTGGCACATTTTCCAAAAACCTCATTATTTTTTTCATCAGACCAGTCTGCTCTGAACAATTTGTGAGCAGCATTAAATGTTTCCCGACGGGTTATGTATATTGTTTTCACGAAAAAAAATTATTCACAAAGATAGCCAGAATTGAAAGAAAATCTAACCAAATGCAATAAATCTGCCCTATCCTTTAGTCAAAAAAACATCTTTTTCGAGGAGACATCAAATTTGCATAATCTTGATTACTTTTGATAGATGCCCGGAATTTACATCCATATTCCCTTCTGCAAACAAAAATGCACTTATTGCGACTTTCATTTCAGCACTACATTCGAAAGTTATAGACAAAAAATGATCGACAAAATGTGCGAAGAAATCGAGCTTAGAGCAGGATATCTGACAGACAAAAGCCTTGGAAGCATTTATCTCGGGGGTGGAACTCCAAGCTTATTGAAATTCACGGAGCTAGAGCAAATCTTAAAAACTATTCGCAAATATTTCAATTTCGACCAAACTGCAGAAATTACTTTAGAGGCAAACCCGGATGATATATCGTTGGAAAATATTAAAGAATGGAAAGCATTGGGAGTTAATCGGTTTTCTGTTGGATTACAATCCTTTAAAAAAGAAGACCTCAAATGGATGAATCGGGCTCACCAAGTTGAAGATGGCTATGCATCCATTGCTTTGCTAAAGTCTCAAGGTATCTCAAACATTAGTGTTGACTTAATTTATGGTCTGCCAGAACTAAGCGACAAAGATTGGGAAGAACATCTTCAAAATGTTATGGAATTGCAAGTTCCCCATATCTCTTCATACTGTTTAACCGTAGAGCCTAAGACAGCGTTAAATAAATTAGTACGCAATAAAACCTTATCGCCAGCCGATGAAGAAGCCCAAGAGAGGCAATTTCTTATGATGAGTGAAATTTTGTGTGAAAACGGATTTCAACACTACGAAATCTCAAATTTTGCGCTTCCGGAAAAAAAAGCGGTTCACAATTCAAACTATTGGAGAGGGGAACATTACATGGGAATTGGACCTTCAGCCCATTCTTTCGATGGCAAATCAAGAAGATGGAATGTTGCAAATAATCAAGTTTACATGAATAACATTGGGAAAAACGACAATTGGTTTGAAACAGAAATGTTAAGTGAAAAAGAAAAATGGAACGAGTACATTTTGACCGGACTGCGAACTTCTTGGGGTATTTCTTTAGAACATTTAAAGACTTTCAATTTTTTCGATGAACAAAAAAAAAATGAAATCAATAAAATGATAGATGAAGGTTTAGCGCTTATTCTATCTGATCACATCATTCTCACCAAAAAGGGAATGCTTCAAGCCGATGCCCTCGCTGCCAACTTGTTTGTATAATCAGCAATTTGACTATTTTTATAGCTTAATCTTGATATGAAAAACACAACGCTTCTTTTACTTTTCCTTGCATTCAACGTCATGTTGTTCGCCCAGAAAAAAATCATTAAGCACGAGGATTACAACCTTTGGAATCGACTTGAAAACGCACAAATCTCTGAAGATGGCGAATTGATTACCTACGAATTGAAAAAGTTAAAAGGCGATGGTAAACTTTTGATTTATCACAACTCAAGAAATCAAACAGACACCATCAACAAAGGAAAAGAAGCTAGTATTTCAACAAATTCAAGTTTTATTGTATTCAAAATTGGAGCTGGTTATGACACCTTGAGAAATTGCGAATTGAACAAAGTGGATAAGAAAAAATGGCCAAAAGATACGCTTGGTGTCTATTTGATTGCAAAAGACAGTTTGATCACGTTTCCTTTTTATAAATCGCATTCAATCGCAGAAGAAGGAGATTGGATAGCCATGCTTGCTGATCACAATAATCTACAAAAACATAATGTGGAACTGAATAAAAGGAAGAAAAATAAAAAGCCGAAGAAAAGCAAAAAAGGAAAAGATAAAAAACCGGAGTATACCTCAGATGGAAAGCTTTTAATGCTTTTCAATCCACTTACAGG
>CANJNE010000002.1 GCA_947475275.1 Flavobacteriales bacterium | reverse complement strand
GAAGCAGAACCAATACATCCATCAAAATCGGTAACTGAAACTGTGTACGTTCCTGCTGCTAAACCTGTTGCAGTAGCTAAACTTCCGCCGGATGGTGACCAAGCATAGGTGTATGGGGCTGTACCTCCAATAGGAGTTGCTGTTGCTGATCCATTACTCAATCCAAAACAAGAAACATTGGTGGAGTTTTGAATCGTAACAGTCGGCCCGTTGGAATTTGGAACCACGACATTGATAGATGCACTACATGCACTTTGGTCAGTTACGGTTACGGTATAATTTCCTGAAGCAATATTACTCGCTGAAGCAGTTGTGCTCACATTTGGACTCCAAGTATAGCTTAAATTTCCAGTTCCACCTGATGCTGTTATTGATGCCGAACCATTGTTAACTCCGCAATCAGCAGGCACAATTGTTCCAGCATTTAAAAAGATTGCGGCAGGCTGCGTGATTTGAACAGTAGTTGCATTTGAACAACCTGATCCATCAGTTACAGTTATTGTATAAGTTCCTGCTGCAAGATTATTTTGATTAGTACCACTCAAGTTTCCAGGCGTCCAACTGTAAGTTAACGTACCTGAACCACCAGTAGCCGATACGGTTGCAGAACCATTGTTACCTCCGTTACAAGTTACATTTGTACTTGAAACAACTGATATTGTCGGACCATTAGTTGCACTTACGTTTGCCGTAGCAGTAGTTGTACAACTGTTTCCATCTGTTACCGTAACTGTGTATGCACCAGGCGAAAGATTACTTGCTGTAGCAGCTGAACCACCAGATGGTGACCAAGAATAAGTGTATGTTCCAATACCTCCTGAGGCTATTACAGTAGCTGTTCCCGTTCCTGCGCCACAAGCAGAAGTCGTCGCAGTAGCTGTTGCAGCAAGAGCTGTTGGTTGACTAATATTCACTGTGGTGGAGCCTGGGCAGTTGTTGGCATCTGTAATATTAACGGTGTAGGCTCCTGCTGCAAGATTGGATTGTGTTCCACCAGATAAGTTGCCAGGTGTCCATGTATAATTGTATGGACCCGAGCCACCTGTAGCAGTAACTGTAGCGGCGCCATTGGTATTACCAAAGCAATTGATGTTGGTTTGATTGCTAATAGCAGTATTAAGTGTAGGGCATGGATTGGAACCACAAGGAAGTACGTTTGCAGGGTTAAATGTTAAAGTATTTCCTGTATTATCTATAACTTGAATTTGTGTAGCACCTGCTGGAGGAGTTACAGTTGTTCCGGTTCCAAAAGTTACCCATCCTGCGGGTGTGGAACAAGAGGTTACAGGGATTACACCATTCAAACATTGACCGAAAAACCAACTGTAACCGCAAGCCGTACATTGCGCCTGTGTGGTAATTGGTATGGTGGTTGCTGGTGTGTATACTTGCCATGTGTATGGTCCCACGCCACTAGACACAGTTAAATTGCCATTGGTTTCTTCACAAACTTGCAAAGAAGCACACGAACTTACAAGAATTGTAATGGTTTCTGAACCACAAGGCAATGTATAGGTGATATTGTGGCTTCCAACACCAGCTACTGCTGGATTGAATGAACCAGATGCATTAACGCCTGTTCCACTCCACGTACCTCCAGGGGTAGCAGGTGTAAGCGTTATTGACGGGTCTGTAACACACAGGTTCTGTGGAATACAAATCGAAGCATCGCAGCAAGTGCTTGCTATTGGAATACATGCTGAGGCCGCAAATGTTTGCACGCCCCCAGATCTTGAAGCATCATTAGATGTTCCAGTGCCACCACATGCGATAATTTCTCCGCCCGAATTGACTTCGACATCGTAAACCTTAAATGATGTAGGATAGAATGCCTGTTGAACAAGTGACGAATTGAATTTGTAAACGCCATTGGTGGATCCGACGTAAACGTTGCCGCAGTCGTCGACGGAGATGCCACTATTTGAAACAGTATTACCTCCGAGAAAGACACTATTGTACGCCCCACCCGGTATAGCAACAGTTGAAATAATAGCGCCTGTTGTTAAGGATCGTTTTTGTAATTGGTTGCCTCTGTGCATGTACAAGGCAGTTTCGTCAGCAGCTAATGCGCACAAACCTGTATTGTCAAATCGAAAATCTTCACATTTGTATCCGAAGTTAGCGCCATGTGTTGTTTTGAAAAAACTACTACTACCATTTGGACAAAGGGTGAAGTTGTCGTTCATGAATCCAATAGTATCATGCGTCATGAAATAATATTTACCATTGGGTGCACTTGTAATTGCCCGAACCTCCTCTAAATCAGGCGGAATTCCAAACATTGGTCCGTTCGAAATAAATTGTTGATTGGTAATATTTAGGTTGGAAGTATTTACGTTGTAAATCACTGCATCCAATTGAAGAAGGGCGCCCCCGGTTCCACCAATAATTAATGATGTTTGATCACAATTAAATGATATAGTCCAGAATTCAGCACTTGAAAGGATACCCCCAGGGCTGGCATTATTGACCAACATTGCACCAGCGGTACTGACTTTCTGAATTTGGGCGACTGATCCAGCTGTTACATAGCTATTTCCAGCATTGTCGACAGCAAAGGTTCCTAGCCAAACGTTGGAGGTGTCATAAGGCGTATTGTAAGTCCATTGCAATGTTCCAGTGGGATTGTATTTTAAAATTTGCATAGGCATTATTCCACCAAGAATATAAACATTTCCTGAACCGTCGCGCTCGCATTCCCATACAACATCCCAGTTTGTTGCAAAGGCAGGCGTTTGTGTCCATGGGTCAATCGTTACAACTTTTTTATGGTTGTATTCGCCTAATTGGAAATGAACATGATTATCTTTCAAAACAAAAGCGGAAGCTATCGAAGCATCCTGATCAGATCCATAAAAAGTAATTGGAGCATGGTCTACTATAGGACCAAACAAAGTTGAAATAGAAAGTTCTCCATTAACCAATTGAACATTTCTATCAAAGTACATATCCACCAATTCAGGTTTTGCTCCGGGATTTAAAATAATCGCATATTTAATTCCAATTTCAGGATGAACAGTATATTCTACATCAATATTTGGATAAATATTTTTGTATACCAGTTTTTGATAGCCTTTAGCCCCTGATGCCGCTTCTAATTCTCCAGAAGCATTGTTAACCGAATAATTGTGATAATCTTCGGTTTCATTTTCAGCTGATAAAATTGATTTTTTAGACTTGCCATTCCAGGTCATATTTACTTCATCAGCCTTAAACCGAAATTTACCAACCAATTTTTCATATTGTTTATGACTTTGCGGTTGATTACCGAGTTTTTGGGCCAATGCTTCACGTTCCTCCTTCGGTATTTTTACAGCTTCCAGAAAAGAATAACAGATCCCACTTTCACCGAAAAAGATACGAGTTGATCCGAAGTCGACCGCATATTTTATTTTTCCGGTATTCGAATTTTCAAATTCGTCAAATTGACCAATGTTTTCAATAAATGATCTGCTTTTTTGATAAGAAGCGCTCCATTCTTTTTGTCCAAAACCGAATATGGACATGCAAACGGTTCCAAGAACTAGCAATAAGTTTTTCATAGCAGTAATTTAAGTTAAATGCGAAAGCACTACGAAAATAAACAATTCGTATTTACAATTTTCAAATCCGAAACAAAATCTTAGGCAAGTAAACTTTTACCCGTCATTGTTTCAGGTTGCGGAATACCAGTTCTTTCTAATATTGTTGGTGCTACATCAGCCAAAATTCCATTTCTAAGATGAATTTGTTTGTCATTGGTTAGAAGGATAATTGGAACTGGGTTTAAAGAATGAGCGGTATTTGGACTACCATCTTCATTAATTGCATAATCTGCGTTTCCGTGATCTGCAATAATTACAACCTCGTAATTTAATTCCTGAGCAGTTTCACAAACTTGTTTTAGACAATTATCAACTGTTTCAACTGCTTCAACTATGGCATCATAAACACCTGTATGGCCCACCATATCTGGATTAGCAAAGTTTAAACAAAAGAAATCAGGTTGATTGCTATTAAGAAATTCAACTGTTTTCGAAGCTACTTCAGCAGCACTCATTTCAGGTTGCAAGTCATAAGTACTTACTTTGGGTGAATTGACAAGAATTCTGCTTTCTCCCTCAAAGGGGATTTCTCTTCCACCATTAAAAAAGAAAGTTACATGAGGATATTTTTCGGTTTCAGCTACTCTTAATTGAGTTAAATTATTTGCTGAAATGACTTCTCCTAGCGTTTTAATCAAATTGTCTTTTTCAAAAATAACCCTAATGTTTTCGAAATTTCCATCGTATGGTGTCATTGTGAGAAAATTCAACTGTAGTTTTTCCATTTCAAATTCCTGAATATCCCTTTGAGTTAATGCAATAGTTAGCTCTCTAGGCCTGTCTGTTCTGAAGTTAAAGAACACAACGGTATCCCCTTCTTGAATGGTTCCTATTGGAATGCCATTTTCTGTCAAAAGTATAGGTTCAAGAAATTCATCTGTAATGCCATTTTTGTAACTTTCGGCAATAGCGTCTTCTGCATTTTCAACATGCTTTCCAATTCCTTTAGTTATAAGATCGTAGGCTTTTTTAATCCTTTCCCAACGGTTATCGCGGTCCATAGCATAATAACGACCAATTATTGTTGCAATTTTTCCAGTACTATTTTTGAGATGTTCTTGAAGATTATGAATACAACTCAGTCCACTTTTTGGGTCACAATCCCGACCATCTGTTATCGCATGAATGAAAACATCTGAAAGCCCAAAAGACTTTGCCATATCACAAAGTGCATGCAGGTGTGCTTGAGAACTGTGAACTCCACCTTCAGAAACTAATCCTAGGAAATGTAAATTTTTACCACTGATTTTTAGGTTATGCATTACCTCGACGAGGGCTTCATTATGGATAAAGTCTCCTTCACGAATTGATTTATTTATTCGCGTAAGTTCTTGATAAACAATACGTCCGGCGCCAATATTCAGATGACCTACCTCTGAATTTCCCATTTGTCCTTCGGGTAAACCAACAGCTTCACCGTGTGTGATCAATTGTGCATGAGGATAATTTTCAGAAATATAATCCATAAACGGGGTATTGGCATTAAAGACAGCATCTGATTGTGTTTGATTACCAATTCCCCAGCCATCTAAAATAATTAATCCAACCTTTTTTTTCATGGATATAAAGTAATTTCAAAATTGGAACCTTCAGGAATGGTTTCTTTATATTGAATTTTTCCATTGTGAAGTTTCACCAACTCATTGACTATAAATAGACCCAATCCGCTACCTTTTTGGGTTCTTGTTTCTTCATTTTGATTCCTGAAAAACTTTTCAAAAATCTCTTTTCTAGAAGCTGTTGGAATCACTTTTCCCTCATTTTTGACACCAAAAACAATTCCTTTACTTGCCAAACTTAAATATACTTCAATATTAACATCAGGTAACCCATATTTTTTGGCATTATCAATCAAATTATTCAAAATTGTTTCGATAAAAAGTGAATCTACAGCGAAGTGAATATTATTTTGGATATTGGTTGATATAAATTCTTCTTGTCTTCTTTTTTGATTTCTTTCCACAATCTGTTTCATCAAAGCTGAAACATCAGTATCAGCTTTTTGAGGTATTAATGCATTGTTTTCAATCCTTGAAGCATTTAATATGTTATCAATCATATTTTCAAGTCGCTCGTTTTCTTGAATGGCTTTCGTGAGGAATTTTTGTTTTTGTTCTTCTTCAAGACTTCGTTTTTGGATAGTTTGCAAGTAGAGTTTATTTGCTGCTAATGGTGTTTTGAGTTCGTGTGTAACAGATAACAAGAAATTCGTTTGCCTTCTTGATAATTGTAATTCCTTTTGAAAGGAGCGTCTTATTCTCCATAATCCAAAAATAAGTATACTGAAGAAAACGAGTCCTTCGCTTATTATCATTACAATTCGCTTTGATACTAGGGCATCATCGTGCTTTAGTTCTTTGGTCAATTCAACAAGATGGTAAGCCCACCAAGCAAACTGCAGAACCACGTAAAATCCGAGTAAATAGAAAAAGAATGCGGTTTGCTTTTTCATTTTGTCAGAAAAACTTAATAGGCTCTTTGATTTTTACCCTCCATCCAATTTATAAATGCTGTGTTCACCACCTTGTTTCCTCCAGGAGTAGGGTAATTACCTGTGAAATACCAATCACCTTTATTGTCTGGACATGAATCGTGAAGGTTTTCAATGGTTTGATAAACGATAAAAACTTCCGCTTTTAGATTTTCAGGGGTTAACAATTCTGCTATTTTTTGTGAAATTTCTTCTGCTGTAAAAGGAGCATAGATGGCTTTTACATGGTTAATAATTTTTTCCTTTGGCAGTCCAATTTGTGACTTACATTGTTGATATACTTCATCAATTATTGAAGTTTTTCCATGATCTTTCAATAATTGAACTGCTGCCTCAAAAGCAATGAAGTCTCCCAGTTTTGCCATGTCAATCCCATAACAATCAGGGTAACGAATTTGAGGTGCTGATGAAACAATTACTATTTTTTTGGGGTCTAATCGGTCAAGAATTTTCAAAATACTTTGTTTCAAAGTTGTTCCTCTTACAATTGAATCATCAATCACCACTAGATTATCTATTCCACGTTTTAAACTTCCATAGGTAATGTCATAAACATGCGCCACCAAGTCATCTCTTGAGTCATCCTGAGTAATGAAAGTTCTCAATTTAGCGTCTTTAATGGCTATCTTTTCTATTCTAGCACGCTGATAAATTATCTCTCTCAAAGCTTCCTCACTATAATTTGGTCCTAGATTCTTTATGGCTTCAAACTTTTTGTCATTTAAATAATCTTCTAAGCCTTTTATCATTCCGTAAAAAGAAACCTCTGCTGTATTTGGGATGAATGAAAATACGGAATTGTCCAAGTCATAATCGATTGACCTTAACACCTGCGGAACAATATTTCTTCCTAGTGCTTTTCTTTCGTTATAAATTTCAATATCGTTCCCTCTGGAAAAATAAATACGTTCAAAAGAACATTTTAATGGGGTCTTTGGAGCGTTAATTAATGTTTCCTGAACCTCGCCGTTTTTGCGAATAATGAGTGCATGTCCAGGCTGAAGCTCCTTGACTTGTTCGCTTTTTAAATTAAAAGCAGTTTGAATCACTGGTCGTTCCGAAGTGACTACACAAACTTCATCGTCCTCATACCAAAATGCAGGGCGAATTCCCGAAGGATCCCTAAGTACAAAACCATCACCATGACCGATCAAACCAGCCATTGCATAGCCACCATCCCAATCTTCAGAAGCTTTTTTAAGTATTCGAGGGATGTCAATGTTTTCTGCAATTAAGGAGTAAATTTCTGGGTTAGAACGACCGTCAACCTTATATTTTTGATACAATTCCTCGTTTTCTACATCTAAAAAATGACCAATTTTCTCAAGAACAGTAACGGTATCAGATTTTTCCTTTGGATGCTGACCAATTCTTAATAAAACATCAAATAACTCGTCAACATTGGTGAGGTTGAAATTTCCTGCAACCACTAAGTTTCGTGTAATCCAGTTGTTTTGCCTTAAAAAAGGGTGACAACTTTCTATAGAATTGCGACCGAAGGTCCCATAGCGTAAATGTCCAAGAAACAATTCACCGGTAAAACCAGCGTTTTTTTTCAAATAAGAAACATCTTTTAATAATTTTGGGTCTTCATCTCCAATTTGTTCAAAACGGCTATTGATGTAATTGAAAATATCCTGAATCGGCTTACTGTCTATAGATCGATACCTCGAAATATATCTTTCACCCGGAAGCATATCGAATTTGATGTTGGCAACACCGGCGCCATCCTGCCCGCGATTGCTTTGCTTTTCCATAAGCAGATGCAACTTATTCAAACCGAAGAAGGCGGTACCATATTTTTCTAAATAAAAATTTAATGGTTTTTTTAACCTCAAAAGGGCTATTCCGCATTCGTGTTTTATTGCATCACTCATGATCTTTTTTGTAATTTGTACAAATTTACCCTTTTACGAAGTTTTGAAAGGTATAAAAATCTTGTTTTTTTTGAACCAAAAAAGGCAACCTTGTTCATTAAATATAGTTTTATCAATATTGAACGTTATGTTGAACTTCATTTAAAACCAAATCGGTTAATTTTAAATGAATTAATTGTATTTTCGATTGATGATTAAGTTAAGATATCTCTTTTGCCTCTTTTTCTTTTTTGGCCATATTTTTAGTTGGTCTCAAGAGGTATGGATGCATCCTAATCTTGGTCAATGGGATGATGAAATTCTCTATACAGTTGATCTTTCTAATGGTCATCTTTACATTGATAAACAGGGCTTCACTTATAGCTTGAACGATGTTCATTCTTCTCACATTCATGAGGAGGAACAACAAATTGACGAAAAAATTTCATGTCAGGTTGTTAAGTCTCATTTTATAGGATCCAATTGGAAAGGCGCAAAAAAAGAATCGCGTCAAAGTTCTTTTTACAGAAATTATTTTTTAGGAAGTGATTCTTCTAAATGGAAATCCGAAATACATAGTGTTGCGCTTACTGAACTTTCGAATTTTTATGATGGAATCGACTTTATCCTTGATGGAACAACCAATAAGTTGAAGTACAGCTTTGTTGTTCAGCCGGGAGTTGATCCTTTACAAATTAAATATGTCATTTCAGGCTCAGATGGATACGATTTAACAGAAAAAGGACTATTGATTCAAACACGTTTAGGAACAATTTTAGAAGAAAACCCTATAGCTTGGACAGAATCAGAAGGTCGTCGAACACCTGTCCCAGTAGAGTTTTATCTTGACAATGGTTCAATAGGTTTTAATTTTCCAGAGGGTTATGATAACAGTGAGGTCCTTGTAATCGATCCATACTTGGTATTTTCTTCTTTCACTGGTGCAACAGGAGATAATTGGGGAATGACTGCAACACCGGATCAGCAAGGTAATCTTTATGCTGGAGGAATCCTTTTTGCCGGAGGAGGAACTTACCCAACAATTACCGGTTCTTTTGATTTGACTTTTAATGGTGGCTACAATTACACCTACACTCAAGGTTCTGTATCGTATTCCATGAACGGATTTGACGCTGCGATTTCTAAATTCAATGCCAATGGTACAACCTTGTTGTTTTCAACCTATCTTGGGGGAAATGGAAATGAGGCGCCTCATAGTTTAGTCGTAGATGAAAACAATAATCTTTATGTAATGGGGGTAACAGGATCAGCTGATTTCCCAATAGTAAATGGATGTTTCGATGTTTCTTTTAACGGCGGACCTGTTGTTGCTGAAAATGAGCTGGGATACAATGGTGCTGATTTGTTTGTAACTAGATTCAATGCCGCAGGAAGTGCTTTAGTAGGTTCAACTTTCGTTGGCGGCACTGGTACCGATGGGATCAACATTGGGTCATTAAATTATAATTATGGTGATTCATTCCGGGGAGAAATTATTGTTGAAAATGGATTTGTTTATGTTTCAAGTACAACAGGATCTACAAATTTTCCTACAGTTGGAGCAGCCCAAGGCTTCTTGAATGGGCAGCAGGATGCAGTTATATTTAAAATGAACGACGCGCTAACATCAATGGCTTGGTCCACTTATTTTGGAGGTCCTGGGTTGGAGTCAGGAAATTCAGTGCAATTGGCATCGAACGGTAATGTATACGTTGCTGGGGGAACAGATTCCAACCAATTACCAGTGAACTCTGGAAATGACTTATCTTTTAATGGTGGAACAGCTGATGGATATTTACTCAAAATAGCCGGAAATACTTCACTTTTTCAAGCCGGAACTTATTTGGGTCTCAATGAGTATGATCAAGCATATTTTGTGCAATTGGATCAAAATGATGAGGTTTATGTTTACGGTCAGACTGAAAGTTCTTGGGCCATTTCACCCGGCGTTTATGGAAATCCAAATTCAGGTCAATTTATTCGTAAATACAACAATAATTTAGGGAACATACTTTGGACTACAATGATTGGTGCAGGCACTGGTCATCCTGAAATTTCGCCAACAGCATTTTTAGTTTCTGAATGTTTTGACATATATATTTCGGGGTGGGGTGGAACGATCAATAGTTCATACAGCACGCAAGCTTTTTTCAGCACCTCGAATGGATTTCCAGTCACCTTTGATGCTTATCAATTGAATACCAATGGTTCTAATTTTTATTTGGCAGTGTTGGATGAAAATGCAGCTACCTTGAAGTACGGTACATACATGGGTGGAACAGCCAGCTCGTTTAACCATGTTGATGGTGGAACTTCTCGATTTGATAAGGCAGGAAAAATCTATCATGCCGTGTGCGGTGCTTGTGGTGGAAATGATTTCGGCTTCACTTCAACACCAGGTGTTTGGTCTCCAACAAACAATAGTACCAATTGTAATTTAGCGGCTTTTAAGTTTGAGCTTAATGAAATTCAAGCAATCATATCCAATCCTACGACAGTAGTTTGCCTCCCTAATCCTATTGTTTTCAATAATAATAGCGCAAATGGTAACATGTTTTTTTGGGATTTTGGTGACAATACCACCTCAACTCTAGTAAATCCATCACACGTCTATCCGCAACCTGGAACATATACAGTGACTTTAATCGTTTCAGATTCAAATTCTTGTTACACACCTGATACAACGCAACTTGACGTTTATATTGGGGATTTTCAAGGTGGAGTTGTACAACCTTCTAGTGGTGTATGTCCAGGAACACCAATTCAAATTGAAGCCTATGGTGGTGCTGATTATACATGGACGCCAGCTGCCGTTTTAAATGACCCGACAAGCCCAACACCAATTGCAACAATTGATACTACTACCACTTTTACTGTAATTGTTACAGACAGTTGTGGAATTGACACTTTACAACTTACCGTTCAGGTCTATCAAATCAACACACAAATTTCGAATGACACATCAGTCTGTATTGGAGGTAGTGTTCCTTTGTCAGCAGGAGGAGGAGTTATATATAGTTGGACGCCAACCAACTTTTTAGATAATCCGCTTGTTTCCAATCCAAATGCTACACCCACATCGTCAACAGAATTTTTTGTGGAAATCACCACTTCTGATGGTTGTGTAGCTAATGATTCCGTTAATGTAAATGTATTCTTTGATCCGCCAATTCCTGTTTTAGCCGATACAGTTCCAATGTGTTACGGTGAATCTGTTGGTGTTACAGCATCAGGCGGAGACACTTATTTTTGGTATCCAAATAGTAATATCAATACAACAAATGGGGCTTCAGTTATATTAAGTCCACAAAATGACTTTACCTATTATTGTGATTTTATCAATGCATGTGGTTTGGCCACGGACAGCATTGTTGTCGATGTTATTCAACCTGAAATTATAGCAGGTAATGATACTACAATATGTCCGGGAGAAAGTGCATTTCTCTGGGCAAGTGGTGGCGTTTCTTACAATTGGAGTCCCACTTCAACTGTTCAGCCTGATTTTGGAAGTAATGTTGCCGTTTCTCCAAATGTCAACACCAATTATCAAGTGATTGGTGAAGATATCTATGGTTGTTTTGATACAGCTTTTGTTCAAGTGAATTTATTTCCACCTGCATTTATTCAAACAATAGCAGATGTATATGCAATTTATGGAGATGTTATACAACTTGGAGCCACAAGTTCTACTTCAGGACAATACGTTTGGTCTCCAGCTGAGTTTTTGAGTTGCACGGTATGCAGCAATCCAACTACATCACCAAATCAGAATGTAATTTTTACAGTTGATTATACAGATGTTAATGGTTGTTCGGCCTCTGACAATATTGCGATTTATTACGACCCAATCATTTACATCCCTAATACATTTACCCCAGATGATGATGAATTTAATCAAGGGTTCAGGGTTTATGGAAGTAATATCACCGAATTCACTTTAGAAATTTATGATCGATGGGGAGAATTGATTTATATACTATATGATTTTAATGATTACTGGGACGGATCGTACAAAGGTTTTGTTTGTCAAGATGGAACCTATGTTTGGAAATTAACTTATACAGATTTTCAAAACAGGAAGGAAATCAAGACAGGTCACGTAAACCTTCTTAGATAAGCTATACAAAACGCTCATCTGCTTCCATTACATGAGAACACTTTTGACAAGTTCTCATTTCTAATGAAGTATAAAATTCTTTAAATCTTGGAAGAAAATCTTTTTCGATATTTTCCAATTTGAATTCATATTGTTTCAAAGGGTAATTACACTTTTCACAATACCAATGTAGGCCATCAATTAAATCGGTACCCCTTCGCACACGTTCAATTACTAAACCAACTGTGTTTGGTCCTCGCATAGGAGAATGAGGAGTTTTTGCAGGTAAAAGAAACATTTCACCCTCTTTGATATGGATGTCCCTCGCATTACCATTTTCCTGAATGCGAACGCAAATATCCCCTTCAATCTGATAAAATAGTTCTTCGCTTTCATTGTAATGGTAATCCTTTCTTGAATTGGGTCCACCGACTACCATTACTATAAAATCACCAGCCTCTTTATAAAGATTCTTATTGCCAATTGGTGGTTTGAGAATGTCTCTATTTTCATCGATCCATTGCTTTAAATTGAAAGGAGCTAGCATAACTGAAATTGATTTAATACGAATATACTAAGTTCACAATAATCATTTAGTTAAAAGCAAAAAAAATGGGATCCGAAGACCCCATTTTAAATTAATTCTAGAAATATTACTGTTTAATAAATCTCATGGTTTTATTCCAGTCTGTTGAATTAATCGAAATGAAATAAATACCATTAACCATCGATGTTAATTCAATTTTCAAATTTTTATTAGCTTCCAAAATAGCTTCAGATTCCATTACCAATTGACCATTCATATCCGTAATTTGATATTTAATTGCAGTCGAAGGGGCTTGAGTTGAAATGAATATATTTCCATCTGTTGGGTTAGGGAATAATGTAATGTCAATAACATTCAATTCTTCAATTCCCGCAGGGCAATTTACCAATGTAACAAGAACATTCGCAGTATCGTTAGGGCAAATTCCATTACTTGTAATGTAATCATAATTGAATTGACCTGGAATATTACCCGCTGAAACAGTATTTCCAACAATTGGTTGGTTGCTTGGATTGTACCATGTCCCTCCTAAATCTACCGTTCCCGCAAGGCCTTCAAGTAGGTTAAAACTTGAATTGGTACATGCTTGCAATGTCCCATCCTCACCAGCGCTTGAAGGGCCGAAAATTTGAACTTGAGCATTAGAAGTGTCTGTTGCACAACCATTTACTACAACATATTCAAAATTGAATACTTGGTATGCTAATCCTGTTGAGTTGAAAATATTATTATTTAAGTTAACTGTTGGCTGTACTTCATACCAAGACCCTCCTAAATCATTTCCTGTAATACCATTGAATAAATCAACAGTATCTCCAGAGCAAATTTCTAGTAAATTACTTTGTGAACCAGCGTCTACTGTTAATGGTGATAGTTGAAGTGAAAATGCTCCTGTAGAAAGGTTATTTCTTGAGTCATACATGAGATAATATTCTGCACCTGGTGTTAAACCACAAATTGTGAAATTAGGGGATGTAGATGCGGAGATCATTGAATTGTCGTTGGCTCCAATTAAGTTAAATGTATTGAAGTCAGAACAGTTTGATACGTCATAGACAGCTACTTGTCCATCAAATTCAATATCTGTACAGTTGATAGTAACATTACCTGTTGATGGTGCATTGAATTTAAACCAAACAGATGCAGAAATTGTTGATTCTCCCCATCCATCAGTAGTGTTATCACCAGTATTTGGAGGTGCGATGGTATTTTCACCAACTTCAGTATTTGCACCACCATTATTATAATTGTTTACTGTGCCATCTACTTGAATAGATAACGCAGAACAAACATCATCATTAGAAGGAGGAACTAGACATGAAACTGTTGCCTCCCATCCTGAATAAACTACTGAGAAATCAGAATAAAACACAAAAGTTAAACTTCCGTCAGTGGCCGTTGAAGTAATGCTTCCTGGATTGCTTGTAAAACTTCCTATTATTGGTGCAGCAGCGCTGTTTCCATTGTATATGGTTAAATTATCACAGCATGTTTCCAATTGAAAGGATGAAAAATTAACATTTATCAAAGATCCAGGTGTCCCCGGATAAATCGTATAAGTATAGTTCTCCGCATTCGAATAATTAGAACTACTTCCTCCTGCATCATAGAAAATTCCGCTACAAGTTGTTGTTGAACCATTGCCCATAATAATGCAATCTCCAACATTTAAAATAAGCGGAGTAGAATAAACTGTTGTACCACCTGAACAAGTTACCGCACATCTATAATAAGTTAATGCCGTTTGTGATGTTGTACAATTAGAACTTGTTGCCCCTGGGATTGTAGAATATGTAACACCATCCGCGGAAGATTCCCATTGATAAGTTAATCCAGAACCAGTTGATACGCCGTTTAGCGTAAGCTGAAATGATTGCCCAGGGCAAGCCGACTGAACCGTTGCTTGAGTTGTTCCACCTTGGGCAGGATTAACACAAGGTGATGCAGGCCCAACGCACGTAACAGAAGTTGTATAGCAATTGAAGTCTGTTGCACAACCAAGGCCATTCCATTGTACATTATAGGTGCCGTCAGCTGGTGGTGTAAACTGAAAAGGGGTATTTCCAAATGCAATAGGGGTGAAAGATGCATCAAAAACTGTCACATATCCAGGAACATTAATATCGAATGAGTACACCGTTGATGCAAGCATGCTGCTGATAGGTGAAAACTCAAGTAAATAATTGCATCCAGAAACTGTTGTAGTTTGCCCAGTTACGGTTGGTGCCGTTGCAGAACCATATTGAGAGTTGTTGAAAGTACATTGTCCATATGCAGCACTATACGACATAATTCCCCCGAATAAGATAAGTAGTAATTTATTCATAGTTTTTAAAATTTTTGCAATTTACAAATAATAATGATTGTGATAAATGAATTAAATATACAACGTTAAAAAATAGATAAACGTTTGTTAATTTTAATCATATTTATAGCACAAAAGCCGCCTTTCGGGCAGCTTTTGTAGTAAATTTTCTAGATTATTCTTATTGCTTTACAACTCTGAATAATTTTTCAAAATCATCATTGTAAACAGTAATAAAGTATACTCCAGTTACAACCTTTGAAAGGTTTATTTCCGAAATGCCATTAGCTTTAATTGCATCAACAGCTTCGTAAATTTTTCTACCTTCAATGTCTGTAACCCTAATATTAAAGTTACCAACAATAGAAGATTCTAAGAATAGAACCCCACTTGTAGGATTTGGATACACACTCATATCAGTGTGATTATTTTCATTTAAATTCAAATAATTACATGAAGCATCAACAGTAACCAATACATTAGCTGTGTCATCTGGACAAACACCATTTCCTGTTATATAATCGTAATTGAATTGCCCTGGGATATTACTAGCGATAATTTCTGAATTCGTTAATGGTTGATTACTTGGGTTATACCATGTTCCACCAAAGTCAACATTACCGGTTAATCCAGCTAATAAGTCTACAGGTTCGTTCTTACATACTGTTAAAGTTCCATCACCTCCTGCAGAAGATGGAGGATATATTTTAACTTGTGTTACTAAAGAATCGTATGCGCAACCATCTGTCAAGCGGTATTCAAAATTGAATGTTTGGTATGCAAGACCAGCAGAAGCAAATAAACTGTCACTATGAATTCCCGTTCCAGCGGATGCAAGTTGAGCAGTCCAAACTCCTCCATTATCATATCCGGTTACACCATTGAAAAGGTTAACGGTATCACCTGTACAAACATTAATCAATCCTGTGTATGTTCCAGCTTCAAGGATGATAGGCGTAATCGAAATTGAATAATTACCTGTTGTAGCTGTATTTCCATCAATCATAAGGTAAACGGTGTCTCCCGGAGTTAATCCACATGCTGTGAAATTTGGAGCATTGCTGCTTCCAACAATAGAGTTGTCATTTGCAGCCACCAAGGTAAACAAACCAAAATCACTACATCCTAAAGATTCATAGACTGCAGCCTGACCTGCATAGTTAATTGCTGTATTGTTTACCCGCACATTTCCTGAAGAAGGCGCTATAAAGGTAAACCAAGTTGTATTGTTGAGTGTTGAATTAATCCAGCCATCATTTGTTTGTGCCCCTGTTGCAGGAGGAGCGATAGATGATTCATTCGCTTGAACTGTTGCCCCAGCATTGTTGAAAGTGTATAATGTTCCGTCAGCAACTAACATTTCAGCTCCACATACGGTATCGTTTGATAAAGGCATAGTGATAAGAAAAGGACCAACATACTGTGATGTGTCAACTCCACAAACTGCTTGCAGGTATACCTCATATACACCACCTCCTAATAAGTTTGCGTCTACAACAGTGTCATTGAAATTGTTGTCAACCAATATTTCTGTACCTTGTGTATATGGGTCATATCCTGACATTCCATAGGCAATGTTAAAACCAGTTACTTGATATAAAGGAGAATATTGTGTCCAGTTCCACGAACTGAAAATTGAATCAACAGCAGTATTGTTTATCATCGCTGTTGGATTAGCGCACCAAGGTGGAGTAAGAACAGTTCCCAAAAGTCCTAAACTTTGAATCGTAGGTGAACAATCTGCGAAAATATAGAAGTCGTATTCTGTATTTTGATTTAGACCTAAAATATTGGCACTATTGGTTGTAGTAGTTATGGTTGATCCGCTTGTTGCCGGGTCAAAACCTGCTGTTCCATAGACAATAGTCCAATTTGTTTCAGCAGCAAGTCCGGCTGACCAGGTAAATGCAACTTCTTCAGGAGTCACAAAAGAAATGGTGAAGTTTGTAGGTTTTGGACAATCAGTATAATAGAAGTGTGCGCATGAATTGTTTTGTAAATACGAAACGCTATTCATCGAAACGTTTAAATTTTGATTGGGACCGCTTACCCCAATTTCAGCATCTAATCCATAATCATAGGCAGCATTGTCATGAATAACATCCTCATAAACGTAATAGATTTCATTAGTTGCTTCTTCAATGATAACTTCGAAAGTTGTCCCATCTGTACCTAAAGTTGAAAAGTAATGCGCAAGATCATCCCATTGAACAACAAATAATCTGTTTGGTGCAGTTCCTATGGTTTGATAGTATACGCCACCATATGGAGTGTTCATGTCTTGAACATAAGGATATAAACCTGTGCCTGGAGCCATAGTATAATTTACTTGACCAGTTAAAGTTCCTAAAATAATACCGCCGTTATTACCAACAGTAACATTATTCACTAATGTGCCTTGATATAAAAATGTGAACGGTAACGTGACTCCAGCTTCAGAATCATCAGTTAAGTTAAGGTTTGTTCCATTTGATGAGATATCAATAAATCCAGTTGATGGGCATTCTGTGTCATAGTCCATATATTGAGGTTGATTGTAGGTATTCCAATTTATTGTACCTGCCCAATAAGAAGTGTCTCCAGGACCACAAATTCCTCTTACGTATGCTTGATAAAAGCTATTTGATGTCAATCCTGCTAAAATTGTTGGATTTGTATTTGTTAAAACAATGGTTCCTGTTCCTGGGGTAAACCCTTGAAGACCATATTCGATTTGCCATTGGGTCTCACTTCCACCTGCTGTCCATTGCAATTCTGCAGTTGTTAAACTGGCTGTAACGAGGGAAAGGTTAGTAGGTTGTGGACACGTAGGAGCAGGTGCAATGTTAATAAAATAGTCTTCCGTTTCTCCCCAAGTATAGGTTCCGCAAGGTGTTATTGATGTTGCCAAGGTAGTTTCAACATTAACTATCCTCATTCTTGTAATACCAATAGAAGCAGATGTGGGTATGGTAATAGAACCTGTTACATTATTTGGTCCTGTTATAGCCACTGGAGTTACATATACCTCTTCTCCTGGATCAGTAAACAACCCATTTTGATTATAATCAATAAATATTTTAGTCATGTTGTTAAAGTTTCCTCCGCAGGTACCAATGTTAACCGTAAAAGGATATGCTGCAGTAGCAGCGAGAATTGGTGCTGCAACAGTTGCCGTATAATTGGAATACATATTCAAAACTGATCCAGGGCCTCCTGTGGTAGCACATGTTGAAGTATTGTTTAAAGTACCAATTGAGACACCCAAAATTTCTTCGTCACCGGTACTTGT
Organism: Flavobacteriales bacterium; assembly: GCA_947475275.1. Classification (GTDB taxonomy): domain Bacteria; phylum Bacteroidota; class Bacteroidia; order Flavobacteriales_D; family Crocinitomicaceae; genus M0103. Next base: position 55,863 of record CANJNE010000002.1, on the reverse strand, counting down.
TGCACTGCTATTGCAATAGCAGTTTGCAAATGTATTTGTTGTAACTAAAAGAGGTGTAGAGGTAGAGGAGTTACCAGAACATGTTAAAATACATTGGTAATAGGTGTTGGAAGTTTGTGTGGCAATATAAGTGGAAGAATTTGCACCAGAAATATTATTGTAAGTAATACCATCTGAAGATGATTGCCATTGATATGTCAAACCTGTTCCCATTGTTGCACCAGTAAGAGATAATGTAGTTCCTACAGATGGGCAAACAGGATTAGCACTAGCTGCTGTAGTTCCTGCTGTTGGTGTTCCTGAACATGCTACACCTGGAATAAATGTAATACCTCCAATAAAGCCTCTAGGATAGTTGGCTGGTGTCGCTGGATAGATTGTTCCACCCCAAGATATACCATCTCCTGTGAGAATATTCACACCTCCTGATGAGAAGGTATTGGTTCCTGCACCAGCCGTAAGTGTCATGTATTGAATTGTATTACCCGAAAAACCAAATTGGTAGGTTTGTCCAGCAGGAATGATTAAGAAAAGTCCAGTTAAGGCAGGAACAATCCCATTTGCAGTATTAGAATTACTTACAACGCCTGTTCCAGCAGAAATCCATCCATTCTGACCTGCACCTACGGTTCCAAAATCCCACGGAGCTGCTAAATCTACAAACGGCGTTGTTCTATATAACAATTCTACGTTATTGGTTGCTGTAGTCCCAAGATGACACTGAACTCCAGTTAAAATTATGTCAAATGCATTGGTGTTTTGAACATTAAAGGTCACAGAGCCATTACCATTGTTGTTGGTGTGGGTTGTTGTTATTGTCGTTTGCGCAAAATACCCTGTATTTAGGGTAAGAATTGCTGCGATAATTGCGAAAGTATATTTCATAACGCTACTTTTTTTATTTAAATGCAACTTCATTTTTCTATTTAATTAAGAATTACACGGAATGTTTTGGTTTGATTCGAGTATGTTAATTCAATAAAGTAAATACCAGATTCAAATGAAGCAAGATTGATTGCTTTCGGTTTGAATAATTCAGTATTATTTTCAATTGAAATTAATCTTCCATTAACGTCTTTAACTGTAATATTAGCATTGATTTTTTCTTGAGAGTTTATAAACAATTCTCCGTTTGTAGGATTTGGATATACTGAAATTCCATTCATTACAAGATCTTCAAAGTCGAGATAATTACACCCTGCGTTAACGGTTACTAAAACGTTAGAAGTGTCATTCGGGCAAATTCCATTTCCTGTAACATAATCATAATTGAATTGCCCCGGAATATTTCCAGCGGTTAACCAAGAATCAGGAAGCACATTGTTACTTGGGTCATACCATGTTCCACCGACATCTACATTTCCAGAAAGTCCAGAAAGTAAGTCATATGGTTCATTTTTACAAACAGTAATCGTTCCGTCATTTCCAGCAGAAGATGGACCATAAACTTTAACTTGTGAAACGATTGAATCATAAGCACAACCATCTGTTAAACGGTATTCAAAATTAAATACTTGGTATGCTAATCCGGCTGATGCAAATAAACTATCAGAGATTCCAGTTCCAGCCGAAGGTAACTCAGCGGACCAAGCACCACCATTATCATATCCTGTAATTCCATTGAATAAATTCACGGTATCACCTGAACATATTTCTAAAAGATTGCCGAAAGATCCTGCGTTAAGGTTAATTGCTGTTATTGAAACTGCATAATTTCCCGTTGTTGCTGTACTTCCATCAACCATTAAATAAACGGTATCTCCAGGTGTTAAACCACAAACAACCCAATTCGGAGCAACACTTGTTCCTCCAATTGCATTATCATTCGCAGAATTTAGTGAGAACAAATTGTAGTCTATACATGATGTCGTTTCATATACTGCTGCTTGTCCTGCATAATTAATAGCTGTATTGTTGATTCTAACATTTCCTGAAGCTGGTGCGACAAATTTATACCAAACCGTATTGTTCAAAGTTGAATTAATCCATCCTGTAGTTGTTTGTGCCCCAGTAGTTGGTGGTGCAATAAGGTTTTCTCCAGCATCCACCGTTGCGCCATTATTACTAAAAATATACGAAGTTCCATCAACCGGAATAAGTTCTGCACCACATACTACATCATTTGTTAATGGCATAGTAACAGTAAATGGTCCAATATATGATGAAGTATCATTACCACAAACAGCTTGAATGTACAACTGATAAACACCTCCAGCGAATAATCCCGCATCGACAAGAGTGTCAGATAGGTTGTTATCTAATACTAATTCTGTTCCTTGTGTATACAAATCAAATCCTGTCATTCCATATGTTAAGTTGAAACTTGAAATCGGAGAGGTTGGGTATGATTGTGTCCAAGACCATGTTGAGAATATGGAGTCAACAGCAACATTGTTTAGCATTGCTGATGGATTAGAACAGAACGGTAATGTTTGGAAATTAACAAATACAGGGTCACTTTGTAAGGTAACATCACAATCTGCAAAAACATACATATCGTAATCAGTTAGTTGCGTCAATCCCAAAAGCGTGATTGAAGGATTGGTAGTTGTTAATGTTGTTCCACCGGTTAAAGGATCAAAACCTGCAGGTCCGTAAATAACAGTCCAGTTTGCTTCACCTGATAAACCAGGATTCCATGTAAATGCAGCCTCATCAGCAAAGATGTATGCAGTTGTTAAATTATTTGGTTTAGGACAATCTGTATAATAGAAATGAACACAAGAATTGTTCGTCAAATAATTTGCATTGTTAAAGGAGACTTCTAAATCCTGATTATTTCCAGCTATACCAATTGTTGCTGAGGCACCATTATTATATGTTGCATTTCCAGCGTCTACATCTTCATATACATAATAAATTTCGTTGGTACCTTCTTCAATAATCAACTCGAAATTCAAGGCGTTACCAGCGGCACTTAAGTGTTCTTTATTCCATTGAACGATATATTTTCTATTCGGTGCAACTCCTATTTCATCTACCCATACACCTGGGCCAGCTCCACCCATATCATCCCAAAAAGGATATAAACCTGTAGCTGTGGTAGCAGTGATTGCCAAGTTAGAAAACCCAACCTGTGCTGCAGACGTTCCTAGAATAATAGCGCCGTTATTTCCTAAGGTTGCGTTTGTATATTGGGTGTTTTGATAAAGAATAGGAAACGGAAGTGTTAAAGGAGCCTCATCATCATCACCAAGTGTATACAATGTTCCTGAAGCACTAATGTCTACAAAGTCTGAACTAGGGCAAGTGTTATCCCATTCAATAAATTCACCTTGATTAAAGGTATTGAAACTTATGGGTCCTGTCCATAATGACGAGTCACCTGGTGAACAAATACCCCTAACATAAAACTGGTAAAATGAATTTGGAGTAAGGCCCGTTATTGTTGTTGGATTTGTAGAAACAACAGCAGAGGTTCCTGTACCTTGTGTGAAACCTGTAATTCCATATTCAATTTGCCAAGAAGTTTCTGAACCTACAACAGTCCATGAAATGGTCGCCTGATCTGTTAATGCATCAACTACAGTTAAGGAAGTTGGTTGAGGACAAGTAATTATGAATCCAGCAAATTCATATGCACCCATGTCCGGTGCAAATCCTGGAGCTAAAGGTCTGTTGGTTAAGACATGATCGATATTTGGTACTCCTAACGAAGGAATTTCTATACCTGCACTTTCAATTGTTGTAACTGTAGCTGCAGGTATAGTAAGATTAAAATTAGAAACGAATGGCGCAACAGTATTTGTTACGGGTTCAGATTCTATGTCATTTGTTGCATTACCCACTTGAGAAATTAATTGCCAGGATGGTAAATCAACATAATTACCTGTTGCTGCAGTTGTTCCAACTTTCCCTACATAATGAATACCATCTGATGGAATCCCGTAGTAATTGTAATTTAATAGAGCATTAGAAAAATTATATGATGCAGGGAACCAAATTGCATGAAATTCTTTTGTTGTAGCATTTGAAGTCATGGTATTATTGAAGATATTATTTCTAATATCAAGACCAGTTACAGCGGTAGAGGTAACACAAAGTGCAGCAGATGCTGCTGTAGTCCAAGAAGTTGATGTATAATCCCCGAAAATATTTACAGTGTTGTAATATATTTTATGTCCGGTACCAGTTGTCATGCGTATCCCTAGAGCATTGTATGTTGTTGATGTAGCACTGTAATTGGTTGTTCTAATATCCGTAATTACATTATTTACAACAATATGGTTAATTCCTCCAACAAGGTTAATCCCATAGCAACCCCAACCACTTGCACTCTCACTATACAAACTTTCCAATCTGTTTCTTGTAACTGTGACAGCATTTGAGGCTGTCCCACCGATTTCAATTCCAGCAACGTTAATAGATGTGGTTGCACGAATATTCAATATTGAATTTGCCTCAATTAACGCTGTAACATTTTGATAAGCGTTGATACCCTTAAATCCAATATAATCTGCTTGAGTAGATGAACCAATGGTGTTTCCACGAATGATAAGATTATCATTTTGGTTAGGTGCAGCGCCTCCGTATACGTTTATTCCAATATATGCTCTTTTAACCTCATTATTTTGTATGGTCATATTATCATAATTTGCACCCGCAGTCGTTGCAGACATTGTGGTCAAAGAGTTTGATCCAGCATAGACTCCATATGATGTTGTATTTGTGTTTCCAGAATAACCGTTATTTCCGGATGTGCTGCCAATTATGATATTGTTTTTTAATGTGAAATTATTCGCTTCCAAACCTGTTCCTGCAACAGTTTGTCCTATAACCCTTACAACAGCTGTGTTTAAAATGGTACCTAAATTATTGTTTTGAATAGTTAAATCACGTGTTGTTCCGCCTACTGCTATTGAACCATCAATTGTAACATTATCTGAACCATTAAAATTAATCACAGCGCTTCCTGCATTCGGAGTGCCAGAAATTACTGCTAAAACTGTTGGCTTAATTGTTACACTTGTGAAAATCGCAGTGGATACTCCACTAGCGCCTAAATAAACAGGAGCATTGGGTTCAGAGGTATTTCCATTAACAGAAATTACAATGTTACCCTGGTGTGTACCTGAATTTATAGCTGCAAATGCGTCACTCATTGTGAAATAACTTCCAGTTGCTGTTCCTCCAGAAGCAGTAAGTGAAACATTTTGGGCTGATGCGAGATTAAAAAATAGAGAACTGACGAGTAAAAGACAAGTCAATTGAATGATTTGGTAAGTTTTTTTCATAATCTAAATGATTGAAAATTAGTTGGCAAAATTAACTTAAACATTTTTTAAAACAAAAATAAACAGTTCATAAAATTAAGTTTAACAAGAACAATAAACGAAATCATTAAACAACAGGTTGGGAAAAAAAAACGGGTCTATTGAGACCCGTTTTTTTCCTTATTAAAAGGAATTAATTTTTAATTACCCTTCTAACAATAGTTTGAAGATTTTCATCAGTCATTTCAATGGTATAAACCCCATTTTCATATTTACTCATGTCAATTTGATCTCCTGATTTGATGGTTTTATTGGCAACTATCAATTTACCTTGATAATCAAAAATAGTTATTGAAAGACTTTCAACTTTATTAAAGTTCACGCTGAAGTTGTCTCTTGTTGGGTTTGGATACAATTCTAAACCAAATTCAACACCCAAATCTGTAAGTCCAACTTGATCAACAACAACACACGCTGAAGTGTCTGCACAACCGCCATTTCCAGTTATAATTACTGCGTAATTTCCGTTAGCAGTTGCTGTAAATGTAGAACCAGTTGCACCAAGAATTGAAGAATTGTCAGAACAGTTTATCCATTGGTAGTATGCATTTGATGGAGAAGCAACTAAAGTAATTGCGTTCGCTGCTGATGCTTGAGCAGAAGGTACTACATTGATTGTAACATTTACGATATCTGTATTCGAACAGCCAAAAGCATCTATACCGGTTACTATGTATGCGGTAGTTCCAAAAGGAGATTGGAATGAAACTGCATTTTGGACACCATTGTTCCAAACGTAAGTTACAGCTCCTGTAGCAGTGAGAGTTACATTTTGATCTCCACATTGTTCAATTGTGTTCCCTGCATCTACGTTTGGTAATGCATTCGTTGAAACAGTGATATTATCTGTTGCTTGACATCCATTAGCATCAGTACCTGTAACTGAATAAGAAGTTGTTCCGGTGATCGCAAATGGAACGCCATTAACAACGTTGTTATCCCAAATATATGCACTCGCGCCTGATGCTGAGAGAGAAATTTGTGCGTTTTGACAAACCGTAAAATCATTTCCAGCATTAACGTTTGGCAAAGCATAAACATTTACCTGAACATCATCTGTGTTCACACACCCATTTGCATCAGTTCCAGTTACAGTGTATGTTGAATTTGTTGAAGCAGTAAATGAAACAGCATTTTGAATACCATTATTCCAAGAATAGCTTACACCACCTGAACCTGATAAAGCAATTGAAGATCCGGAACAAAGTGTTGTATCAAGACCGGCAGAAATATTTGGTAATGCATTAACAGTAACTGTTACAGTATCATTTCCAACACATCCGTTAAGATCAGTTCCGGCTACTCCATAACTTAAAGTTGATGACGGAGTGAAGGCAACGTTGTTCGTAACGCCATTATTCCATGAATAAATTAACGCACCAGATCCATTTAAAGTTACTGTCTGACCAAAACAAATAGCATTATCAATACCTGCATTTACTATTGGAAGTGCGTTAACTGTTATGGAAACTTGATCTGTATTTGCACATCCAGTACTTGAATTGGTTCCTGTTACAGTGTATGAATTTGTGTTTGATACAGAAAATGCTACGGCATTCGTTACACCATTGTTCCATGCATAAGTATCTGCTCCTGAACCGCTCAATGAAACAGAGCTTCCGGAACAAACAGTTTGATCAATTCCTGCATTCACAATTGGTAATGCATTTATTGTTACGGTAGCAGCACCTCTTGCTGGGCTTGGGCATGCCCCATTTTGACCTTGAGCATATAATGTATAAACACCGGCAGTGTTTGAATTCGGTAATACACTCGTGCCAATTGCATTTAGTGATGAACCTGTTCCGATTTGGTTTCCACCTGTTGGAGCATCCCACCAACTAATTGTTGCAGGAGAAGGAGTTGTGTAATTTATTACTAATGAGGCTATACCATTACCTGTAGGGAATGTTGATTCTGCTGTAGCACCTGCAGTTGTATTATCGTTATATAAATCATAATAATGAATATTTATTGTACCTCCTGCAGCGTTTATTGCTCCTGCTGCTAAAGTTCTTGAATAGTTAAACGCACCAGAAGTGTTTGCAACACCAGTTCCAGATGCATAGCCCGCATTAACAGCTCCTGTAAACCCAATACCCAAATCACTTTGCCATGAGCCTCCAAGTGCAGTTAAACCATTCATTGTGAATGTCGCGCCGGTAATTGTTGCTCCTGCAGGTAGGGAAGGCATTGTGGCCGTCATAATAATATTTGGATTTGCCGCAGTGGTTGGGAATGCAGATAATCCACTAACCTCAGTTGGCTGTGCTGCTAAGTTAAAAGAAACAGTTGTTGATCCAGATGTTGGAACGCTTGTAAATGACGTAGCGCTCACAGATGCACTTGCATCGCCAACACAAATTGTAGCATTCGTTGCTGTAGGAACAGAAATAGTAGTTGAAGGCTCAGTTACGATGATTGATTGACCCGAAGTAACGAAGTTATTTGCATCTTTAACTATTACACTGTATGTGCCTGCAGCAAGATTTGTAGGAATTGCAGTAAATGTTGTACCTCCGTCAATTGAATACGTAAACGGTTGTGTTCCACATGAAGACGTATTTAATGTAAATGTTCCATTAGCGACACCATTACAAGTAGCTGCTACTGGTGCAACAGTTGCAAGGAATGGATCAACAGTGATAGAAATTTGCGAAACAGCATTACATCCACCATCTACCCCAGACAACCCAATTGTATATGTTCCAGATGTTGTCGGTGTAAATGTCACAGTAGATCCAGTTGATGTTGATAAGCCACTTCCAGCTGCACCAGTCCAAGTATATGTATATGTTTGGTTTGGAGTAGGGTTGATGTTCGCAGCACTTAAAGAAACTGAGCTACCAATACAGAAGGTAGTTGGAGTTGTTGCTGAAGCGCTTATGCCATCAGCAGCTTGAACTGTAACAGTAATAGGGGTTCTTGTTGATTCGCAACCAGTAGCAACATTTAGCTCACTTACATGATATGTAGTTGTTGCGGAAACGTTTGACGAATATGTAGTTGAAGTACTGCTTTGAAGCACATTACCACCCACTGCAGCATCATACCAAACAAAAGTAGGAGTTGGTAAAGCCGATGTTGAGGTTATACTTGCAGTTGGAATTTGTGTTCCACATTGCAAACTGTTTGAAGCAATAGGAGCACTTGGCAATGGATTTACTGTAATTAAACTTGTTGGAGATGGAGAAACCGGACAACCCAATGCCGTAATGTTTGCAGTATAAGTTGTAGTGATTGTCGGATTTACAGTTATCGGATTGGAAGTTCCAACTGTATTTGTACCATCAGACCAAGAAACTGAATTAATACCGGCAGTTGAACCGCTTAGTAAAATGGTATATTCTTCAAATTCTCCGTAACTAACAGTCATTGTTGGACTTGTTACTATGCCCTCATTTGCAATTACACGCATTCTTGTTAAGCCATTACTAACACTTGAAGGAACTGTGAAAGAACTCGTGAATGTGTAAAGTGATGTTTGAGGCAATGGAGAAACTGGTGAAATATATACATTTTCTCCCGGATCGTTAAATAATCCATTTCGATTGTAATCGATATAGACACCTAAACCTTTGTCATAATAGAAGGCATTGTTGCTATCAACAACTGTTGCAGAGAGGCCGTAGGTTGTTCCAGCTACTAAATTAGTTGGTGGAAAGGATGTGAAGTTAGAATAACTTCCAGCTGTTCCAGTTGCTGTTCCAATTGTACCAAGAAGGGTATTATAGTTAGTTGTATTATTAAGTAAGGTTGTTGCACCTTGGGTAATGGTGATATTTCTTAAATCTTCATCAACCAATATGTTTGTTACTGCTGTAGGTGCAGTGTAGGTTTGCGTATTTGAATTTGTTAAAGAAGCCAATAAAGTTGTTGGTGACCCTGAACAAAGTGTAGTTAGTGTAGCTGCAATTGATGCGGTAATTCCTGTTAATGGTTCGTCCGAATAAGTTGAACCGCTATAGGAACTATTCAAACCGATAGAGTTACTTGCTGTAACACCCCAAGAAATTGTTGCATTCGCAGGGGTTGGTGCAGGAATAGTTGCTGTCCATGTATTTCCTGAAGTGTTGATCATTGCTATCCCAGCTTGAGCAACACCATTCACAGCATAAACAAGGTTCACAGTTGTTATTGTACCAGATAAAGTTGTCACCTCCACTGAAACAGCCCGGTTGCTTGAGATACATTGTGTAGAAGCGGCAGGCGCAACTGAATTCAAAACAATAATTGGCGCTGGAGATACACCTTGAAATTCGTAAGCTCCAACGTCTGGGTTCGTGCCAAGTCCAGTATATCCTGCGTTACCTGCACGGACAGATGCAGAATAGTCATCCGTTATTGCAGGTGTAGAAATGTTTTGTGCACCACTTTCAGCTTGAGTAACTATTGCTGCAACAGGTCTTAAGAAATCTGTTGAAGAACCAGTTAATGAAATGAAAAAGTTTCCGGAAGTTCCATAGCCATTAACTGTGAATGCAGCTTCGCCTGTGAAAGTATTCAAATCATGACCCAATGGTAGAACAACTCCCTGGAAACCAGCAATGGTTTGTTGAGGTGTAGTTCCATCTGTATAAATTAAACGATTAGCTCCTGGAGTTCCTGCGTAAAGCAAATTATTGTTAGATGTCGCTGCTAAATTAGCCGCGTTTGCTGTCCCTCTTCTAAAAGCAACAGAAAGACCTGTTCCATTGGGAGTTGACTCATTGATTATAATATTGTTTCGTAAATTTAATGCTGCGGTTGTTGCAGTTGTACTTCCAGTATGGAAAATACCTGAAGAACCAAAATTTGCTCCAGTTGAGGTTCCATTTAAATAAACTGTATTGTAGAAAATACCAATTGTACTTGCTGCAGTTGTGGAGGTTAATGAAATTCCTCTTACAGCATCAGTACCTGCAGATGCCCCAACTGTTAAACTTCCAATAACATTATTGTAAATATTCCCTGAACCTGATGCGGCTAAAATACCGTTGACAAGATTTCCGGTTCCTGTTGAGTTCGTAGACAGCCCATATATTTTGTTTTTGAAAACACTCCAAGGTGAGGTTGTAATGGAAATTTGAACCCCATTTATAGAACCAGCGGTTCCACCAGTTGAACCTGCAGAGTTCAAAGAGTATATTATATTGCCAGAAATATTAACTGTACCCGCCGAACAGAAGATTCCATTGAAACTAGCTCCACCAGCTCCACCAGCGGTAGTTGAGAAGTTATATATCTGATTGTTTGTTATTACTTTTATACCAGTAATTCCATATTCTCTAATTCCGTTTATCGTTCCAGTAGTAGGTGTAGAAAGATTTCGAATGATATTATTGTTAATAGTCATATCAACTGAACTACTTAACCCATAAATTCCATCAATTCCACCCGTTGATGCAGCAGCTGTAAAAGTTATGTTTTCAACAAGATTATTATTTACATTGCCCGTTGTAGGACTCGCAAAACGAATTGCCCTAATAGTACCAGAAGCACCTGTTCTTGTTAAATTAGAAACAGTATTATTATTCATGTTTAAAATTACTCCTGAACCACCATCCATCATAAGCATAGTTCCTGTTCCAGCTAAAACATTTGAAGCAGGGGCTAAGCCAGATACGTTACTAACGGTATTAAAATTCATGTTCACAATTGCTGCAGTTGATGAATTCAATATTGCGTTCACTAGACCACTAGTTGCTGTAGGATATGCAACTTGTACATTGTTGTTATTAATGTTAACAGTATTACTGGCTGCAGTTGAACCACCTGCGTTTGAAATACCTTCCATCAAAGAAGTTGTTGCGCCTGAAACTATGGTAACATTATTATATGTAATATTCAGTGAAGCCGAAGTTGCGGCTCCAATTAAAATCCCTCTTAATGTGCTAACGTGATTGATACCAGTAACATTATTGTTTATTGTATTGTAAGAAACGTTCAAATTGTATTGAGATGATGTTCTAACACCAGCAGCTGGATTCGTTGCAGCTGCAGCACCACCAAAATTAATAATTGTATTTCCTGTGGCTAGAGAGCTACCACCAATGTCATTTCCTGTATCAGCATTTGCAAAAGGCGTGATGTCTGCAAAACCAGCTAATGCAATACCAATATTAACATTCTGAATAGTATTTGAGTAGAATTGATTGAATGAGTTCGATCCTGCCGGAGAAGTTACTGTAACTACGGTTGTTTGTGCTGAAATTACAGCATTTGTCATATTAATACCTTTTGATCCATCAAAAGATGTCGTTAGTCCAGTAGCATTGTTTACTCTATTTAAGGTAATAACACAATTTTTAATTACGTTATTTTGACAACCATTGGTTGCACTAGCTTTAAACAAACCGTATCCCCATTCCATTGTTGACGGGTTCGTGCTGTTTGGATCAGTAATGTCAATTCCATCGATTGTAACATAATCACTTCCAATTAAAGCAAATACACCATCTTGAACGGCCACTCCAGGAGTTCCAACTCCGCCAGAACCAGCAGAAATTATTGGATTGGTTCCCGCGCCCGACTTTTGAATAATAATTGGGTTACCTAAAGATCCTGTAGCTGTTAATTGGATTCCTGTTGCCGGTGCTGTTTCGGTATAACCCGCAGGAACGTCTAAAGTAATACCACCAGGACCTACTCCTTGTGTATTTAAATCAGTTACAAAAGCTGCGATACTTGCATAATCTGTAGGAATGGAAACGTTTCCGGAAAGCTGTGCCAATAGGCTTTGACTACCCAAAAACAAAAGACCCACAATAAACTTAATCTTTCTAAAACGATAATTTTTCATCATAAATTGAATTTTCTGGATACAAAACTAAATCATTTTAAAGGTTTTTTAAAATCTATATAAAGTTCTTATTAACACAATAAAGTTTTAAATTAGTTTTGTTGTTAATTACTTAATTTAAATGAAAGCATCATTATTGGGAAAGAAAGCTCTGGTATGCGGAAGTACTCAGGGAATTGGTTTTGCGGTAGCAAAGGAATTGGCACTAATGGGTGCAGATATTGTGCTACTTGCAAGGAATGAGGAAGGGTTAATTTCAGCGAAAAACGAATTGCAGGTTGAATTGGGTCAACATCATGCTTATCTTGTGGCTGATTTTTCTGACTCGAATAACTTGAAAAAAGTAATATCTCAATATATTTCTAACGGTAATATCATCAATATTTTAATAAACAATACCGGTGGACCTAAAGGTGGGGCTATAAAAGATGCTTCTATTGATGAGTTTTTGTCGGCATTCAATCAACATTTAATTTGTAATCATATTCTTGCTCAAGCGCTATATCCAGGAATGATTGAAAGTGGTTATGGGCGAATAATTAATATTATTTCGACTTCTGTAAAACAACCACTTCCGAATTTAGGTGTTTCAAATACCATCCGTGGAGCAGTGGCAAATTGGAGTAAAACCTTGGCCAATGAACTAGGTCAATATGGTATCACAGTTAATAATGTGTTGCCAGGAGCTACAAACACAGCTAGATTGCAAAGTATTGCTTCGGTAAAGGCTAATCAAACCAATGAGACTATTCAAGAAGTTTTTGATGAAATGGCTACGGAAGTTCCAATGAAACGTATCGCTCAACCAGAAGAAATTGCAAAAGCTGTAGCATTTCTGGTATCTCCAGCTGCTTCTTATATTAATGGGGTTAATTTGCCGGTTGACGGTGGCAGAACCAAGTCATTGTAAAGTTATCGGAGAACATTAATGTGACCTGTCATTAATTCTTCTCTTCCTTGATTTGGGGTGACGCGAAGTTTCCACGTATAAGTACCTTCTTGCACGGGAACACCTTTATAGGTTCCATCCCATTCAAAATTGGAATCTTCCGAGGTGAAAATTAACTCCCCCCAACGATTGTAAATGGAAATGCTTAAGGCTTTTACATTAACGGTACTTACCCAAAACGTATTGTTAAACCGCATTCCGTCAGGTGTAAATGTGTTTGGAACATAAACATAATATGCTTCCAAAATATTAATAGGTTTAGCGATAGTATCTGTACACCCTTTATCATCAATGGCAATCAATGTAATTACATAACCTCCAGGTTCATTGTAAATATTGTTAGGATGAACCATAGAAGAAGTATTCCCATCACCAAAATACCATTCGTAGGTTACTGCATCTTGTGAAAGATTCTGGAAAGTAATTGGAACCTCCGTTACAATCCAATTATCAGAAAAATCGAAATTGGCATCCGGTGCAATAACAATTACAGTTGTAGTATCCGATACAGTAAAGGTTTGACACTCATCTGCCACAATTACTGGATAATTGGTCGTGGATAATGGATTAACCAATATCGATGATGTCGTTGCATTGGTTGTTGGCCAGAAATAGAAATACTGGCCATATCCACCGCTGGCGGTGACAGATACAGTAACTGAATCACCCGGACAAATCTGAACAATAGGAGACATTTCCAGCACTAATGGTGGACTTGTAATGGTGTAAATAACTTCACCAATTGCAGATTGACCACATTGATCAGTTACCGTAACAGCATAAGATGTTGACGCAGATGGGGTAACTACTTGGGTTGATAATGTACCTAAATTTGAACCAGAAACAACGCTCCATTGATAGCTATATCCTCCAGCGCCTCCAGTTGGCAATGCCTCTAATTGGGTTGGAAGATAAGGACATATCTCTGTGATGTCAGCAGATTCATTAACGACCAATGGTGGATAAACAGGAACATCGACAGTGCCAGAACCGGTTGCCGTTTCATTCAAACAATTGTCAGTAACCGAAACCGTAAAAGTTTGTGTACTGGTTGGTGAAACAAAAATCGACGGTGTAGTTGCACCCGTATTCCATGAATAAGTATAGGGTCCTACGCCGCCGCTTGCATTTGCAATGAGTTCCAAATCATCACCTGGGCAAAGTACTGAAGAACTTTCAACTGTAACACTAACTGGTTGAACATCGGCTATTCCAAGTTCGATAACTATTGGATTCACATTACCGCAAGGGTCAGTAATGGGGAATTCAAGTATGATGGTTTCTTGACCTTCAACCAACAAATCAGCCAAAGCATTGAATGAAAAGGTTACTGTTGATTGATTTGCAGGGAATGTTACTGAAGTTGGTATTGCTGTGTAGTCAACGCCTTGAATCGCTGTTCCAGAAAGGTTGATTGGAATAGTTAAAGGTTGATTAATACCATTTTGCCCTCTTTCTAAAGTAACTGTAGCCGACACACATCCTTCTGCCATTAAATTTGGATCAGGAAAAGCTTGCTCTGATATTTCGTAAGTCACATCTACAGGAATTTTTGAACTCAAACTGTTGGCCTCCAAAAATATTCCTGAATCAAAGATACCATCTCCAACATCACAAATAGCCAATACCAAGTGATAAGTTTGACCACATTGTACTTTTGCGACGGCTTCCAAGACATCAGTAAAACCATCGTACTGAATAAAGAAGGGCGAACCATTCTGAGGAGATGTGGATCCATCACCATTGTTGTTGAAATAAGCCGAATTTGTAATTGCGTTAACATTATTTATAGAAACAATGGCACCAGTTGGCAATCTTGCAATGTTTTGTTGACCTGTAATACCTGGACCGGAAATAAAAAATCCAAAAACATCATTATAAGAAGAGTTATTTGGCGGTGCATATTCAGGGTATTCCTCTGAACCAAATACATATTTAAATCTTACTGTGTCCGAATAAGGGATAAAATCGAATTCTAAGGTTGCTGCATTATAAGTTGCTGCACCAGCTGTAATGATAGAGGCTAAAAGTGCTGAGCCTGGAGCTTGGTTGTCAATTCCAGCATTTGATTGATTATTAGGTCCTTGAGGACCAGCGCCGTTATCAAATATGGTTCCAGTTGTCATTACGATACCATTGGAAATCCCAAGATTAGTTCCGGTGGCTGTGAACTCACTTATTGCAGTATTAGCGCCAGTGTAGACAATGTTTGAAACCGTAACTCCTGGTCCCAAAAGAACATTTTGAACCAGACCAACAGGTGATTGACCGGGATTGGTAACCAATTGAGCTACTGTATTTGTTGAAATACAAATAAAAACTAATGATATGAAGACAAGCGGCCTCATTATGTTAATGACGTAAAAATAATTAATCGGTTGTTGTTTTGTTACATTAATTCTATCAATTATAACAAAATTAACGGGAACTGGTTGCGTTAAATTTCAAGAAATTATTCTGCTAAGATATTTTGCATTTGACAAAGTTTAAAATAAACACCCTTATTATGTATCAAATCATCATGCTTACCTTTTTCAATAATTTCTCCTTTCGACAATACAACAATTAAGTCGGCATTTTTAACGGTGCTCATACGGTGGGCGATTACAATAGAAGTTCGGTTATTCATTAAATTCTCTAATGCTTCTTGAACAACTCTTTCTGATTCGGTATCCAAAGCCGAAGTGGCTTCATCTAGAAGCAAAATAGAAGGATTTTTTAATACAGCTCTAGCAATACTGATGCGTTGTTTTTGACCCCCTGATAATTTATTTCCGCGTTCACCAATATTTGTATCGTAACCTTTATCAAGATTGGAAATAAAGTCATGGGCGTTAGCGATTTTAGCTGCTTCAATAATTTCATCAATACGCGCATTCGGCATTCCAAATGCTATGTTTTCTCGAATCGTAGCATTAAACAGTATTGATTCCTGAGAAACAATACCAATTTGATTCCTCAAATCATTTATTGAACAATCCTTAATATTGACATCATCTATAAGTAGAGATCCTTCGTTAACATCATAAAATCTTGCTAAAAGATCACCAAAAGTAGATTTTCCACTTCCTGATTCACCAACAAGTGCAATGGTCTTGCCTTTTTCAATTTCTATTGAGATATTTTTTAAAACGAACTCATCTTGATATTTAAATGAAACGTTTTCATATCGAATCGAATGATTGAAGTTTGAAATTCTTGAAGGAGTGTTACTTTCTTTAACAATTTCATCTGCGTTTAATATTTCGTTGATTCGGTCCATTGATGCTTTTGCTTTGTTTAACGAAGCAATGTTTGTCGCAATACCTTGAATTGGACGAAGTAATTGGGAAAAAACAATTATGAAAGTTATAAATACCTCACCGGTTAAGCCATTATTGGTATTGTCAAGAATCATCGATCCTCCAAACCAAACTAAACACAACATAACTCCGGCTCCAAGCGTTTCATTCAACAGAGGTGATAAATCCCTTTTTCGAAATGCTTTAGTAATAAGTTTTTGGTGTGTTAAATTAATTTTTTGAAATGCACCAAATACCTGTTGAACGCCATTGAATGCTTTTATAATTCTTATTCCTCCTAATCCTTCTTCTATTGATGAAACGAGCATGCCCATTTGCTCTTGACCTTGTTTAGCAGTTTTTTTAAGGCTTTTTCCAATTCTCGAAATCACAAATGCTGAGATTGGAAGTAAGATGAAAGAGATTAAGGTCAAACTTGGACTTAGGTATATTAAAGTTGTAATATTAATTATCAAAGCAACGGGTTCCCTATAAATTAACTCCAAAATGCTAACAACGGCAACTTCTATCTCCCCAACATCACTGTTCATTCTGGATATTAAATCCCCTTTGCGTTCGTTGGTATAAAAATTAAGTGGCAAATGTAAAGCTTTGTGAAATAGGTGTGCGCGTATATCCCTCACAACAGCCATCCTCAATTCTGATTGATGCCATACTGCTCCGTAGCGAAATATATTTTTAAGTAAAAAGGCTAAAAAAACAGAAATGCAAACAAAAAAAAGTGCTTGCTTGGGATCGTTTTGAATCATTTCATTCATGAAGTAATTGTAGGAATCTTTTGCGTACGAGAATAATCCTGTAAAGCTGCCGTTCCAATGTGGAGTCTCCAATTTTTGAATTAGTGATTCAGTTTGAAAAATCAGTTGTAAGAAGGGAATGAAAAGAATGAGAGATAATAAATTGAAAACGACAAAAAGTAAATTGAAAACGATTACCAGTATTGCTCTTGATTTGTACTTAAAAGTATACCTGTAGATTTCAAAAAAGTCTTTCATCGCCTCAAAGATACTAATTTGTCAACCTTAATTATTGCCAAGGTTATAGTATTATTACTTTTGTAACATGAGTTCAATTAGACAGAATAAAATAGAAGGCACTATACAAGAAGAACTTTCAGTTTTTTTTCAGAGAAACGCAAGAGATATTTGTTTAGGAGCAATGGTTTCAGTAACGGCAGTGCGCATAACATCCGATTTATCGATTGCAAGATGTTACTTGAGTATCTTTGGCGGACCTGATAAAAAAGAAGTTTTAGCGGCAATTCAGCAACATGCAAGTCGAATTCGAGGTGATGTCGGAAAGCGATTGAAGAACATGCGTAAAATCCCAGAATTGGTTTACTTCATTGATGATTCATTAGATTATGCAATGAAAATCGACGAACTTCTTAAAAAGTAATCGCATCAACTTCTCATTTTACATAGCGAAACGATACCTTTCGATAAAACGAAAGAAAAACATTATTAATCTGATTACTAGAATTTCAGTTGTTGGAATTGCAATAATTACTGCCTCTCTTGTTATCTTACTTTCTGCCTTCAATGGAATTGAATCTATGGTTGCGGATTTGTATACCGATTTTGATCCTGATATTATTATAAAGAGCAAAGAGGGTAAAACGTTTTACGAGGATGAAATTGATTTTAAACAGATAAAAAATCTACCTGAGGTAAAGTCTTGGTCACCAGCGATTGAAGAATTAATCGTCATCAAACATGAAAAGAAGTTTGTAAATGCAAGGATTTATGGTGTTTCTAATTCTTTTCTGGATATTGCAAAAATGAACGACACTTCGCATCTCAAACAAGGTCAAGGTATAATAAAAGATGGGGTGGGGAACATGGCTATAATTGGTAATTCATTAATGAACAATCTTGAAGTGAATATCCCAACTCGCCTAGGTTATGAAAATATAAAAATATATGCCCCTAAGCGAGATGCAAAATTAAGAGCTGATGGGAATCCTTTTAATTCGAGATCAATTAGAATTTCTGGCCGAATACATTATAACAAGCAGGTTGATGGAGAAGCGGTAGTTGTACCTTTGGATTTCGCAAGGGAATTGCTTTCTTATAAGAAAGAAATCAATGCAGTTTATGTATCGGTAAAAGACCAAAGTCAAAAAGAAACAGTAAAGCAAAATTTACAAAATAAGTTGGGTGTCGGTTTTGATATAAAAACAAACCTTGAAAAAAATGAATTAATCTTTAAAACAAGCAAAACTGAAAAAATGATTGTTTTCGTTATCATGATTTTCATTTTTGTTCTTGCCGCATTTAATTTGATCGCGTCTATTACAATGTTGTTTGTGGAGAAAAAAGAAAATGTAAAAACCATGATTGCCTTTGGAGCTGATCAAAAAGCTATTTTCAACATCTTTTTCTTTGAAGGACTCCTTGTTGCATTAAAAGGTATTTCATTCGGATTGGTTTTGGGATATACTGTTGCATCAATTCAGTTTTTTGGTGAATTTATTCCGATTGCTGAGGGGAAGGCTTTTCCAATTTTGTTTAAAATTATGGACTTTGTTTTTATTCTTGTTGCTGTTGCAGTATTATCCTTATCATTCTGTTATCTAACAGCAAAAATGCTAATGAGAAACAATTTTTCGCGCAATTGAAATGATCAGCGTTAAAATTTTCATTCGAAAAAAAAATATCTCAATAAAAAGTTTTTGTTCAAATTAATTGAATTAACTTTGCGCCAAATTTCTAGGCAGGTTCGACTGTCTTTGTTTAATCTTAATTGACATTAAAATGTCCGGAATTAAAGGAAAAGTTTCACAAGTAATCGGTCCCGTAGTGGATGTTAACTTCGAAAAAGGAGTAGCCCTTCCAAATATTTATGATGCATTGGAGGTAAGAAAAGAAGATGGTACAAGAGTAGTTCTTGAGGTGCAATCACACATTGGTGAGAATGCAGTTCGTACGATTTCCATGGATTCAACTGATGGTTTCAGAAGAGGAATGGAGGTTGTTTCTACTGGAAGTGCGATTAAAATGCCTACTGGTGACCAAATTAAGGGTCGACTTTTCAATGTAGTTGGTGAAGCAATTGATGGTATTAATGAAATAGATGCATCTAACGGTATACCGATCCACAGAGAAGCTCCAAAGTTTGATCAGTTAACAACTGCGACAGAGGTACTTTACACAGGTATAAAGGTTATCGATTTGATCGAACCATATGCAAAAGGTGGTAAAATTGGTTTATTCGGTGGTGCAGGAGTAGGTAAAACGGTTCTTATACAAGAGTTAATTAATAATATTGCCAAAGGTCACGGTGGTTTGTCAGTTTTTGCTGGTGTAGGTGAAAGAACGCGTGAGGGGAATGACCTTTTGAGAGAGATGCTTGAATCCGGAATTATCAAATATGGAGACGAATTCATGCACTCAATGGAAGAAGGTGGATGGGATCTTTCTAAAATCGATACAGAAGGTTTGAAAGAGTCAAAAGCTACTTTCGTTTTTGGACAGATGAATGAGCCTCCTGGAGCTCGTGCTCGTGTTGCGCTTTCAGGATTAACAATGGCAGAGTACTTTAGAGATGGTGAAGGCGATGGACAAGGAAAAGATATTTTGTTTTTCGTTGATAATATCTTCCGATTTACACAAGCAGGTTCAGAGGTGTCCGCACTGTTAGGAAGGATGCCTTCGGCGGTAGGTTATCAGCCTACACTTGCCACAGAAATGGGAGCAATGCAAGAAAGGATTACATCAACAAAAAATGGTTCGATTACGTCAGTGCAAGCTGTTTACGTTCCTGCGGATGACTTAACAGATCCAGCTCCAGCAAATACGTTTGCTCACCTTGATGCAACTACTGTATTATCGAGAAAAATTGCTGAACTTGGCATATATCCAGCTGTTGATCCATTGGATTCTACTTCGAGAATCTTGACTCCAGAAATTGTGGGAGAAGAGCATTATAATTGTGCGCAACGTGTTAAAATTACACTTCAACGCTACAAAGAACTTCAAGACATTATTGCAATTCTAGGTATGGATGAATTATCTGAGGAAGATAAACTTGTCGTACACAGAGCAAGAAGAGTTCAACGTTTCTTATCCCAACCTTTCCATGTTGCTGAGCAATTTACTGGAATACCAGGAGTTTTGGTTGATATTAATGATACAATCAAAGCATTCAATGATATTCTTGATGGTAAGTATGATAAATATCCTGAAGCTGCCTTCAATCTTAAAGGTGGAATTGAGGATGTAATTGCTGCAGGAGAAAAAATGTTGGCTGAAGCTTAAATGAAATTCAAAAGGGAAAGATGCATTTAGAAATTATTACCCCAGAGGCCAAACTGTTTAGCGGTGAAGCAAATGCAGTGCAGTTGCCCGGAAACGATGGAATTTTTCAGGTCTTAAACAACCACGCGCCGATTATAGCTGCATTGAAAGAGGGTATTGTGAAAGTTGATTTGGATCAGCCGTTTGAGACTGAAAATGTTTCAAATAAAATGATTGAAAAAGATAATAGTGACGCAAAAATAATAAGAGTTAAAATTAATGGTGGCGTTGTCGAATTGACCAATAATAAACTCATTGTTCTTGCAGAATAAAGAACTTTTATAAGTTATTAAAGGGGGACTTGGTTTAAGCCAAATCCCTCTTTTTGTTAAGGTATGTTAAGCAAATTAAAGTTGAATAGACTATCAAGATTCTTTCTTATATTCGTCATAATTTCTTGAGCTTTAGATGGATTACTTATTAAAAATAGATCGAAACAAAACACCAAAACACGTTGCTATCATCATGGATGGTAACGGCAGATGGGCCCAAAAGCAAGGTCATGACCGGCTCTACGGACACAATTTTGGTGTGGAGTCGGTTCGGGAATCTTTAAAAGCTGCAAAGGAAATCGGTGTTCAATACCTTACGTTATACGCATTTTCAACAGAAAATTGGAATCGGCCGAAGGATGAGGTAGATGGTTTAATGAACTTATTGGTTACTTCATTAGCAAATGAAATAAAGGAGCTTTCAGAAGGTGGCGTTAGAATAAGTGCCATAGGTGATTTAAAAGGCTTACCAGAAGCTTGTCAAAATGAATTGATTCAAGCTATGAATGCCACTAACGACAATAAAGAAATTCATCTTAACCTCGCACTAAACTATAGTGCCAAATGGGAGATCACACGCGCCGTAAATCAATTAATGGCAAGTGAAAACTTAAAACTTCCTGTTACCTCCGAGAATATTGAAAAGTATTTAACTACTCAAGGAATCCCAGATCCTGAATTATTGATACGAACAAGTGGTGAACATAGGGTGAGTAATTTCTTGCTTTGGCAAATTGCATACACAGAATTTCATTTTACAGATGTCTTATGGCCAGATTTCAAGCGTGAAGATTTCTTTAAAGCAGTTTTGGATTATCAATCAAGAGAGCGCCGGTTTGGAATGCTCTCAGAACAACTTATTTAATTTTATGAGAATCCTTTTAACCGCGCTACTACTTTTATTAGGTCACATTTCCACTATTGCTCAAATAGATGGTCCAATTTCCGTTGGGGATTTAACAATCAATTACGAACAACCCATCAAATATGAATTGGGTCCAATTCGAGTAGAAGGCGCTGATAATTTTGATCATCAGGCTATAAAGCTAATAGCAGGCCTAAAACAGGGCCAAACCATTACAATTCCAGGTCAACAGATCTCTACAGCTATTAAAAATCTCTGGAATGAAGGTATTTTTTCTGATGTGGAAATTATTGCTGAGAAAGAACAAGCAGGTGTAATTTATTTGCTGATTAAGGTTAAAACCCGTCCAAAATTATCAAGATTTAAATTTGTAGGTCTGAATAGACGAGATGTTGATAAGCTTCGCGAAGAAATTGATTTGTATTCTGGAAGGACAATTACTGAAAATCTAATTTATCAAACAGAATCAAAAATCAAGGGTTATTTCCGTGAAAAGGCTTTTTATGGTGTGGATGTAACCATAAATCGCGTGGTCGATACCTTGGTAAATAATTCAGAAATTTTTGTCATCGATGTTGTAAAAGGTCCAAAAATCGGTATCAAGGAAATTGTAATTAATGGAAATACTGCACTTCCGGATTGGAAACTTAAAATGGCAATGAAGGACACCAAGGAGAAAAAATTGTGGCGTTTCTTCAAAAGATCGAAGTATACAGAAAGTTCTTACGCTACCGATAAATCAGCCATGATCTCCAAATTCAATGCTGTTGGTTTAAGAGATGCGAGAATCATCAAAGATTCAGTATTTAAAATTGATGAAAAAAACTTAGGTATTCACTTACAAATAGAGGAAGGAGGTAAATATTTTTTTGGCGATATTGAATGGATCGGTAATTCAAAATTCCGATCTTCATATTTAGACACGGTTTTGGGAATTAAAAAAGGAGATGTTTATAATAAGCCGCTACTAGAACAAAGATTATTCATGAGTGAGGATGGTCGTGATATATCGTCTTTGTATATGGATAGAGGTTATCTGTTTTTTCAAGTACTACCTGTAGAAACCAATGTTGAAGATAATCATATCAATTACCAAATGCGCATCATTGAAGGAAAGGAGGCGCGTGTACGTAGAATCATAATTAAAGGGAATACCAAAACCAATGATTACGTAATTCGTCGGGAAATAAGAACACGACCGGGTGATCTTTTTAATCGGAATGACATCATTCGAACCCAACGTGAATTGGCACAATTGGGCTTTTTTAATGAACAAGCTTTTCAAGTGAATCCGATTCCAAATCCTGAAGATGGAACGGTTGATATTGAATATGTTGTTGAAGAAAAATCGTCTGACCAAATCGAACTTTCAGGGGGTTATGGTGGTGCTGGCCCTACAGGTAATGGAAGAATTATTGGAACTCTGGGGCTTACCTTTAATAATTTCTCTACCAAAAATCTATTTAAAAAAGGTGCATGGACACCACTGCCTGGTGGAGATGGCCAACGTTTGTCTATAAGGGCACAAACCAATGGTAGATTTTATCAAGGATATAATTTTTCCTTTACAGAACCTTGGTTGGGAGGTAAAAAACCCAACTCACTTTCTTATTGGATTAACCATACAGCTCTAGGAAACGGATACATTCCATCTAATGCTGCGTATACTGGAATATCAATTACGGGTACCGGAATTGGATTAGGTCGAAGAAAGAAATGGCCTGATGATTATTTTACGGCCTATTACGAATTGAGCTATCAATATTATGATGTTACAGATGACGCAAGATTTCCTATTTTCCCTAATGGCTATGCCAACGACATAGCTTTTAAGTACGTTTTGCAACGCAGTTCGGTAAGTGCTCCGATTTATCCGCAAAGTGGTTCTAATATAACTTTTAGTGCTAAATCAACCTTACCATATTCTTATTTTCAAGGAGAACAGGATTATGTGAATATGTCGGCTCAAGACCGTTATAAATATCTAGAATATTACAAGATTAAACTAACAGGTGAATGGTTTTTCCCATTAACAGCAGATAAGAAGTTGGTGTTAATGCCACGTTTTGGTTTTGCATTTATGGGCGCATATACACCAGAAAAAGGAATTACACCTTTTGATCGTTTCTCCTTGGGTGGTAGTGGTTTATCAGGTGTTAATCAATTGGGAGGTAGAGAAATTATTGCTTTAAGAGGTTACGAAGACAATTCAATATCCTCTACTGCCGGAGATCCAATAATTGCAAAGTATACTTTAGAATTGCGGTATCCAATTTCGCTTAATCCTCAAGCCACT
Source organism: Flavobacteriales bacterium (assembly GCA_947475275.1). Classification (GTDB taxonomy): domain Bacteria; phylum Bacteroidota; class Bacteroidia; order Flavobacteriales_D; family Crocinitomicaceae; genus M0103. The sequence goes on along the minus strand of CANJNE010000002.1, from coordinate 31,827 downwards.
TTCTATGCATTGATTTTTGCTGAAGCTGGAAACACATTCCCTTCAATCGCAAAATTTAATCCGCTTAATGTGAAAAGAACAGCTGGATTGGGAATACGTGTTTTCTTACCTATGTTTGGTATGCTAGGTCTAGATTACGGTCTCGGATTTGATAAATTGGATTATTGGTCCAATAGTTTTGGTGGTCCCTCCGATGACGGTGTCAATACCAATGGGTACTATCCTAAATTAACCTTCACTATTGGAATGAATTTGGGGGAACTATAATTTTGGTGAAACACAATAAATTACTTAACTTGGTCGTTCCGCTTCAAAAAATATGAAAAAAGCACTTTTACTTCTAATTTTAGTATTTGGCACAACAATTGCCAACGCCCAAAAGCTTGCTTATATCGACTCGGATTATATTTTGGAAAACGTTCCTGAATATGAGGAGGCAAAAGTTAAGCTTGATAACCTTGCTGAAAGATGGTTGTCAGACATAGATGCCCAATACGAATTACTCAATACTAAAAAAGAGAATTTCGCGAGGGAAGAAGTTTTACTTCCTGCAGAGGAAAAGGAAAAGCGAAAAGAAGAGATAGAAAAGTTGGAAACTGAGGTTCTAGAATTACAGAAAATGCGCTTTGGAGTTGAAGGTGATTATTTTCAGAAAAGACAAGAGCTTATCAAACCAATTCAAGATCAGGTTTATGATGCTATGCAAAAAGTAGCTTCAAGCAAAAATTTAGCTTTTGTTTTTGATAAAGCCAATCAAAGTAATCTTGTCTATGCTGACAGTAAAAATGATATCAGCGATGAGGTGCTTGAAGAAATGGGAATAAACCCCTAATGTTAATTTTTAATTTAAAAAGAAAAAATGAAAAAATGGATGCTCGCCTTAATGGTATTATTTAGTTTGGGAACGGTTACTGCTCAATCTAAAGTTGCTCATGTAAATTCACAAAAATTATTGGACACCCTTCAGTCTAGAAAAGATGCCATGCAGAAACTTCAAGATAAAGAGTCTGAATTAATATTAGATCTCCAAGAACAAGAAGCAGACTTCAACAAGTTACTTGCTGAATACGAAAAGAAAAGAGGGGATATGACACCTACGCTAATCAAGTTTGAAGAAGAAAAATTGATGAAAAAGCAACAAATGTTGCAGGAAACCCAAGCTTCGCACAGTGAAGAACTTCAGTTATACAGTCAAGAGTTAAATCAACCAATTCTTGAAATGGTTCAGGATGCAATTAAAGAAGTAGCCACAACTAAAAAGCTGGATTATGTTATCGATGAAACTGTTACATTATTTTTCAGAGGGGAATTAGATATTACCAACGAAGTTATGCCGGTTTTATTGAAGTTGGATGCTGAATATGTTAAAACACACAGTAGTAACTAATTTATATTTTGCGAGAATAAAAGCACACGCTTTATGCTCTTTTCTCGGAATAAAATTGAAGAGGCTAATGCTTTGCATTGGTCTCTTTTTTATTTTTGATACATGAATAAATATGCTCCTATAGGTATTTTCGATTCAGGTTATGGCGGTCTAACAGTACTTGCGGAAATTAAAAAACATTTACCCCAGTACGATTATCTTTATTTAGGGGATAATGCAAGAGCTCCTTATGGTACAAGATCTTTTGATGTTGTATATGATTACACGCTAGATGCAGTGAATGAATTGTTTTCTAGGGGATGTGAATTGGTAATTCTGGCTTGCAATACGGCTTCAGCGAAAGCGTTAAGAACTATTCAACAACAAGATTTACCTAAAATAGATGTTAATAAAAGAGTTTTAGGTGTTATCAGACCTAGCGCTGAAGAAATTGGGACCATTACAAAAACAGGAAATGTTGGGATTTTAGCGACTGAAGGGACGGTAAGGTCTGAATCTTACGTATTGGAATTGGATAAGCATGCACCTAATGTAAATGTGTTTCAACAAGCTTGTCCTATGTGGGTTCCGATTATAGAAAATCAGAAATATCAAACTGCAGCCGGTAAACTCTTTATTCAAGAAGATATCAAGGAACTAATGCGCCAAAATCCACAAATAGACACTATTTTACTGGGTTGTACACATTATCCAATTATTCAACCTTATATAGAATCTATCGTTGGACCTGATGTTCGTGTTGTGGCACAGGGTCCAATCGTTGCGCAAAAATTGGACGAATATTTAAAACGGCATATCGACATGGAGCAGCGTTGCAGTAAGTCTGGAGCAATTACTTATTTAACTACGGAAAACAAGGATGTTTTCAATAAAAAAGCAGGTCATTTTTTAGGCGAACAAATTTCAGCGATACATGTTAAAATATGACATTATTGTTTTTAATTCATGAATGGCACCTCAGAAATATCAATCAACGCTAAAAATCGTGATTACTTTTCTTCTGTTTACGATGTTGTTCGTTTGATACCTCCTGGAAAGGTCACATCTTATGGGGCTATTGCAAATTTTTTAGGTTCAGCCAAGTCGAGTCGTATAGTAGGTTGGGCAATGAACGCCTCACACAAATTTCATGATGTACCAGCACATCGGGTAGTAAATAGGAATGGCTTGCTTACAGGGAAAATGCATTTTGAGTACCCTAGTAAAATGGAAGAATTGCTAAAAATGGAAGGAATTGATGTGTCTGAAAACAGGATTGTTGATTTTGAGAATGTGTTCTGGGATCCTTCAGAAGCGCTTCAGAAATTTTAATCCTTGAAATTAGAACTAAAGAATCCAATTAATGGTTGTAATTTTGAAATATGATTCTTGTCACAGGAGGTACAGGTCTTTTAGGCCGTCATTTACTTTATAAATTGACAGCTGCGGGAAATAAGGTAAAAGCTTTATACAGAAATTTCGATAGGATTGAACGTGTTAAAAAAATGTTTAAATTCTATAATTCTGAAAATGCAACACTGTACTTTGAAAATATCATATGGGTAGAAGGGGACATTTTAGATATTCCGAGTTTAGAGTATGCCATGGAAGATTGTCAATTGGTTTATCATTGCGCGGGAATGGTTTCTTTTCATCGAAGAGATTATTTCCAACTTATGAAAATCAATAGGGAAGGTACTGCAAATGTGGTAAATGTTGCTTTAAGCCTTGGTATTAATAAGCTATGCCACGTGAGTTCAACAGCTGCAATTGGAGGTGATTCAGATCAATTATTGAATGAAGAAACCCAATGGAAACAGGGACCAAATACCAGTGGTTATGCTATTTCCAAATATTCAGCTGAAAAAGAGGTTTGGCGTGGTATTGAAGAAGGGTTGGATGCTCTTATTGTTAACCCATCTGTTATTTTTGGAGCTGGTTATTGGGATGAAAGTTCGCTTACCATTTTTAGAACCGTTTCAAAAGGATTAAAGTATTACACTCCAGGAAAAAATGCTTTTGTTGATGCTCGTGATGTCGCTGAAATAATGATGAATTTGATGAATAGTGGTATTAAAAATGAACGATTTTTATGTGTTGGAGAGAATATACAATTTAAAAGTTTATTGGATTTAATAGCTACTCAACTAGGAAAACCAGTACCACATAAACCAGCACCTGAATGGGCGATGGATATCATTTGTAAATTGGCATGGTTGATTTCAAAATTTCAAGATAAGAAACCTACAATAACCACTGAAACTGCTCGTACATCTTTCAAATCAATGGAATATGACAATTCAAAAGTGTGTTTAAGTTTAAATTTTAAATTCCGACCCTTACAGGAAACGATTCAAAATACTGTTGAAGGGAAGTTGGATTAAACCATTAGGATCAATCTTTGTTTAAAAAAAATGAATCATTTAACGGCAATTTTCAAAGAGCAACGTGATTGGATATTAATTGCAATTGCAGTAATTTTTTATTCTGTTGGAACTTTTGGGATTTTAGATGAAAGCAATCGCAATTGGTTTTTAGGATTATCACCATTTAATCTCATACTATCTTTTTGTATACTTGCTGCGGCTAGTCATCCGCTAAAAAAGGGTTTGTTCGTTGTATTGATTTTTAGTTTTCTTGTTGGATTAATTGTTGAATGGTTTGGCGTGCATACAGGGCTGCTTTTTGGAGAATATTACTATGGAAATAACCTTGGAATTAAAATTTACGCTGTACCTATCGTTATTGGCTTGAATTGGGGATTGTTGGTAGTTTGTACAGGGTCAATTGCCAATAGATTCAATATGGGTATAATTCCAACAGTCATTTTTGGAGCGGCATTAATGACAGGCCTTGATTACTTGATTGAACCGGTGGCAATAAAAAGTGATTTTTGGCATTGGAAAAATGAAGAAATACCACTTTATAATTTTGTTTGTTGGTTTTTAGTTGCCTTACCATTGCAATGGTTAAATTTTAAATGGAATAAAGCAGCCACGAACAAAGTTTATGACGCATTGTTTATTATCTTGGTATTGTTTTTCACAATTTTAAATTTGAATTGAACATGTTTTGGTGGGGTCCTTTAGTATTAATTTTGGCTTTTATGGTCACTGAAGTCTGTGCATGGGCTGCGCATAAATATTTAATGCATGGGCCTATGTGGTTTTTTCATAGTGACCATCACGTTGTGGAAGAAGGACCCTTCTTTGAGAGAAATGATGTTTTTTTTCTCATATTCGCTATTCCGTCATGGTTGGGAATCATGCTAGGAATAATTTACCAATATTATTTCTTTGTTTGGTTTGGATTTGGTATAGCCGCTTATGGGTTGGCTTATTTCTTAATTCATGATGTTTTCATACATCGCCGATTCAAATGGATTAGAGATATCGATACCCCGTATTTTCTTGCAATACGTAAAGCACATAAAGTTCATCATAAGCATCAGGTAAAAGAGGATGGTGAATGTTTTGGAATGTTGTGGGTGCCAAGAAAATATTACAAAGAAGCAAAGAAAGCTTTTGCTCTAAAAAAAGGTAATGCATGAGTTTGTATGCCTGGATTATTATCGGAACTATAGCCGGTCCATTCGCCTTGTCATTCGATAAAAAAGTTCACTTTTATAAATTTTTTAAGTATCTAGCTCCTCCATTGCTTGGAGTTGGAATACTGTTTATTCTTTGGGATGAGTTCTTTACTCGGAATCAAGTTTGGGGATTTACGCCAAAGTATTTGATGGAAATATATATCGGCAACCTTCCTTTGGAAGAAGTATTGTTCTTTCTTGTTGTTCCCTACGCTTGTGTCTTCATTTATGAAGTTCTCCAAGCATATTTCCCAAAAGTCAACTTGATACGTTTTGCGCATCTTTTTGCATTTTCTTTTACATTTGCAGGCTTGTTTTTCGCAATGATGAACCTGGAAAAATGGTATACAGTTTCAGCTTGTTCCTTGACAGCGTTATTAACAATCTGGCTGTATTTCATAAATAAAAAGAAATGGTACGGATATTTTGCATTTACTTATTTGGTAGCAATTATTCCTTTTTTGATTGTAAATGGAATTCTCACGGGTGCCATTACTGATCAACCTGTTGTCTGGTATAGTGAAATGCATATTATGGGGCCAAGAATCTACACAATTCCTGTTGAAGATTTGTTTTATAATTATGCGATGTTGCTACCTGTGATAGCAATTTTTGAATATTTGAAAAAGAAATGGGGATATCGAAAAGGTCAATAAAAACTTATTTCTGAAAACCGAATTATCGTAGTTTTTCCTTGTTCGTTATCTTGCGAAATGATTGATGCTAATACTCCTTTCTCATCGTAAAGGAATTCTGTTTCCTGAATCAATATTTCATTTTTTATAAATTTTTGCTGAATTAAGTTCCCGTCGTAATCGTAGGTGTAATTTATTATTTCAAATGATGAAATATTGCCCCCCTGATAATTTTTTTTCCCAGTGAGTTTTCCTTCTTCGTTATATTCATATATTTCATTCCATACTTCTGAAGAATAGAAATAATGCTTTGATTTGAGGATAGGTCTCTTCATATAATCAAGGTGTGTCTCTTCAGTTAAGTAATATCCGCCTAAATTGTTGAAATATTTTTGAATGACGAGAGAATCATTTTGATAGGTGATCACACTGTCTCTGTATACCTGTTCAGTTTCGTTTTGGACAGTATAATTTAATTCTTGTTTGATTTTTATAAAACCATTTTCATCCCAAACTGCTTGATATGCGGAGCAATAATCTTGGTAACATTTTCTGTGTTCAATGAGATAGGAATGCTCATCGTATAAATAATAATTCCAAGTTGTATCGGGCGTGCCATCATCTTTATTGGTTTCATATTGAAGGTTTAGCCTACCTAAAGTATCGAATTCATATCCCAAGCTGTAATTTGCAGATAAAATAGATCCATCGGATAACATAAATATGAACGTACCTTTTAACCCTTTTATATGCTGCCATTTAACAAATTCATCATCAAAAAATGGTTTGTCAGACAACGGATCTCCTTTTTTGGGATCAAGCATCTGAGCTACTAAAACATTTGGTAAAATAATAAACAGCAGAAATAAGCGCATCAGAGTCATCAGTTGTAAATGTAAACTTTAATTATTGTTACCGACTTTACTTTTGTTTCTTTTAACATACATGTTAGCTTCCTTCATATTTTTTAAAGATGGTAGGCAGGATTCCATATTACAAAGTTGAATTTCCTTTTTGGGAGCTTTCACATCTATACTTTGAAACAGACAATTGGGAAGATATTCACGTTTGAATTCCATGAGGTTTTCTTCTGAATAGCTTCCGTAAATTTTGACAGTATAATTATCAGTTGAAAAATATAAATATAACTGTGCCCAATTCGAATAGGATGCGCCATAATATTCCATTCCATCTAAAACATTGTAAAGCATTTGTCGGGAAATTTCGATCCATTCTGATTTTTCAGATAAACGGCCCATATTGAATAAGTTATGAGCCATGATTGAATTGCTTGAAGGGATTACATTATCTGTGAGTTCCATTTTTCTAGCAATTAAATTGGAAGAATTGGAGGTGTAGAAAAACATATTACTTTTCGCATCATAAAAATTCTCAAAAACATAATCAAGAATGCATTGAGATCTTTCCATCCAAATGGCATCCTGAGTCACTTGATGGAGTTTAATAAATGCTTGAATTGTATGTGCATAGTCATCAAGAAATCCATTGATAGAGGATTTTCCATTTTTAGAATTGCGTAATATGAATCCATTGGAATCTATTTGATTTTCCACCATCCATCTGGCGCATTTTAAGGCATAAAATAGAAAGGTTTCATCATTGAATGCCACATAAGCTTCACATAAACCTGATATTGTTAAGGCGTTCCAAGATGTTAAACACTTATCATCTGTGCTTGGTCGTATTCTATTTGTGCGTTCAGCAAGGAGTATGGAATTGATCGTTTGAAGTTGTTTTTCAAACTCTTCTTCATTAGAATGCAATTGCTCAATAAAGTATTGATCTGAATGTCTTCTCAATAGAATATATTTCCCCTCTTCCCAATATCCATTTTGATTTAAACTATATAATTCAGAAATCAACGATTCCTTTTCAGGAAAAAGCTTTAAAACCGTGTCTTTATTCCAACAATAAAATTTTCCTTCTTCGCCTTCACTGTCAGCATCTATTGCGGAATAAAAAGCGCCACTTTCTGACATCATTTCTCGTTCCAGCCACTCAAAAATTCCATAAGCCGTTCTTTTGTATAATGGTTTTTGATAAACCTTGTAAGCTTGGGAATAGAGCGATAAGAGTTGTGCATTGTCATAGAGCATTTTTTCGAAATGAGGTACTTTCCAAAGCAGATCTACGGCATACCGTGAAAATCCTCCGCCAATTTGATCGTATATTCCACCCATAGCCATTTTATCTAATGTAAGTTCGATGTGTTTGGCTATTTTGTCTTGTTCGAATGCCCATGAATAATGAAGTAGAAAATTATAATTTGAGGGCATTGGAAATTTGGGTGCACGGTTGTCTCCTCCTTCTAAAGAATCGAAATTTCTTGACCAACGAAGAGCCAATTCATGAACAAATTCATTGTTCAATATTTTGCCAGGTTCTTTAATTGAAATGAGTTCACTTTGTTGAATTCCTTCAAGTAGTTTTTCGCTATATTCTATTGTTTCTTTGTTATTGTTTTTGAAAGTGTGAACTAGAGATTTAAGGATATGCATCCATTGTGCTTTTGGGAAATAGGTGCCTCCGTAGATTGGATTTCCGTTAGGTAAGGTAAAACAATTCAAAGGCCAACCACCTCTTTGTGTCATCAATAGCACAGCAGTCATATATATTTGATCGATATCTGGCCTTTCTTCGCGATCGACTTTTATGCATATGAAGTGTTCATTCATAAGTTCTGCAACTTCGTCATCTTCAAAACATTCATATTCCATGACATGACACCAGTGACAAGCAGCATAACCAATACTTACAAGCATTAATTTATTTTCTTTTTTCGCTTTTTCAATAATTTCATCAGACCATTCTTCCCAGTTGACAGGATTGTGCGCGTGTTGCAATAGGTAAGGAGATGACGCTTTTATTAATGAATTGGTGTGTTTTTTCATAATGGAAATCTTTGGAAGGTTTTTTGGTTTAAAGTGGTTTAAAGTGGTTCAAAGTTCAAGGTTGTTCAAAGTGGTTCAAAGTGGTTCAAAGTGGTTCAAAGTTCAAGGTTGTTAAAGGTTCAAGGTTCAAGGTTTTTTGACTTTGTCCTTAAACTCTAAAAAATTGAACTTTAAACATTGAACCTTAACCTTAAACCCTAATTGAAATTAATCAAACTTAATGGTTTCCTTTTTTTCGCTTTCTGCCTCAGATTTCCATTTTTGGAATTTCTTGTTTTTTTTGTCCTTCTGAGGTTCTTGGTTTTGAATTTTATCCGGTTCATCATCATCAAAATCTATGGTGATAATTTCCGTTTGTTTGTTATCTTGTTTATAGACCTGCACGGTAGAATCTTTACCAAACAATCCAAGTTCTGTTTTTAATATCGATTTTAATGTTTCTTTTTCTTTTTCAATATCTTCTTTTAATTGATCTTTTTTGGATTGTTTGTCCCAAACAATTGTCGGATTATTGATATTGCCAAACATTCTCATAAACATTTTAATTCCCGTACCATCGTCGATAATAGTTCCATATTCATTTTTTTCTTGTTTTGTTATGTCTCTGAGATTAAAACCAAAACGGTAATCAACGATATTTTCAAATGTATGTGTTCCTGAAATTGTAACATCCATTGCTGATGATTGAACCAACATTGCTGGGATTTCTAATTTGCCATTTTGTATAGTGAAGGTGTTTTCAAGTGTTTCAAATTTTAGATCTATAAGTTTCTTTTCAAATGCACTTATTTTGTCTTGACCAATAAGCGTTTTAACTGTTGTTGAAGAACTTAAACTTTTTGTAATTGATTTGAATGCTTCTACATTTTTCAATCGGCCATCAGTAATTTTCATGTAAACCTTCGCCTTAATTAAGCTTGATATAATGCCTTTTCTGTAATCGAAAGGGGCTTCAAAGGTTAAATTTGCCGAAGCATTGCCTGAAATATTTTCTGAAGTTATTACGTCTTGTTGAAAGCTATTCCATTCTTTAAATAAAGGTTTGAATTTTATGTTATCTGAAGTTAGGTAAGTTGAAATATTAAAAATTTCAGGGTTATTCTCAGCAATAATAAGTGAGCCATTAATTCTTGTTTCGGCATTTATTAAACTTAGATTCTCAAATGTTAGCTTTCTTCCATACACATTTAATTTCCCCGATATTTGATTATAGTTATGTAAGCCATAACTTAAATTACCAACCTTCAAAATTAAGTTTCCTTCTATGTCGTTTGGTAGCACGAATTTTCTTCCATCTTCAACTTTCTCTTGCTTTGAGGTGGTACCCAAATCTTCTATATCAATATTTACACTATTCAAATCTATATCGGCATTGAGATTGCCTTTTCCGCTAAAATATTGAAATATGTTTTTAAAGATTCCTTTTACAGCGAGGTCACTTTTGCCAAGTTTTACTTTCCCTTCAGTAATACCCGCTTCATCCCCTCTCAAGTAAACCATACCCGACATGTCTGAGAAAGTACGCTTATCATCAGTTAGTTTTAAATTGACCTTCTGCAATTGGACCTCACCTTCACATTTTTTAATTTCAAGATTGCTGCTTTCATCAGGAAGGTAAATGACCTTAGCATTAAAGTCGCTATTTAAAGTGGCTGTACCAGATAAGTTTTCAATCATTGGTATGTCAAACAATGCATGAAGAATCCCCAGATTAAGATGCCCTTCAGCCTTTCCTTTAATTACTGGGCTATTGAATTCAGTTACCTTTAAAGTTCCTTCAAATGGGCCCCCGGCGCTATTGAAATTTACATTTGTAAGTTCCAAAAATTCTTTTTCTGGACCCTCCTTGTTGGAATATTGACCTTTAAGGTTAATGTTTTTGAGTGTAACATTGTTTTTAGGTTCAGTCAACATTCCTTGATTTACACCAAAATTACAATCGACTTGGGTTGGCTTTTGATTGTTAAGTTTACCGTTTATCATTAAATCAAAAAATACCTTTCCAGTTCCTTTAAATTGATTGATATTGTCCATCTGTTCAAAAGAAAAATTGTTGGCCAAATCTGTAAGTTGTATATCCTTAGAATGCAGTTCGAAATTCATTTCACTGGTATCCACTATTCCTTTCAATTGAAATGGAAGATTATTAATTAAAATATTCGCAGTAGGAATTTGTACAGTACCTTTTTTCGAATCTATATTCAGATTAAAATTCAAAATTGCAGGTTTGTTTGAGATTAGATTGACCATTCCACTTTGTATGGTTTTTATCTGTAAATCACTATTTGCGCTAATTGTGGTGGTTTCCTTCGAAAAATCTCCATTAAAATTAAGTTCGTTTAGTTGGGTTTGGTAATATTGTTTGGTTGCATCATTATCATAGGACAATTTAACATTTTCAAAGTATACGTTTTGAAGTTTAAAAGACAAATTTGACGAACTTGTATCTGATGTTTCCTTTAGGATATCATAATTTACCTCCCCTTTTTCATTGACTTTGAACTTTAGCGTACCCGGTTTAACTTCTACAGATTGCACTTTGTAATCTTCGTACCAAATATCAATAGGGTTGAATTTTAACCTGATTTGTTCCGAATAAAGCAAGGTGTCGGTTTTGGTAGCTTTTGGTAATGCATCTTTTACAAATACATTATTGAAATCAATAGATAAATTTGGAAAAGTTCGCCAAAATGTAAGATCAACCTCTACAACAGAAACAGGCGTTTTTAAATGCTTATTCAATTCTTGAATTGCATAACCACAAATTTCATCCTTGAAAATGAATAGTAGTAATGAAATGATAAGCATAAGGCTTAAAATCGTTCCGAAAAACCACATTCCAATTTTAATCAATCGCCTTTTCATCAAAAACAAAATTATTTCGGAAAGGCTCTGTTAATAGCCGTTTTAATTAAACTTATCAACTGTCAAATGTTACATATTCTCAATATCAAAACCCAATATAATCTGTGGATGAGCGATTAATATTTTATACTTGTGACTAAATTGGATACCTTACAAATTATTACGCGACTTTATTCTATCTTTGCCACCGAAAAATCAATATTATGAGCCTTTTAACAGTAGGAAGTGTCGCATTTGATGCCATTGAGACACCATTTGGAAAAACAGATAAAATTATCGGTGGAGCAGGTACTTTCATTGCCTTGTCTTCTTCTTTTTATTGCGCAAATCAACAAATAGTATCAGTTGTTGGAGGTGATTTTCCAAGTGAAATGATTAATCTTTTGGAATCTAAAGGAGTTGATACGAAAGGATTACAGATTAAAAAAGATGAAAAAACATTTTTTTGGTCAGGTAAGTATCATAATGATATGAATACGAGAGACACTTTGGTAACTGAGCTAAATGTGCTTGGCACTTTTGACCCTGTTATACCTGCGGAATACCAAAACACAAAATATTTAATGTTAGGAAACTTGAGCCCTCAGGTTCAGAGATCAGTAATAGAACGTTTGGAAAATAGGCCAAAATTAATTGCTATGGATACCATGAATTTTTGGATGGATATTGCAATGGATGATTTGAAACAAACATTGGCTTTGGTAGACGTATTGATAATAAATGACGAAGAAGCTCGTCAGTTATCTCAAGAATACTCATTGGTGAGGGCAAGTAGAATTATAAGAGCGATGGGGCCAAAATATTTAATCATTAAAAAAGGCGAACATGGGGCTTTACTTTTTTACAACGAAAAAGTTTTCTTCGCACCTGCACTTCCATTAGAAGAAGTTTTCGATCCTACAGGAGCTGGTGATACTTTTGCAGGAGGATTTATCGGTTATCTTGCAGCTACGGATGATATTTCGTTTGAAAATATGAAGCGCGCCGTCATTGCAGGTTCGGCATTGGCATCTTTCTGTGTAGAGAAATTTGGAACGGAACGTTTGACTGAAATTTCGAAGGTTGAAGTTGAGAAAAGGATAGAACAGTTTGTAGCACTTACAGATTTCAGTGCCGTTGAAAAAATCGGATAATGTATATTGATTAGTTATGGAACCATTTGCACTTATAGATGAATTAAAAACACTTGCAGTTAATGAGGATGCATTAGCCGTAAATAGAGAAGTTAGTGACTTAAAATCTCGATTCGATAATTTATTGCTTGAATTGGAACGCGCCAATCAAGTTGCAGCTATGGAAGCTGAAATTAACGGTGACGAATTCGAATCTATTGATATCAAAGCAATTAAGACTGCATTTTATGAGATTTATCTTATTTATCGGGACCGTCGTAAAGAACAAGCTTCCGCTAAAGAAGTAATGGAAAATGATAATTTGCGAAAGAAAAAAGCGCTAATTACCAAATTGAAAGAACTTATTGCTTCAGAAGAGAATATAGGCGCTGCGGTAACTGCATACAAAGAAATACATGAGAATTGGAAACAAATTGGGGACATTCCTAGAGATTCAAGGGATGACATTCAGCAAGAATATTCTAGAGTCCTTGAGGATTTCTTTTACAACATCAAAATATACCGTGAACTTAAAGAGCATGACCTCAAAAGAAATGCTCAACTGAAAAGATCGATTATTAGCCAGATAGGTGAATTGCTCAAATTGACTGTGATCAAAGATATAGAGCAGCAGCTGAAGCTTTTACAAAATGATTGGGATGAAATTGGTCCTGTCCAAAATGAGGAATGGGAAGCGATTAAAGAAGACTACTGGATGAATGTAAAGGCAGTATATTCACGTATCAATCTTTTTTATGAAGATCGCAAACAACTTTTAGTTGAACAGCTGAAGTTAAAACAAGAATTGGTAGTGCAGACCACTGAATTTGTTAATGCTATCGGTGAAAATCAAACGGTAAAATCTTGGGATGAGCTAACTGCTAGTTTATTGGAATTTCAGGAGCGTTGGAAAACTATTGGCTTCGGACCGCGCAAAGAAAATGAGGAACTCTGGGCGCAATTTCGTGCACATTGTGATAACTTTTTCCAGAAGAAGAGGGCATTTTATAATGTCTTGCAAGAGAAGAATAAAGTTCTCATTCAAGAAAAAAAGCGCATCATTACTGAAGCTATGCAATTTAAAGATTCCACGGATTGGAAAAATGCATCTGACAAATTGATTCAACTTCAAAGACAATGGAAAAACTCTGGTAATACAGGGCAAAAAACCGAACAAAAGTTATGGCAGGAATTCCGTTCTGTTTGTGATTCATTTTTTAATGCGAAACAGAAACATTTTGAAGCTCAAGATAAACTTTTGGAAGACAATCTTACAGCTAAGGAAGCTCTAATTGCAACCATTGAGAAATACGAGCTTAATCCTGATAAAAAACAAGCTTTGCAAGATTTGAGGAATTTCTCTGCTTCTTTTAATGAAATAGGTCGTGTTCCTATGAAAGCAAAAGATAATATTTACTCAACTTATAAGGCTGTTTTGGATAAACATTATGGCCAACTGAAATTAGAGGGTGACGAAAAAGAAAAGGTAATGTTCCAAGCAAGAATTGAAACACTTGCAGCCAGCCCTGAAGCGTCAAAGGCTTTTGCAAGGGAAAAAGCTTCAATTCGAAAAGAAATAGATCAGTTGAAACAACAAGTGTTGCAATATGAAAATAACATGGGCTTTTTATCGCGGTCCAAATCAGCAGATTTATTAAGAAAAGATGTTGAAGGAAAAATCAACCTAAACAAAACGAAAATAGATGCGTTGATTAAAAAACTGAAGATGATTCCTAATGAATAAATTCATCAACGCAACGCTCCTATTTATTTTTCTACCAACAATGGCATTCACTATTGTGGTAGGTTTCGATTTGCCTTTGGAGTCTTTTGGCACATCAGGTGCTCAACTTGAAATCCGTGATGAGGTATTCTTGGGTTTAGGGATTCTTATTTTGCTAATCAATTTGCGCAGAAGTATAAGGCGTTGGATGGGTATGCGCATTGTTAATCAAATCAAGAAGTTCAAATGGAATGTTCCCATGAGTGCCGAACGTAAAAAGCGGGTTCAGGTATATACCCTCATGGAAGTATTTGTGTTTACTTCATTGGCTTATGGCCTTTACTGGGTTAGCAGCGAAGCTTGGATGCCCGCTCTAGGATTTTTGTTTGGCGCTTTAGACGGTTTTCTGTTTACCATCATAGGTTCTAGAGGAGACCGTTTTAGAATTGGCGTAACCTCAAAAGCTATCGTTTCTGGTGATAGAGATGTTGCATTAGTTTATTTTCAAGGATTAAGAAAAATTAGTATTCATCAGGATTCTATTTATTTCGACTATATTAAAAAACTTCAACTTTCCATTCCTTTAGATTGTATCGATGCATCAGAAAGGGAATCCTTTTTCAAAACTGTTGAAGACCAAATTGATCTCAATAGGGTTTTTGTTACTAGAGAACGTGGGCTTTGAATTGAACGACTTTTTCAATGAAACGTTTGAAGTTTTCAACAATTCGTTGTAGTCATTTAATTTTACAACATCTTAATTCATGAATTTTTATTTATAATATTGTTCGTCAACCAACATCAATTGTTTGATATATTGCGTTTTAGACAAGAATTTGTCGAAAATCAATTGTAAACAACAGTTCATGAGCAAAGAACAGGCAATCTACAAAATGGATGAAACGTCAGAAGATATCTTTCGTCTGCAACGTCTTGTCAAAGGCTCTGTACTAACTGGCTCCAATCAGGAGTTGGATTCTTTTTTTGGTGATTTAAAAAGTGCAATAATCATCGTGGATTCAGAGTTCAAAATCATGTATCTGAACAATACGGCTGTCAATTTAAATATTGATAAAGATTTTGAGGCGGAAAAAGGAACCCTAGTCATTGATTTTGTAAAGAAAATTTTGGGTAGAAATGCATTGATAAATTTCTATGAAAATTTGATAAATCGAACAGGAATTGTTCTTGAAGAAGGATTTTCCCTTACAAGAATTGAGAAAATGTATTTAAATCCTATTTCCAATGATGGATTTGTGATTAAAATTCTTCTCGATGAACTTTATACTGTTTCAGCTGCAAATCTTTTCCGGTATTTTCCAGCAATGCCCATAGGTTATTTTGGGTTTGATTTACTTGCTTCTAAAAAAGTTTCTTTACGCTTTGTAAGTGACAATTTTGCAATACTTTTCCCATTCATGGATATGGAAAAGTTAATTGCTGAAGAGAATTACTTTCTGAATTACATACATGAAGATGATCGTCCGGAACTTTTGTCTAAAATATATGGCTTGAAGAAGAAACCAGCATTGTTGACAGAATTCCGAATTGTAAATGATGAAGGTGAGGAACATTGGTACCAATTAATTTCAAGTAAATTCTCAGAGAAAACAGAAAAGAATTTTTGGTTAGCCTATCTGGAAGATATTCATGATAAAAAAATTGCTGCGCTTGAAAAAGAGAAATTGGTTCATGAAACACTTGATGATGAGCGCCATAGAATGTCGATGGAGCTTCATGATGGCCTGGGCCAAAATCTTGTTGCTTTGAATTTGTATTTGTCATCTCTAAATAGTGATACGGACCAGTCGGTAACAGAAACATGTAAGAAGTTGATCATTGACAGTATCATGATGATGAAATCCATGTGCTACAATTTGGCTCCACCTGATTTAGATAAAGGCTTATTATATGCATTAGATGTGTTTTTTGGAAAGTCTAATGAACATTCTTCATCTATTGCATATCATTTTTCTGCAAAGAAAGTACCTCTAAAACAAATTACACATGAGAGAGCTTATAATGTTTTCAGAATAGTTCAGGAATTTGTAACAAATGCCCAAAAGTACTCTGATTGTTCAAATGTACATTGTGAAATCAGTATGCGCAATCAAAAAACCATGCTAATGGTTCATGATGATGGCAAAGGTTTTGAAATTAATAAGGTAAAAGGAGGGTTTGGGCTTAAAAACATGCACAAAAGAGCAAAACTTGCAGATGCAAATATTGAATTGACGAGCAAAATTGGTGAAGGGACACTTCTCGTATTGGAATTCTAATTTATTAAACGTAACCCTTATCTGCAGCCCAACCTGTTAATTGCGCTGCATTTGAAAAGCCCAATTTTTTAAGAATATTATGACGATGCGTTTCAACTGTTCTTGGTGATAAGAAAAGTTTATCCGCAATTTCCTTAGATGTTAATCCTGTTGAAATCAACTTAACAACTTCAATTTCTTTGAGCGTCAGCTCTTTTTTGTTATCCTCATTTTCAACATGCAGTAATGAAGCAAAATAACGGTCTTTTATTTCATTAGCAATATAGGTTTCTCCATTGTATACTGCGTGAACAGCATTTACCAATTCCTCTCTTGTGATGTTTTTCGTTAGATAACCTTTGCCACCAACGGAAAGAAACTTCTTTACATAGTTGATTTCATCATGCAAGGTTAAGCCAATAATACGAACTTTAGGAACGCTATTGTAAATGCGCTCAGCTGCTTCAAAACCATTACTCCCTTTAAGATTAATGTCCATTAGTACAATATCTGGACGCAGATTATTCGCAAACAAAAAAGCTTCATCAGCATTGTCAGTTTTGGCAACAACAACAATTCCTGGAGCAGCACTTAGCATGGCAACCCATGCCTCTCTGATTAGCGCGTGGTCGTCAACTACCATTACCTTGATTTCGTCTGCCATAGCTATAGTGATTTAAAATTCTTAACGAATTTACAACTTTTTACGATTTTTCGCTTGTAAAATCTTTACAATTAAAAACATTTCATCACCTTTTGTAGCTTCAATAATTGAACATTTCAATGCTTATGTTGATCTTTTTTTGTAAATTGTCGACGATTAACATAACAATGAAACCCATCATATTAAAGGTTAAGAAACAAAATTATTCTTCATCATAATTTATTAATGACTTATAAAGAAACACGTATTATTCTGGTTGAGGACGATCCCATGTTCTCGCAAATGATTCAATTTCAGCTCACTACTTCCGGAAGTGACTTTAATTCAGGAAATATTCAGCATGTCGTGTCACTTTATGACTTTGAAGAAATGCTCTCTTTTTTCTTGCCAGATGTTATACTGTTGGATTTAAATCTAACCGATTCAATGGGTTTGGATACTTATATGCGTGTTAAAAATAAATGTCCTAATTGTGCGATCATTATTTTGTCAGGCTCTGATGATGAAGAGTTATCGGCGAAAATTGTTCAAAATGGTGCGCAAGATTATATTTTGAAAAGTGATGTTAATGGAAGATTGTTGAATAAAGCCATACATTACAGTTTAGAAAGGATGCGTCAACAAGTTGTTCTTTCTGAATCTGAAAGAAAATTTCGAGGGGTTTTTGAAAACAGTCCGATTCCTATGCTTACGGTTCGTGGAAGCAACTTCGCTATTCAAATGGCAAACAAAGCATTTAGCGCACTTTATGACGGGCAATTGGGCTCATTTTACGGAAGAAGTCTGTCAGATTTCAGATGTAAAAAAGATGAAGAACTTGTTTTTGATTTGGCACTCAATAAAATGAGTATGGAATTATGTCAAGTCACACATGAAGGCAACCAAATTCATGTTGAATTGATTGCAAACAAACTGAATTCGGAAAGTGATTTGTATATCTGTCAAATTATCGATAAAACGGAAGAATTACGTTTTCAGCAGGAAAAAATGAAATTGATTCATGTTGCACAAGAAAATGAAAAACATAAAATAGCGAGAGAAATTCATGATGGTTTAGCTCAAAACCTTGTCCTTATGAATTTATTGTTTGAATCATTTGAATTCCCCAATGATCAGAAAGATCAAAGGGAAAATTTTGCACAACTTATAAAAAGTACCATTGATGAAGCGAGAGGTATTTCGTATACTTTGTTACCTCCGGAATTGGAAAGTGGATTGCTCCATGGGATTAAACATATGATTAATCGTATCAATAATCTTAAAACGCAAGATGTTCATTTAACAATTAATAATTCTATATCAGAGGAAGATTTTGATCAAGTTGATCGTTTCAATTTGTTCAGGATTATGCAGGAATTCATTAACAATAGCGTGAAGTACTCGCAATCCGAACGAATCGATGTTTCTTTTGATAAAGATGAGGCGGGTATTGTGAAGATCATAATTGATGATCATGGTATTGGTTTCGACATGAATCAACCCAAGGGTACATTAGGAATTACCAACATGATGAATCGTATTAAAATTGCCAATTTAGAAGGGGCAGTGAAAAGTGAAATTGGAAAAGGGACGGTGCTTGAAATATATTTTCAATCAAT
Source organism: Flavobacteriales bacterium (assembly GCA_947475275.1). GTDB lineage: Bacteria > Bacteroidota > Bacteroidia > Flavobacteriales_D > Crocinitomicaceae > M0103. Next base: position 13,105 of record CANJNE010000002.1, on the reverse strand, counting down.
TCTTATTAATAAATAATTCAAGCCCAGAATAATGAATAATGCTTCTTTCCTGGATCCATTTGTAAGAATATTAGAAACGGTTTATCCATGTGATTTTATTATTGATAATGAGGGTAATATTGTAGTCTCAGGTATTGATTTTAATAGTTCCATTATTCTTGATAATGCAGTTGACCATTCTTTTGTTGAATTATTCAGCTGTAATGCGGTTGACCTAAAAACATTGATTGAAGGTAAAACCTTCAATCCTGACCAAAAGTTCCAACTAGATTCAACCTTTCTTAAAGAAAATCATCAAATACAGGTGCAATTCTCGAATTTAAATGACGCCTATATTTATTGTAAATCGACAATATCCAAATCATCTCATCAAAGCAACCATATTGCGGAGGATCTCATAAAAAATATCGACAAAGATTTGAGTTTGAATGATTTTTTAATGTCTGTATTATACAATCTTCCTTCTGATATTGGTGTTTTTGATTTGGATCATAAATACATTTATTTGAATCCTTCTGCTGTTCAAAAAAATGAGGTAAGGGATTTTTTAATTGGTAAAACGGATTTTGATTATTGTGAGTATCGCGGAATAGATACCAAAATGGCCGAAGAGCGTCATAGACTTTTTCAAGAGGTTTTTACTAGTGAATCCACCTCAACTTGGGAGGATTCTCATAAACAGCCTGATGGAACGGTAAAAACTGTTTTAAGAAGATTTTCACCTATTTTCAATCCAAAGAATAAACTTATTGGTGTAATGGGATATGGAATTGATATTTCACCAATTAAAATTGCTCAACAATTAGCCAAATTCAATGAAGAACGTTACAAGTCACTCTTTGAAAATAATATGGCGGGTGTATTCAGAACAACCGAAAAAGGTGAAATTCTAGAAATAAACAATGCCTATGCTAGAATTTTTGGTTATGAATCGGCGGAGGATTTAAAGAGGCACAAATCATCTAGTTTTTATCTGAGTCCAGAAGCAAGACAAGCTTATTTAACTGTACTAAAACAGAAAGGAAGTTTACAGAATTTTTTGATTGATAATGTTAGAAATGATGGCAAACTAATTCAGTTGTTGGTCAATGTCAAATATATACCTAATGGTGATGATTCAATTCTTGAAGGAACTGTTCTTGATATTACCGTTTTAAGTGAAGCCAACAAAAAATTAGCCTCCCAGAAAAAAGACCTTGAACGCCTTGCTTTCTTTTTAGATCAAACATCAGATGCCATCCAAGTAGTCGATGAAACTGGTCATTTTGCTTATTTGAATAAAACAGCATGCGAAAGATTAGGAATTCCTCAAGAGGATACAAAACATCACACTGTTTTTGAAATTGAAGGCTTTTTCGACACACTTGATGATTGGAAAAGGCACATTGATTATCTAAAGCAAGTTGGAAAAGTAAACATAGAAACAGTTAATAATAACATTATTACTGGTATAGAAATCCCAGTTGAAATTACTGTAATTCCAAGAGAATTTGATGGTAAAACTTATGTAATCTCCTCATCAAGAGACATTTCTGAAAAGAAACAGTCACAGGTCACCTTAAGTGAAAAAAATAAATTTGTTCAAGATTTAACTTCGGCTGTGAATGCCAGTTCTTTGGTTTCAGTGACCGATAAGACAGGAAGAATAATTAATGCTAATGATAATTTCTGTAGGACTTCCGGTTACAGTTTGGAGGAATTGATTGGTTCCAATCATAATATTGTAAATTCTGGTTACCATACAAAAGATTTTTGGAATCAAATGTATGCAACGATTACCTCGGGTAGGACATGGCAAGGCGAAATAAGAAATAAGAAAAAAGATGGTTCGCATTATTGGGTAAATACTGTGATATATCCGATTTTGGATGATGAAGGTTCACCGATTCAATTCATGTCTATTAGACAGGATATTACCCATGCTAAAGAAAATGAACTTGTTATTCAGAAGCAGGTTAAACTGCAGGATTTGCTAATCAGAACGGGTGCGAGATTGATCAATTTGGAAGCGGCAAATTTGGATGCCGAAATAAATGAAGCACTTGAGGAAATAGGTCAGTTTGTTGATGCTGATAGATCTTATATTTTCGATTATAATCACGACAAGCAAACTACTAATAATACCTACGAATGGTGCAGGGAAGGTATTACTCCACAAATTGCTGAACTTCAGGAAATTCCATTTGATGTTGTTCCGAGATGGATTGAGGTACATTTCAAGGGTGAAATAATGGATGTTCCTTCCGTTGAAGAATTAGAGCCAAGTGAATTTAAAGAGCTTTTAGAAGTACAAGATATTAAAAGTTTAATCGCACTTCCTTTGATGGATGGTAATAAGTGCATGGGCTTCATTGGATTTGACTCTGTTAGATCCGTTCGCATTTTTACCGAATCCGATAAAATTATTTTGGAATTGTTTGCTCAAATGATCGTAAACATCTACAAGCGCATTGAATTTATTAATCAAATTGAGGAAGCCAATAAAAAATATGTAGACATTAATGAAGGTCTTGAAAAATCTGTTGCGGAAAAAACTGCAAAGAATAACGAGCTAACCCAAATGATGTCCAATCAGGATAAATTGGCAATGATTGGAGAAATTACTGCTGGAATTACCCATGATTTGAATACACCTATTGGCGCTATTAAGGTAGGTGCTGAGAGTATACGATATACCCTAGAGAATTTGTTTAAATCAGTTATTGAAAAATGTGATATTGAACAATTACATTTCTCCTGCAGTCGATCATCCCAAATGAATGTGCAAATGTTCGTTGGTGGATTGCAAATGATGCGAGAAACCAAACAATTGTTAGCTTACCTAAATACGAATTATCCTGATTTAAAAGATGCGGATAAAATGGCTTCCGCATTGGTTAAGACTAGGATTTTGGAAAACGAACCAGAAGTTATTGAGAAAATTATTAATGCACCAAATAGTTATGATTTTATCGATTTAGTCTACCACATTCAAAGTGTAAGGACGTTTGTTGATACAGTGCTTGAAGCAGGTGATAAGTCAGCATCGGTTATTAGAAATTTGAGATTCTACCTAAAAGAAGGTGGGAATTTGGAAAAAACAGAAGTTCATTTAAAAGATAATTTAAGGACAGTTCTAAATGTATTCAATCATCAATTGCGAACAAATATCGATTTACAGTTTGATGTGCCTGAAAGTCTCGTGGTTTTTGCCTATGAAAACAAACTTTATCAGTTATGGTCGAATTTGATAAAGAATGCCATTGACGCCATTGGAGACAAGGGTCAACTTATTATTACAGGAAAATCATTAGGAAATATAATCGAGGTTACAGTAACCAATAGTGGTAAAATGATTCCAATTGAAATTCAAGATAAAATATTTGAAAAATTCTTTACAACGAAGAGCAGTGCTAATGGCACAGGTTTAGGATTGAGCATTGTGAAAAAAGTAATTGAGGAACATGGTGCTAAAATAAGGTTGACTTCAAATGATGATTTCACCTCCTTTATTGTTACCTTTGACGCAACAAGTATTTTAGAACATGCATAAATACGCTGTAGTTTGTATTGATGATGACCCACTAATCACTTCATTGTTGAGTTTTCAACTTAGAAAAGTCATTGATACTAAAACAACCTTCATTGAAACCTATTCAAAGCCAATGGAGGTGGAGAAGCACATAGAAGAATTAATAGACTTTGGGGTGAGTCTTGTTTTCATTATTGTTGATTACCAAATGCCTGAGATGAATGGTGCAGAGCTGATTCGCAAGCTTAAGAAAAAATATCCTTGGATTTCTTGTATTATGCTTTCAGGTCAAGCGAATGATTTGGTTGTTGGTGAATTGAAAGAAGACCATTTACTTGAAAAATATATCGCAAAACCATGGAGTGAGGCGGATTTGTTTGAGGTAGTAAAACCATTGATTGATAAGATTTCTGCTGAAAACCTCAAATGATCTTCTCAAAGCTTGACATCTCTAACAATTTTCTTGATTCGTTTGTATTCTTATTTTGTCGCATCATTTAAATTTACCCTGGTGAAAAATTGTATTTTATTTTTTGTTATCGTTTTAGCATCAAGATTAGATGCTCAAGTAACTTTTACTGATTCTAATCTGCCAATTGTAGTCATAACTACTCCTGTGGGACAACAAATTAATGATGTTACGCGAATCGTATGTGACATGGGTGTGATTGATAACGGTCCGGGTATCAGAAATTATTTGGTCAATCCGTATAACAATTACAATGGTAAAATTGCAATCGAGGTTCGTGGATCTACGTCACAACAATATCCAAAAAAGAGTTACGGATTTGAAACACAGGATGCTCTTGGCTTGAATAATAATGTGCCATTATTGGGCTTGCCAATTGAAAATGACTGGATCTTGTATGGCCCATATCCTGATAAAACTTTGATTCGCGATGTAATGACTTTCGATATTTTTCAGAAAATGGGACATTATGCTTCTAATTGGAGATATTGTGAGTTACTCATCAATGGACAATATCAAGGTTTATATATCTTACTTGAACGCATTAAGCGCGATAACAATAGGGTGGATGTTGCGCAATTGGATGCCGATGATCTTGCAGGAGACTCCCTGACTGGTGGTTACATTGTTAAGGTTGATAAACTAACAGGAGAAGTTGGTTATTCATGGACATCAAATTACAATAATGAAGTCGTTTTTCAATTTCATGATCCGGAATTTGATGAACTGAACCCCATTCAAGCCTCTTACATGGAAGATTTTATAGGAAATTTTGAAGATGTGGTTTGGGGACCACAATTAGATGATCCTGTTTTTGGTTATGAACCTTACATTGATAAAGAATCCTTTTATGATTTCTTCTTACTTCAAGAATTGGGGCGAACAGTGGATGGATACCGCTCAAGTTCTTTTATGCACAAGCATAAAAGCGGTGGAGCATGGAATGGAAAACTACATGCAGGACCTATATGGGATTTTAATTTGTCATACGGAAACGCAGATTATTGTGATGCCAACTTAACTACAGGATGGCAATATAACTTTGATGAAATCTGCGACTTTACTTCAGCAATTCCTTTTTGGTGGGAAAAATTATTAGATTCACCAAGTTACAGAAATGGACTCAAGTGCAGATGGGATGAATTGCGCCAAGGACCTTTGCATACAGACTCTTTGCATACCTTTATTGATTCAATGGTTGTTTATTTGGACGAGGCACGCATTCGAAACTTTCAAAAATGGCCTATTATTGGAGTTTATGTCAACTGGAATGGTTTTGTTGGAAACACCTATCAAGAAGATGTGAATTTTCTTAAAACCTACATTGCTAATAGAGCTACTTGGATAGATAACAATCTTCCCGGAATATGTGATTTATCTGTCCAAGAATCTGCTTTTGAACCTGAATACTTCAAAGTTTGGCCAAATCCATTTGATGGTCAAGGTTATGTAGGATTTACCTTAACAGAATTTGCTCAAATGGAGTTTGAGTTGATTGATAATTCTGGTCGTAGCATATATAATATTGATTTGGGTAGTTTTGAAAAGGGTGAACATGCCGTTCCAATTGCAATCGATAATTTGGCTTCAGGAAATTATATTTTCCTTATTAAAAGGGATGGTGGAATTTTCGGTAAAGGCAAGCTTTCCAAAAAGTAATGTGGCGATTTATCAAACGTTTAGGTTTTGCGTTATGCGGTCTTAGGTTGTTGATTAAAACTGAGCGCCATTTTCAAATTCACACCATTGCTTTTATAATGGTAATTATTATCGGGTGTTTTTTTAAGATTAGTTCCTATGAATGGGTAGCCATTTTGTTGATTTCAGGTCTCGTAATTGTTAGTGAAGCAATTAATTCATCTATTGAAAAGCTTTCGGATGTTATTACCAGGGAGCATAATCCTCTAATCAAACAAGTAAAGGATATTGCTGCAGGAGCAGTTTTAATTGCAGCTATTTTAGCACTTATAATAGGCCTAGTAATTTTTTACCCTTACATTTCAAAGTTATTCCACTAATCGGTGTTGATTAAAAATTGTCAAAAACAGAGTTTAATGGTTTGGAAACATAATAAATAGGCTAATTTTGTAATATGAAATGGCCCAATTTCAAATCTGTTATTATTCTACTTTTAATTACTATTGGTTTCCAAGCAAATGGTCAAAAGTTTAAAGAATTTTGGACAACAAATTATAACCGTTTGTTTCCTAACAATAAAAATATCCAATTGGAAAAGTTACAAGCACAGAATGATAGCCTTCAGCATTTAAGTGACAGTTTGGATGATATTCAAATCTTTGCTATTGATAAAATCAATTATTTGAAAAAAGAAATAACTAATGTTAAAACTGAGTTGTTTCAGGAAAAGCAGCGTCAAAGAGATTCCGTAATCCTTTTAGAGAACTATATTGAAGTGCTTCGAGATTCTATTGCATACTTGTCATTTCCCAATGTAACTTGTAAAGAAGAAGTGATTGCCCGCCCTGGATTGAGTGATCCGGAACTTATGAATACTTGTGTTTGGAGACGTTACGAGATTATAGAAAATGGAATGCCGGATGCAAAAGGAAGGTATTCTTGGTCAACGACCATTTCCGATTTATCATCAGGTGATAAAGCTATAATTCTTAACCAACAGTTGTTTTTAGAATCAAAGATACCTGAATTGGAAGTCAAAATTAATGAACGTTTGGCAGAGGATTTTAAGGCTTTGCTAGAAACAGATGCTTTGTGTTTTAAGAAGAAAAAAGAGTATACAAATTTTCTATTAAAGGATATGCGAATATCTGTTAGTGATGCTTCTGAAATCACTTTTGAAGTCATTTATGGTTTGCCGGATGAATGTTTTGCAGTAAACGCGGCCTCTACCACTTTTAAAATTTCGGAATTGCGTTCTTTCTTTGCTGAATAAAGAATTCCCGTTTATTTTTCATAACATTGTATGGAGTTCCATTTAATTACTACTTAGTATGAAGAATACATTTATTATTATCAGTATTTTATTCGTAATCGTTGGAGGTTGGTGTACTTACAAAAGTTATGATTACGGTAAGACTTACAAAGAAGAAAAGACAGAATATGTAAAGGTTTTGAATTTCGAAGAGCGTTTACTTAAAGCTAAGGAATGGATTTTCACAGAGTCAGAATGGGCAAAGCGAAAAGTTAAAAGTGAGCAGCATCTTGAAGCAGCCGAAAGCGCATATGACAATGTACTTTTGATGTCGATCTTTGTCATAATATTTGGCATTGTATATATATTAATGGTGGCGGTTATAGCAATTCAAAAGAAAAAATTGTATTTGTATTTGGGAATCGGATTTGCAATAGTTGCACTCCCTTGTCTTTTGACAGGAATTTCAATTCCAATGATGGAAATCAGTGCTTTTAATACCGAATTAACAATTCCTTTGGAAATCGATGCGTCAAGTTACGTGAAGGATATCCCCTTAATTGGTGGAGTTTCAGACTGGATGAAGCTCGATCTTACACAAGTTTTTCATGGTCGTATGTACTATTTTTATCAGAGTAAATCAGTATTTGATTTGATTTTTCTACTGATCAAAGATGGCAACTGGTTGGTCGCAATTTCAATAATTGCATTCAGTGTGATAATACCCATTTTTAAGTTGCTCGTTACACTCGGATATGGAATAGCTAATAAAAAAGGAAATGCATTAGGCGTTTTTAAGTTTTCTTATTCACTTGGGAAATGGAGCATGGCAGATGTTTTTGTTGCTGCTTTGTTCCTGGGTTTCTTATCTTTTTCAAATTTGAATGAAGGTGTAGAAACTGAGGCGTTATCGCTAGCAGGTATGTATTATTTTCTTGGCTATTGCATCCTTAGTTTGGTGTCTTCAATTCTCGTAAATGCAGCATTAAAGCAGAATAAAGAAAACCACAATGAGCCTTCAGATCCTGTAAATGCTTTTATCGATTCAGCAGGCGCTTAATGGCATAGATCAAATGGGTTCTGTGGAGGTTTCTGATCGCGCTCATAATAAACAAGGAGAGAAAAACAATCAAGAATAAAGAAAGAAATAAACCCTCCCAACCAAAACTAATTGTGAGTATTGGCGGACATACCAGAAGGATGCCGGCTGAAAATAAAAAGTTGATATTGATGAGCCATAAATCTTTCTTAGACTGTTTTATTGATGCAACTGATAACGGTTTCGTTTTGTAAAAGGCAATTAAATGTTCTTTAATCGTCTTGCGATACGACTCTTTTTTTAAATCTTGCGGACTTTTTTTGAGGTAATAATGATCTGGCTTAAGTGTGAATACATTTTGATTTTTGTAATCTATTAAGATAGTGTATGCATCGTTTAAGGCTTTGAATTTAAGCTCACCCTCTTTGTCAACACTTAGATCAGGATGCCAAATTTTAGCAAGTGCTTTGTATCTTTTTTTGATAGATCCTTTGGTTGCATGCAAAGGTAAATCGAATAGTTTAAAACTATTTCGAATAAGTTCTTCTCGATTGTGCGCGTGTGTTGTCATGATGCAATCCTTATCAAAATTAAGAAATGCTTTTTATTCTTGAAACGATGATTTTTTTACCATTGGAAAAATATTAAAGCAATTTGTTACTTTAAAAAAAGGAAGCATTAACTTTGTGTTGTATTTCGAACCTTAAAAGGGTACCAACCGAGTGGAGTCACCGCGGTGGTAAAACAATACGGGCCTCGGCCAAAATAAACGTATAACATCCCATATGATCGAAATGCGAATGAGTTTTTTAACCTTTAATTCTTATTTGTATGAAAAAAGAAGCAGTAATTAAATTGGTAAATGGCAAATCATTCCAATTTGAAGTTCAAAAAATTAATGTTACGTCAACATTTTTAGCAGCGGCAAGTTTCAATGTTAATGTAAATGAATCCTTTTATTTGGAAATCACACATGAACATTTGAATTCTTCTATTGACTTATCAAACCTAAAAGACACACTAGTTTTGCATTTTGATGAAAACGATATAATGCAAGGTGCAACCTATGTATTACCGAAAACCTCCGGAAGTTTTGGAATCATTACACAAAGCAAAAGGCTTTTATTCTTATCGTATCCCGCGGCTTTCAAACCTGATGAGGTGGTGAGCATTGTAATAGTATAGCCTATGATTTTCTTCCAAGATATAAATCCGTGTTTTTCTCAGCACGGGTTAAACAATTCTTTAATTTTTAACATCATTCAAAATGGAATATCTTTTCATACAACGTCGCGGTGATCGTGAAGCCATCGCGGCTTTAATCCAAGAGTTTGAATCCATGACTAAGCAGCAACTTGTAGAACAATACAACCGTCAAGTTGAAATAGGAATCGTTGGGGTGCATGCCCAAGCTCAGAAAATTGTAGCCTTAAATATTGTTTTTAATCGGGTTTTTGGGGTTTCGCCGATTGAGATAGTTGATGGTGTTTTAATAAAACTATCGAAGCAAATAGTATTTAACGGAGAAAATTGGAAGCTATGTTAGAATGCGCTATATGAGATGATTTTTGGATATTTTTATTAGGGACTTATTTTCTTATCTTTGATTAGTTAAATCATTTTTAAAACACTATTTAATATCCGCTAATGTTAAGAATTTTCTGTTTTGTTTTATTTTCGTTTTCATCCTATGGTTCTTTTGCTCAAGGTGTTATTTACAAATTGGGAGATTCTAATAATTATGTTGCAAGCGTTTTAAGTGATGATTTTAATTTTGTTTTTGCCGAACAAAATAGTTCGAATTGGTGCTGGGCTGCTTGTATAGAAATGGTACTCAATTATCAGGGTTTACCTGTAACGCAACAAGATGTTGTTTTGAAAGCTTATGGAGATTTAATTGATAGACCAGCTGACTGTTCCATGACTGAGTTTTGTGCGAATGGTTGGTATTATGGTGGTAATACGGTTTACGCCGAAAGTGATTACAATCCCACCTCATTTGATTTTATAGACCAACTTGCAAATGAATATCCTGTAATCGTTGGTTTAAATATGCCTGGACAGCAAGTTGGGCATGCTTATGTGCTTACTGGAGTTTATTTTTACAAAACCAACATCGGAACCGACTATGAAAAAAAGGTGCCTTATAAAGTGGTATTAAGAGATCCTTGGCCATCAAATCCAGATAAAACGGAGGTTGAATGGAGTGAATTTACTGATAGAATCAACTGCGTTGTATTTGTACACCATTAATTGAATTTTTTAAAAATTACCATGAAAAAAGCTTTATTCATTTTAACAATGATTACATTTTCAACTTTAATGTCTAATAAGGTTGAAGCTCAAATATTTAGTTATGATTATTTGAACTATGTAGGTCCAGGGACAATTTACTATCCAGGTTATGGGGTTTATTATGGTGAGATATACAATGGAGCAGCTCATGGTAATGGTACATTTTATTATTACGCAGATGGCAGTTTTTACTACGGTAACTACTACAATGGACTATGCGATGGACCTGGGGTATTTGTCTCGTCATATGGTTATTTATCTGGCTGTTTTGCTGGAGGTTATTATATGGGAGAATGTATCGATGTCTACGATCCTTACCAAAACTCAGCAAAGGTTCAAGATGTGATTGAGGAGGTAAGCTACGAAATATCTGAGGTAGATGAGGTGGAAATCGATCCTGATGGTTATGAGGTTATTCAAATCGATCCAAACACTGAGATAGGCACCCAGATGTTTGGAGGAGTGGAGTAATAAAAACAATTATTAGTCTAAAACACGCTTTGCGTTTTGTCTTAGTGTTTCGAAAAAACTAATCATTAATAACCGGCGATAACCATCTTTTCATTTCATCGAGCTTGTAATTTTTACGTTTTGCAATATCTTCAACTTGTTCCATAGTTATTTTCCCGAGACCAAAATACTTGGAGTCAGGATTTGCAAAATACCAACCTGAAACCGAAGAAGCAGGGTGCATGGCCAAACTTTCTGTAAGAGAGACACTAGATAATTGCTCAGCATTGAGTAATTCAAATAAGCCAATTTTTTCGGTATGATCTGGACACGCAGGATAACCTGGTGCAGGACGAATACCTTTGTAAGATTCTTTGATCAATTCTTCATTGCTTAGCTTTTCATCTTTGGAATACCCCCAAAAATCTTTTCGAACCATTTCATGCAATTTTTCTGCAAACGCCTCTGCAAAACGATCAGCTAAGGCTTTCAACATGATGGAACTGTAATCATCGTGGTCCTTTTCGAAACGCTCCAAGTATTCCTCAATACCATGACCTGTTGTTACCACAAAGGCACCAATATAATCCTCTTTTTCTTCTTCAATTGGGCATATGAAATCTGAAAGCGCAAGATTTTTTTGGCCTTCTGTTTTAAGCGTTTGTTGACGTAAAGTATGAATGGTATGAATAACTTTTTCACGTTTTTCATCATAAACAACTATATCATCACCTGAAGCATTTGCAGGAAACAATCCTAAAACCGCCTTTGCAGTGAGCCATTTTTCATCAACAATGCTTTTTAACATGTTTTTGGCATCTTCGTATAGACGGAGCGCTTCCGTTCCAACCAATTCATCGCTGAGAATAGCAGGAAACTTGCCATGTAACTCCCATGTTTGAAAGAATGGCGTCCAGTCGATATACGGCACCAATTCATCCAAAGGAAAAGAATCTAAAACCGTAATTCCCTTTTTGTTTGGAGTTGTAGCAGTGAAACTTTTCCAATCTATTAGGAATGCATTTTTTCTCGCTTCTTCTATTCCCAGTAAACGCTTGCTCCCTCGATGTTTTTCATGATGTTCACGAAGACGGGCATAATCTGCTTTTATTTCTTTAACATAACCTTCCTTCTTCCCTCCCAACATGGCTTCTACGACAGTAACTGCTCGTGAGGCATCCATTACATGTATTGTTTGACCGTTGGTATAATATTCTTCAATTTTAACGGCAGTATGTACTTTGGATGTGGTTGCACCTCCGATTAATAATGGAATATCAAGTCCGGCTCTTTGCATTTCTTTGGCAACTGTTACCATTTCATCTAAAGAAGGTGTGATTAAACCACTTAGTCCGATGGCATCAACTTTTTCTTCAATAGCTGTTTGGATTATTTTTTCAAATGGTACCATAACCCCGAGATCAAGAACCTCATAATTGTTACAGCCGAGTACAACGCCAACAATATTTTTTCCAATATCATGGACATCTCCTTTCACCGTTGCCATTAAAATTTTCCCTGCGGAGGAGCTTTTACCATCTTTTTCATTTTCAATATAGGGCAGGAGGTAAGCCACTGCTTTTTTCATTACCCGAGCAGATTTCACTACTTGAGGTAAAAACATTTTTCCGCTTCCAAATAAATCCCCAACGATGTTCATTCCTGCCATGAGCGGGCCCTCAATAACTTCAATAGGTCTATCAAATTTCTTTCGGCATTCTTCAACATCTTCATCAATAAAATCGACAATTCCTTTTACAAGTGCATGCGCCAGACGGTCTTCAACAGTATTTTTTCTCCATTCAAGATCAAGTTCTTTTTTCTTACCGTCTCCTCTGACCGTTTCTGCATATTCCAATAAGCGTTCTGTGGCATCAGCCCTTCTATTCAAAAGGACATCCTCAACGTAAGTTAACAATGTTGGCTCAATATCACTGTAGACCTCCAACATCGTAGGATTAACGATACCCATATCCATTCCATGTTGAATGGCATGGTAGAGGAAAGCAGCGTGCATGGCCTCACGAACGCGATCGTTGCCTCTAAAAGAAAAAGAAACATTCGAAACACCTCCACTAACATGAGCGCCCTTTAAGTTTTCTCTAATCCATTTTGTAGCCCTAAAGAAATCCAAAGCATTATTGTTATGCTCTTCCATTCCTGTTGCAACAGGAAAAATATTGGGGTCAAAAATGATATCATCAGCTGGAAATTTAACCTCATTAACAAGAATATCAAATGATCTTTTGCAAATTTCAATACGTCTCTCGTAATTGTCGGCTTGGCCTTTTTCATCAAATGCCATAACGATTACAGCAGCACCGTATCGTTTAATTTTCTTAGCTTGTTGGATGAAAGATTCTTCTCCTTCCTTAAGCGAAATAGAATTAACAACTCCTTTACCTTGTAGGCATTTTAATCCAGCTTCGATAATTTCCCATTTCGAACTAT
>CANJNE010000001.1 GCA_947475275.1 Flavobacteriales bacterium | reverse complement strand
TAACATTTTTGGTGATGGTGAATTTTCACTGCGGTCTATTTCATTGGTTTTCTATGTGTTAAGCATGCTATTGATTTACAGAATCGGTTACAGGTATTACACAAAAATGGCTGCATTGCTTTTGGTGGCACTTTATGTTGGATTGACCTTTACAATATTAAACACATCTTTCTCACGTCCTTATAATTCAGGAGTGTTCTTCCTTTTGCTTGCATTTTATGGAGTTTTAAAGGCTAATAAGCACAGTGAACTAAATTGGAAAATTATAATTCTAATGACAATTGGGTTTACAGGTGCCATGTACAGTCACTATTTCGCCTTTATAACGGCATTAGTTTTAGGTATTACTGGGATTTTTTATCTCAAATTTCGAAATGCAAAAACCTTGTTAATTGCTGGGTTGTTATCTGTAATATTTTTCTTGCCGCATCTTAGCATTACCTTACATCAATTATCTATAGGTGGTTTGCAATGGTTAGCCAAACCAACGTTCATGTGGCCAGTAGATTTCATGTTTTTATTCTTCAATAATTCTTGGTGGTTACTTGTTATTATTATGAGCTTGGTTATTGTAAATATTGCATTAAACAGAATAAGAAGTTTGACCAGGGAACAGATTTTTATTCTAACATTTCCGATGTTGACATTCATTGTTGCATTTTTATTATCACACAGTTTTACGCCCATCCTGAGAGATGTCGCAATGGTTTTTATTTTACCTTTTTTTATGTTAGGTGTTTTCAGCTTTTTTCCGCCAAAAGGAAAATTGGTAGGTATGACATGCGGAATTTTTCTAATTTTTCCTACCACTGATTCTTTTTTTAGAAATGATATTCTTGGCCCCAATCATTTTGGTGTTTTCAAGGAAATAGGAGATTGCATCAATAATTCAGTTGAAAAATACGGATTTACAAAAATCACTTTTGCTTCAAATTATAATAATGTTGAATATTTAAATTACTATTTGAAACACGATGTTCAAGAATCAATTATTGATTGGGATAAGCAAGAAACGATTTATAAATTGAGTGATCGTGTAAAGCAATCTAAAACACCTTATTTTATTTACAGTGTAAATAATAAGTATCATACTCCCATGTATATAGAAGCCATTCTCAAGAAATATCCGGTCGCTTTAGAAGTTCAAAAATTCGGTAATAGTGAATATTACCTTTTCGGAAAATCTGGAAAAGCTTTGTTTGAAAATCATGAAGTTGTAAAAATTCATCAAAGCCAGACTAAAGATAGCAACGAATTTATGGCTGAAGGTAAATTTCCAATAGCTGAGGTGAAATCTTGGTTTGGTACCGATGGATATTTAAAACTGTCTACCGAGTTAAATGCTAAAATTTCTGCTCCAATTTATTTAGTTGCAACCATAGAAAGGCAAGGTCAAATTTTGAAAAATGGAACAGATCCTGCTCTTTACGTTGCTTACGATCAAAATATTTTTGAATCTCAACCTGACCATTCAGAATTAATTTGTGCTTTTATACTACCTCAAAATTTAAATGAAAAAGATGAATTGAAAATTTACCTTTGGAATCCAGAAAAAGTTGCCTTAAGCGCTAAGGATATATTAATTGAAATCGTAAATATTAAATACGAAAATCATTAAAATATTTTGAAGAGACTCGGAAGCATATTGGGTAGTTCAGAAATGCAACTAATTGTAGTGTCGTCTTTTTGAGATACCGAAACTTCTGGATTAAAATGAATCCCATGCATTCCAGCATTTAATGCACCGATTACATCAATTTCGAAATCATCTCCAATCATAACGGATTTTTCAGGTATTGCTCCTGCAAGTTGCATTGCGTATTTGAAAATTTCAAGTGATGGCTTATTTTTACCTACTTCTTCAGAACAGACAATGATGTCGAAAAATGGTGCAAGTTGCGCTTGTTGCAGTTTGGTATGTTGAACCTCTTTAAAACCATTTGTTATTATATGCATATTGTACTTGGATTGCTTCAGTTCTTCTAAAGTCTCTAAGGTGTTTGGAAACAAATGGGTCAATTTAGGAGATAAATCTACATACTCATCGCTAATTCGTTGAACAATGGTCTCATCATAAATATTAAAAGCAGTTAAAGTGCTACGAAATCTTTCATACCTCAGATGATTTTTTTCAATCTTACCTTCTCCATATGCTTTCCACAACTTGACATTGTGTTCTTTGTAAGTATCATGAAATTGATTGAAACTTGAAATGTTTTTATGCAATTCAAGGTTATTGAACAATTGCTCTAAAGCAGCCATTGAGTTTTTTTCAAAATCCCAAAGGGTGCGGTCCAAGTCAAAAAATAAATGTTTGTCTTTCAAATCAAAATATGTGGTATGCTAAAGAACAAGTGATCATGGCATTAATACACATGCCAAGAAAAATTAACGGGAAGGTTTTGCCAAGTTTACCATAAAATTTAGCTGCAACAGCACTTCCAATTGGCACCGATAAAAAAAATGGGGCCCAGAAACATATGCCATAAATTCCCAACCGTCTCTTTAAACGAATAATAAATCTATTGGTTTTTGTAAATCTTTTCTTTTTGGGAAATTCTAAACCTTTTTCTCGGTACGCTATTTCTTTTTGTTTTCTTTTTTTTTGTGAAAATTTTATGAATCCTTCGCTGGCAAAATAAAAAATTGCCGCTCCAAAAGTTCCTCCAGCAACTGAACTAATGTATGTCTCCCAAAAATTCAACCCCAATCCAAATCCTGTAAATGGCGCAAACATGAACTTCACAGTAGAAAGAAAAAATATGCTGCTTATTATGCCCCAATTCATAAGTTCAGACTAACATTTTTCACCATATGCCAAATCTCCTGCATCACCGAGGCCCGGAACAATATAAGATTGGGCAGTCAGTTCTTTGTCAATGGCACCTACCCATATTACAGTTTGTTCGGGTAAATGACGTTTTACAAATTCTATAGCCTCAACTGTTGCTATAGCTGCAACAATTATAATTCTTGAAGGCTTGCCTTGCTGTAATAATGCCTTATAGACCATAACCATTGAGCTGCCAGTAGCCAACATCGGGTCACTTATAATTAGGGTTTTGCCATCAATTTTTGGGGCTGCTAAATATTCAACTTGAATTTCAAAATCTTCCGCTGTTGAATGTTTTCTGTATGCTGAGATGAAAGCACTCTCTGCTGAATCAAAGTAATTAAGTAGACCTTGATGCATGCTCAAACCTGCTCTTAGTATTGTGGCAAGAACGGGCTGATGGCTTAACTTGTATACTTCGGCTTGACCTAATGGCGTTGTCACAAATTCTTGCTTGTAATCAAGTTCTTTTGATAACTCATATCCCAAAATTTCTGATATCCGTTCCATGTTTCTTCTAAAACGCATGGAATCTTTTTGGATTTCCTGATCTCTTATTTCTGCGAGAAAATTGGAGAATATCGAGTGTGTTAATGATAAATTGTGAACCATAGCATCTTGATGAGTTGTAAAAGTAATCGAATTTTAAACATTCAGAATCATAATTTGTCTTAAATGTAAGAGAATTTCGATGAGTATTTTTCGCTGCTCTTTTTTTGGGTAACTTTGCCTTAAATGTCAGAAAAAGCCAGTATTAATTTAAAAGTATTTTGGAGGTTGATTGCCTTCACAAAGCCTTATCGCCGTTATTTTGCTTTGGCGGTTTTTTGCACCTTAATACTCGCTTTCCTTAGTCCTTCAAGACCATTTCTAATTGGAAAAATGGTGGATAATTATATCGTGAAAGATCAAAATGGTGAAATGCTGCTTTTTTGGTTTTCTATAATTGCCATTATGCTTGCAATTGAAGCCTTTTTTCAATTTGTTAACGCTTACTTTTCAAATTTATTAGCTCAATCTGTTATCCGAGATTTAAGGGACAAACTTTTTGGGCATTTGGTAAGTTTTAAAACGAGTTATTTCGACAAATCACCAGTTGGAACATTAGTCACAAGGTTAGTCTCTGATTTAGAGGCGATTACAGATGTTTTTTCATCTGGGCTTATGGATGTTTTTGGGGATTTACTCTCTTTGATTGTTATAATATTTGTAATGTTTTGGATGAATTGGGAATTGGCATTAATGACTATTCTACCAATTCCTTTGTTGGTGTTCGCAACCAGAATTTTTGCTAGGGCAATGCGAGATTCTTTCCAATTGGAGCGCCTTCAAGTGAATAAGCTTAATACTTTCGTCCAGGAAAGGTTAACTGGAATGTCTATCCTACAATTGTTCAATAGGCAAGATAAAGAGTATGAAAATTTTCAAACTATTAATAAAGGGCACCGTCAAGCGCACATTAACGCAGTATGGGCAAACTCTATTTTTTTTCCAGTTGTTGAATTGTTAAGTTCTCTTTCTATTGCTCTGCTATTGGTATATGGCGCATTGAAAAGTACAGGTAAAACAGCTTTTGAAATTAAATCTATGTATGGTGAAATCATCTCTTTTACATTGTATGTTAACATGCTTTTCAGACCAATAAGACAATTGGCAGATAAATTTAATATACTTCAAAGAGGAACTATAAGAGCGGAAAGGGTATTTGAAATTTTGGATTTGGAAGAACATGTTCAGGACGAAGGTAAAAACACCAACTGCGGATTTGATAAGGATATTGAATTCAAGAATATTTCCTTTGCATACCAAGATGAAGATTGGGTTTTAAGAAACATAAGTCTGACGATTGAAAAAGGTAAAACTATTGCTTTTGTTGGCGCAACAGGAGCTGGGAAATCAACAATAGTTAATCTTTTGGGACGATTTTACGAATATCAGAAAGGCGACATTTTTATTGGTGAAATTAATTTGAAGGAAATCGATTTGGCTCACTTGAGAAAGAATATTGCCATCGTTCTTCAAGATGTTTTTCTATTCTCAGATACCGTCCATAATAACATAACTCTTGGAGATCCTGCAATAACAAGAGAAGAAGTAATTAAAGCTGCCAAAAAAATAGGTGCACATGAATTTATTACAAAACTGCCTGATGGATATGATTATCAAGTAGGGGAAAGAGGAGGCGTATTATCGGTTGGTCAAAGACAATTACTTTCATTTATCAGGGCAGCTGTATATAATCCATCTATATTGATCCTAGACGAAGCCACTTCAAGTGTTGATAATGAATCCGAACAACTGATTCAAAAAGCAACGGGTGAAATTACTAAAGGTCGGACTTCAATTGTTATTGCGCATCGACTTTCCACGATACAGAATGCAGATTGTATTGTGGTTCTGGATCAAGGTCAAATTATTGAATCAGGCAGTCATGCTGAATTATTAAACGCAAATGGAATTTATAAAAAGCTATTCGAGATGCAATTTAAGTTGGAAGACAATTAAAATCAAATGATAGGACTTAAAATAGGAGGTGTGCCTGAACATTTTAACCTTCCATGGAGATTGGCCATTGAAGAAGGTAAATTCAAAGATGTTGGTCTTGATTTGCATTGGAGCGATATGAATGGCGGAACTGGTCAAATGATTCGAGGATTGGAAACCGGTTCTATCGACATAGCAGTTATTCTAACAGAAGGTATTACTAAAGCAATTTTGAATGGGCTACAGGCTAAAATTTTAGATTTATATGTCGATTCACCTTTGATTTGGGGAGTGCATGTCCCATTTGAATCCAATATCAATGAGCTTGCTGATTTAAAGGACAAATCATTTGCTATTTCTCGTGAAGGTTCGGGTTCACATTTAATGACTTATTTGTTAGCAGAGCAAATGGATTGGGATAAAACTAAACTTAATTTCAATGTTGTTGGTGATGTTTATGGTGGACTTTGGTCCCTGAAAAATAATGCATCGCATGGTTTTCTTTGGGAAAGATATACCACTGAACCATTTTGTGATCTAAAAAAATGCCGACGAATTGATACAATTATTACCCCTTGGCCTTGTTTCGTAATCGCAATTAGAACTGAACTCATAGAAACACATCGAAATATTTTACAAAATATGTTGGAAGTAATTAGAAAAAAATCATCTGAATTAAAATCTAACGAAGACACAGCACAAATTATAGCTTGGCGTTATAATCTCAAGCTAGATGGAGTGCAAGAATGGCTAAAAAGTACTATGTGGTCAACCGAAAAATTCATTCCTGATGTATTTCAGGATGTGGTTGATGCTTTGCTGAGGTTAAACCTAATTGAAACTGAACATGCAAAAAATTGGCAGCAAAAACTAATAGCGCAATATTAAAGTTTAAAATAAAATTGAACAATGAAAACAGTTGTACTTTTAATCCAACTTGGAACTCCAGACAGTCCTAAAACAAGTGATGTTAGGCGCTATTTGAGTGAGTTTTTAAATGACCCAAGAGTAATCGATTTACCTTGGTTGCCCCGTAAATTACTTGTAAATGGGATAATTGTTCCCTTTCGAGCACCGAAATCAGCTAAAATCTATAAAGAATTATGGGAGCATGGAAAAGGAAAATCCCCTTTAAAAGTGCACACAGAAAACGTCGTTGGTTTGGTGCAAAAAAGGTTCGATGCAAGCACCGTTAAAATTGAAATGGCGATGCGTTACCAAAATCCTTCAATGGAATCTGTTCTTGATAGAATTCAAAAGGATAATTATGACCAAATAATTATTATTCCATTGTTTCCGCAATATGCTAGTGCTTCATCAGGATCAGCCATAGAAAAAGCAATGAACATCATCAGAAAATGGTGGGTCATTCCTGAAATAAAAGTTGTGAGTCAATTTTGGAGTCATGATGGTTATATTGAATCAATTGTTGATCGCGCAAAAGCTTTTAATTTCAGCGATTATGATCATATTCTTTTTTCATATCATGGTCTTCCAGAAAGGCAAGTTGACAAGGTATATGAAGCAACAGATTTGTGCTCGGATCAGCCTTGTGAATCTGAAGTAAATGAAAAAAATAAGTTTTGTTATAAAGCCACAAGCTATGCTACCACAAGATTGATCGCGAATAAACTTGGACTTAGTGAGGATAAATACACGGTTTGTTTCCAATCAAGATTAGATAAAAAATGGCTTACGCCTTTTTCCGATAAAGTTGTAGAAGAATGGGCCGCAAAGGGCGCGAAAAAATTGCTGGTTTTCAGTCCAGCATTTGTTGCCGATTGCCTTGAAACTATAATTGAGATAGGTGAGGAGTATCAGGAAATATTTGAAAAGGGTGGAGGTGAACGCGTTCAATTAGTGCCAAGTTCGAATGATCATCCTGCATTTATTGACTGTTTAGTCGAAATGATAGAGAAACGTCTTTAAATTAAACACCTGTTATTTGATTGTAAATAAGATAGCGGTTTTTTTTAAATGAAAAAGTTCTTTAGTATTTTTGTAATCTATTTTAATTCATAAACGAAAACATGAGTAATACAACAGAAAAATTATCTTATAAAGTAAAAGATATTAGCCTTGCTGAATGGGGAAGAAAAGAAATTAAATTGGCAGAGGCGGAAATGCCAGGTTTGATGGCATTGAGAGATGAGTATGCAGGTAAAAAACCTCTGGCTGGTGCTCGAATTGCAGGTTGTTTGCATATGACTATTCAAACAGCTGTATTGATAGAAACTTTAGTTGATCTTGGGGCAGAAGTTTCATGGTCTTCTTGTAATATTTTCTCAACACAAGACCACGCAGCTGCTGCCATTGCTGCTGCAGGAATTCCAGTTTATGCCTGGAAAGGTATGAATGAAGAAGAATTTGATTGGTGTATCGAACAAACAATTTTCGCTTTTCAAGATGGAAAACCTCTTAACATGATTCTGGATGATGGTGGTGATTTAACCAATATGGTTTTTGATCGTTTCCCTGAATTGACTAAAGACATCAAAGGTTTGTCTGAAGAAACAACAACAGGTGTACATCGCTTATATGAAAGAAAGAAGAATGGTACGCTTGTTATGCCAGCAATAAACGTGAATGACTCTGTTACAAAATCAAAATTTGACAACAAATACGGATGTAAAGAGTCCCTTGTGGATTCAATCCGCAGAGCAACGGATGTTATGATGGCAGGTAAAGTAGCTGTAGTTTGTGGTTATGGTGATGTAGGTAAAGGATCAGCTGCTTCCCTAAAAGGTGCAGGCGCAAGAGTTATTGTTACTGAAATAGATCCTATTTGTGCTTTACAAGCTGCAATGGATGGTTTCGAAGTTAAGCGCTTGGATAATGTCGTTCATTCTGCTGATATTGTTGTTACAACAACCGGAAATAAAGATATTGTTGTAGGTCGTCATTTTGAAAAAATGAAAGACAAAACCATCGTTTGTAATATAGGTCACTTTGATAATGAAATCAATATGGCATGGTTGAATTCAAATTATGGCTCAACAAAATATACAGTAAAACCTCAAGTAGATATTTACAATGTTAATGGTAATGAAATCATAATTCTTGCAGAAGGTAGATTGGTTAATTTGGGTTGTGCAACCGGACATCCGTCTTTTGTAATGTCTAATTCATTTACGAATCAAACATTGGCACAATTGGAATTATGGCAAAATAGTGCAAATTACGAGAATGACGTTTACATGCTTCCTAAACATCTTGATGAAAAAGTGGCACATCTTCACCTTGCGAAAATAGGTGTTGAACTTGAATTACTTTCGGAAGATCAGGCAGATTATATTGGTGTTGCTGTTCAAGGTCCATTTAAAGCTGAACATTATAGATATTAATTGGTTCAAGCATATTGCATTTACAAAGGAGCTTCGGCTCCTTTTTTTTTGAGTTAAAATGTTTTCATTGATTTATGTAACTTTTGTTTCATTTTAATTCAAATACGTCAATTATTTTTATAAATTAAAATTGTTTTGTTATGAAGATATCTAACCTATTTGCCCTGGTACTTTTGATTTTTAATGTAGTCTCCTGCTCAATAGGACAGACTGTGGAAGAAGAGAGTCAGGTTTTGGAACCAAATGCTTTTGCTGAAAAATTAAAAAATACAATCCCAAATCAGCTAATTGATGTCAGAACTCCTGCAGAATTTTCTGGTGGTAGAATAGATGGCGCATTGAATTTGGATTGGAATGGAGAAGAATTTAATAATCAAGCAGCCACACTAGACAAAAATATTCCTGTTTTAGTTTATTGTTTGAGTGGTGGCAGAAGTGCTGCTGCAGCTGAGTATTTGAGGGGCGAAGGATTTAAAACCGTTATCGAATTAAGCGGTGGCATGATGAAATGGAGAGCAGAAAAACTGCCTGAGGTGCAAGCTACAGTATCCAATAATGGCTTGACAATGGATGCTTTTAAAGATTCAATAAATGTTAGTAAAATCGTACTAGTTGATTTTTATGCAGAATGGTGCGCGCCTTGTAAAAAAATGAAACCTGAATTGGACGCTTTGGCTGAAGAAATGAATGGTGATCTTTTTGTCTTGAGAATTGATGTTGATCAAAATAGAAAACTAAGTGAAGAACTTGGAATAAGTGCTTTGCCTGTTGTTCAGATTTACAAGAATAAAGAATTGAAATGGACAAATAAAGGTTATACCGACAAAGAAACCTTAAAGTTGGAAATTCAAAAATTACAATAAATGAAAAGCTCCCGGAGGAGCTTTTTATATAAAGACGTTCTTATTATCCGAGCTAATCGGGAAACAAGAAACGAGAAAGAATCCGTCCATCGGACGGATTCTGTATTTCTGATTCAATCAATTCTAAAATATAAATTTCGAATCGAATAGGGGGCTTAAATTACATCATTCCGGGCATTCCTCCAGGCATTCCCCCCATTGACGGAGCGTTTTCCTCAGGTTCATCCGCAATGACACATTCAGTAGTCAATAACATTGATGCAATTGAAGCAGCATTTTCAACCGCAATTCGCGTAACCTTTGTAGGGTCAATTACCCCAGCTTTATAAAGTTTTTCATAGGTTTCAGTCCTGGCATTGTATCCGAAATCGTCTTTTCCTTCACGTACTTTTTGGACAATTACAGCACCTTCACCACCTGCGTTAGCTATAATTTGTCTCAAAGGTTCTTCTGCAGCTCTTTTAACAATTTGAATTCCAGTTAATTCATCCTCATTTTCAGCTTTGAGTTTGTCAAGCGTTTCGATAGATCGAATCAATGCAACACCTCCACCTGGAACAATACCTTCTTCAACTGCCGCTCTTGTTGCCGCTAAAGCATCATCAACTCGGTCTTTTTTCTCTTTCATCTCAACTTCTGTTGGTGCACCAACATAAAGCACGGCAACACCACCTGCGAGTTTTGCCAAACGCTCTTGCAATTTCTCACGATCATAGTCTGAAGTTGTTGATTCAATTTGTGCTTTAATTTGACCAACTCTTGCTTGAATATCAGCTTTTTTACCGCCACCATTTACAACAGTTGTATTGTCTTTGTCTATTTCAATTTTTTCGGCTGTTCCGAGCATGTCTAAGGTTGCGTTTTCAAGTAAAAAACCTCTCTCCTCAGAAATAACTTGTCCGCCTGTGAGAATTGCAATATCCTCCAACATCGCTTTTCTTCTGTCACCAAAACCTGGAGCTTTAACCGCTGCGATTTTGAGTGAACCCCTAAGTCTGTTCACAACCAATGTTGCAAGTGCTTCTCCATCTACATCTTCCGCGATTATCAATAAACTTCTTCCCGTTTGAACTACTGGTTCCAATACAGGGAGTAGTTCTTTCATGTTCGAGATTTTCTTTTCACAGATTAATATCAAAGGCTTGTCCATTTCTGTAATCATTTTGTCAGTGTTAGTGACAAAATAAGGTGATAAGTAACCTCTGTCGAATTGCATTCCTTCAACTGTTTTTACTTCAGTTTCTGTTCCTTTAGCTTCCTCAACAGTAATTACACCATCATTCCCAACGACTTTCATAGCCTCAGCGATGAGTTTACCAATTGTCTCATCATTGTTTGCGGAAATGGTTGCAATTTGTTTGATTTTGTCATTGTCATTTCCTACTTGTTTAGACAATTTTTGTAAATTTTTGACCACTTCTTGAACAGCCTTGTCAATTCCTCGTTTCAAATCCATAGGGTTTGCTCCAGCGGCTACGTTTTTCAACCCAGCGCTAATAATTGCCTGTGCAAGTACAGTAGCTGTAGTTGTCCCATCTCCCGCAATATCAGCTGTTTTAGATGCAACTTCTTTTACCATTTGAGCTCCCATGTTTTCAATAGGATCCTTTAACTCAATTTCCTTCGCTACCGTAACTCCATCTTTTGTGATGTGAGGTGCTCCAAATTTTTTCCCGATAACTACATTCCGTCCTTTAGGACCTAATGTTACTTTTACCGCATTTGCCAAAGAGTCAACGCCTTTTTTTAATTTGTCACGCGCCTCTACGTCAAAAAATATTTCTTTTGCCATTGTAATTTAATTTGATTGTTAAGATTAAAAAATTCCGTAAATATCAGACTCACGCATTATCAAGAATGTTGTTCCATCTAACTTGATTTCCGTTCCTGAGTACTGCCCATAAAGTACCTCGTCCCCAACTTTTACTGTCATTGGCTCATCTATTTTACCCTTTCCTGCAGCTACAATTTTGCCTTTTAACGGCTTCTCTTTCGCTGTGTCAGGAATGATAATACCACTTGCTGTTTTTTGTTCTGCCGGCGCTGGTTCTATTAGAACCCTGTCTGCCAAAGGTTTAAACTTAATTGACATATTACTTATATTTTTTTGATTCGATGCCCCTTTGTCGAATATTGTGCCACCTCAAATAATTGGACATTATTTCATTTTTTTATATTCTTTTGACAAAAAAAATGTCAGTACGCTGACATACTGACATTAACAATTAGTTTATCCTGAGCAATCTATTTCTGTGCTTGTCCCTGAGGTTGGCTTTTACCTTGACCTTTTGCACCGTCATTTTGCTCTGTTTGTGCTTTGCTTTCTTCCGCTGCTTCTTGTTGCAATTGTTCAGGTGATTTTGGAGATCTGATAGTTAGAACTACACTTACAACCATAATAATGCCGGCAAGTGTCCATGTAGCTTTATCTATAAAATCATTGGTCTTTTTCACACCACCAATTTGTTGTGCTGAACCAAAATCTGAGCTTAATCCTCCTCCCTTCGGATTTTGAACGTAAACTACTAGTACTAACAAAACTGCTGCTAGAATAATGATAGATGTTAAAATGAAGTCCATCGTTTAATTATTTAATTTTTTCTTTAATTCTTCAATTTGGGATGCAAAGAAAACTTTTTTTTCTGGATAAATCAACATTAATTGCTCATAAGAATAAATTGCTTTGGGAAAATTACCCTGAATAGTATAAATTTTGGCTAAAGTTTCGCTTACTGGCATCACTTCTTCGTTCAAACTTTCTTTGGCTTGTTTAAGTGGTGAAAAAAATTCTTTTTTCTTTTGATCAATATTTTCCACTTTCTTTTTTTCTATTTCAACCTTAGGTTCTTCTGCAATGAATTTGTTTAAAATTTCCTGAACACGCTCCTTTTCGCCTTTTACGTTAACTTGTTCTTCATTATTCGAATGAAGCCATGAAACAAAGGATTTCTTTATATCTATTTCGTGATGAGATTTTATTTCATTTTGCCCAATGATTGAAGCGTTTTCTAAATGATCTAAATTATAATTGGCTGCAATTGCATGAGCAATGATTTCTCTTTCAAGAATATCTAAATCATTACTGGACTTTTCCTCTTCATCAAAAACTTTGTCAGAATTACTTTCTTCAATTTCAACATTTTTATCTTTTGTTTCAAAATCAGATTTTTCAAGATTAATTCTTTCAATATTTTTTTCAATCGTACTTATTTCAAGAGGAATAACGACTCCATCTAACTCATCTTCAAAATCATCAATATTTTCAATTTGAGGAAGAGAAATTGTATTTTGAATATTTTCAACTGATAAGTTTATCTCACTCTCACTCACTATCTCGCTCTCATTCTCATTCTCATTCTCATTTTTACTCTGTCTTACACTCTCATTCTCATTCTCACTCTCACTCTCACTCTCCCTAACATTCTCACTCACATTTTCACTCTCTCTTACACTCTCACTCTCACTCTCACTCTCACTCACATTCTCATTCTCATTCTCATTCTGCTCTGTTATATCATCAATAAAATCCTTATTAAGATTCGAATTGAACTCATCTATTTGGGATTGACCATTTTCAATGATTTTCGTATGAATTAATGGGGATGATTTATTTTCGTTAATAAATTCGTAAAGGCGGGTTCTGTCGGAAATTTGGTAGGCATTGTTTTCCAAAGCTTCATCAAAACGAATGTCTTTTAAATCAGCTAGGGACTTTAAATAAAGGATTGGAAATAATTGTGAATAAGGATATTTACTTTTCATTTCCAAAAGTTCATCTAACTGATGTTTATCAATTTGATAACGACCTTCAATAATCAAAGCTATTTCCTGTAGATTCAACATTACCAATTAGACATTAACTTATTTATCAAATCTTGAGTTATCTGTTTATTTACTTCTTCAAGCAAGTCATTCTCTGCGCTCGCCAAATCTATTGAAGAGTCATAATCAACGAAACGTGTTGTATTTAATGTGATTTTCTCTTCTTTAGGTTTGGTGACAAAAATAGAAAATTCAACACTCACACTTAATCTATTTTTTTGAGAATTATCACCTTCCTGAAGCGCAACAGGAACTATTTGGTAACTTGTGATAATACCTTCAATTGATAATTCACCCTCGCCGTTAACTGGATTCAACATTAAACGGGTGTTATTTTGAATAGCATCTTTTGTTTTTTCAGACAATAAAGCAGCATAACTGAGTGGAGTATTTGGCGCCTTATTTTCAAGAGTTTTTAAGGTAAAAGTTTTCCATTCTTCAGGCATTCCTCCTGTATCTATTAGAGATACGCTTGATGGCCAACAAGATGTAAAGAGTAGACCTAAAATAATGAATAATAATAGGTTAATTCGCATCAGTCAAGTAAATTGAATTCTTTAATTTTACGATATAACGTTCTTTCAGAAATGCCAAGCTCCAGCGCAGCATATTTTCTTTTTCCTTTATGTTTTTCTAAAGCTTTCTGTATAAGTTCCTTTTCCCGGTCTTCCAAAGATAGAGATTCCTCAATTTCTTCATGAATTTCAAAGTCATCTGTCTCTGGATTCACAATTGAAACGGGTGTAATTGGATCTGTAACTGATGGCAAAAATCTTGTTGTACCAATCGGAGTATTCAGTTCTTGATGTAGTCGATTAATTACTGCCGTTTGATCTGAATTCAGATGAATATTACCGTCTTGTTTTATCATCTCAAGAACCAATTTTTTCAATTCAGTTAAGTCCTTTTTCATGTCAAAAAGAAACTTATACATAATTTCCCTCTCTGAAAAATTTTCAGATGAATTCTCTTTGTTTATCTTAATCGGAACCTGATCTTCATTTTCCGGAAGATATTGTCTAATTGTAACTAAATCTAAATCTCTTTCAGTTTCAATTACAGAAAGTTGCTCGACTAAATTTCTCAGTTGCCGGATGTTTCCGGGCCAATTGTAAGATGTTAAAAAGTCGACCGCATCTTCTTTTAATTTAATGCTGGGCATCCGATATTTTTCGGCAAAATCATGAGCAAATTTTCGAAATATTAAATGAATATCATCCTTTCTGTTTCGAAGTGATGGTAAATGAATTGGAACTGTACTTAATCGGTAAAATAAATCTTCTCGAAATTTTCCAGAATTTATTGCTCTTTGCATGTTTTCATTGGTAGCAGCAACCACCCTTACATTGGTTTTAATAACCTTTGATGCGCCAACCTTTATAAATTCCCCAGTCTCCAATACTCGCAATAAACGTACTTGAGTAGACATCGGAAGTTCCGCTACTTCATCCAGAAATATAGTGCCGCCATTTGCAACCTCAAAATATCCTTGCCGGCTTCCATGAGCCCCTGTAAATGAACCCTTTTCATGACCAAAAAGTTCAGAGTCAATAGTGCCTTCTGGGATTGCTCCACAATTTACTGCGATGTATTCACCATGTTTACGAGAACTTAATTGATGGATAACTTGAGGAATAATTTCTTTACCCGTACCACTTTCCCCCATAACTAAAACCGAAATGTCTGTTGGCGCAACCTGAATGGCAACTTCCAACGCTCGATTCAATCCAGGAGCATTTCCAATAATTCCAAAGCGCTGTTTAACCTGCTGTACATTCATGATTAATGTCATTTATGAACAATGTTACCCATAAGGGTGGCAGAGGTGCAATCTTCAATTTTTACATAAACATAGGCTCCTTTTTGTGCCGTCTCCTTCGGGAAAACAACTACTGCATTTTGAGTGTTCCTTCCACTTAAAAATTCATCTGAACGTTTGGAATACCCCTCAACGAGAATTTTTTGAATTTGACCTATTTGTTTTTGATTAGATTTTAGAGAATGATGTAGCTGATTTTCAATAATTTCATTCAATCTTCTACTTTTTACGTCCTCTGGAACATCATCCTCAAACCTTCTTTCAGCTAAGGTTTTTGGTCGTTCCGAATATTTAAACATATATGCGAAATCAAAGGCAACCTCGTTCATTAGTGATAAAGTGTCTGCGTGCTCATTTTCAGTTTCGTTACAAAAACCAGTAATAATATCGGTTGAAATTGCACAGTCAGGAACAATTCGTCTTATCGCACTAATTCTTTCGAGATACCATTCTCTTGTGTAAGATCTGTTCATTCTATCTAAAACAGTAGTACTTCCAGATTGAACCGGTAAATGAATATATGAACATATGTTTTCATATTTTGCCATCATTTCCAAAACTTCATCTGTCATATCTTTAGGATGTGATGTGGAAAATCGAATCCGCAAATCAGATGAAACCTGAGCTACCTTTTCCATTAATTGCGCGAAATTTACTGTGGGTTGATTCGAATCTTTTATTTCACCTTTGGAACTCAAATTCCACCGATAACTGTCTACATTTTGGCCTAATAACGTCACTTCTCTGTAACCTTGTTCAAACAAATCTTTACATTCATTAACAATGGTTTCAGGGTCTCTCGATCTTTCGCGACCCCGAGTAAATGGAACAACACAAAATGAACACATGTTGTCACAACCACGCATAATAGTTACAAAAGCTGAAATTCCTCCTTGATCAAGTCTTATAGGTGAAATATCTGCGTATGTTTCGTCCCGAGATAGCAAAACATTTACAGCTTTTTGTCCTGTTCCAACTTCCTCCACTAGATTTGGCAAATCCCTGTAGGCATCAGGCCCCGCAACTAAATCTACGAGTTTTTCCTCCTCAAGTAATGATTTTTTTAGGCGTTCTGCCATACAACCTAAGATTCCAATAACTAAATCTGGTCTCTTTGCTTTTTTCGACTTAAACTCCGTCAAACGATTTCTTACCCTTGTTTCAGCATTTTCTCTAATGGAACAAGTGTTTATCAATACGACATCGGCTTCGTCAATATCTCGCGTTGTTGAATACCCATTTTTATTCATTATCGAGGCAACCACTTCACTGTCTGAAAAATTCATCTGACAGCCATAACTCTCTACATAAAGTTTCTTTGTACCTGATACATTGTTTTTTGTTGTGTTCAACATTGTTGCTGTACCTTGAACACTTTCATCGATAATTTTATTTTCCATTTTTTTTAAAACACAATTGAAATGTTTTCACAAAATTAATAATTCTAGGCGTCTATGTCAAAATGGCAGTCTTTTACTATGATAAATTGTTTAAAAAAGTTGCTTGTCAATTGAAAATGTATATTTTATAAAATTATTTAACCTTTGGTTAAACAATATTTGTCACCTTCTGTTTTGAATAGCAAATAACTTTTCAATGTATTTTAGATATAATTTTGCATTCAATTTCAAAATCGTTTAACATGGCTAAAAATCTCGTAATTGTCGAATCCCCTGCAAAAGCAAAAACAATTGAAGGTTATTTGGGAAAGGATTTTGTGGTAAAATCAAGCTTTGGTCATGTCCGTGACTTGGGCAAAAAAGGATTGTCTATTGATTTAGAACATAATTTCAACCCCATATACGAGGTGACTCCCGATAAAAAACAAGTTGTTTCTGATTTAAAAAAGTTAGCTAAGGAAGCAGAAGTTGTTTGGTTGGCAACTGATGAGGATCGCGAGGGTGAAGCTATTTCATGGCACTTGTACGAAGCATTGAACTTGGATAAAAAAGAAACCAAAAGAATTACTTTTAATGAAATCACTAAAACAGCAATTCTTAAAGCAATTGATAATCCAAGAAAAATTGACAAGAATTTAGTTGATGCGCAGCAAGCCAGACGTGTACTGGATAGAATCGTTGGATTTGAATTGTCCCCGGTTTTGTGGAGAAAGGTTCGTCCAAGCTTATCAGCTGGACGTGTGCAATCTGTTGCTGTTAGATTGATTGTTGAGCGTGAAAAAGAAATTGAAAGCCACAAATCTTCTAGATTTGTTAAAATTCAAGGTGTTTTTAATGCTGTAAAAGGAAAATTGAAAGCCGATTTTTCAAGACAAACCGAAACAATTGAAGAAGCTAATTCTTTATTAGAAAAACTAAAAAACGCTAGTTATAGTGTCGCGGACATTATCACAAAACCTGCATCAAAGAGTCCATCTGCACCTTTCACTACTTCGACACTTCAACAGGAGGCAAGTTTAAAACTTGGGTTCTCTGTTTCAAGAACAATGACAGTTGCTCAAAAACTCTATGAGTCTGGAAAAATTACTTACATGAGAACGGACTCAGTGAATTTATCAGATTCTGCTATTTCTGGAATAAAATCTGAAATAGAAAATAGATTTGGCTCAACCTACTGCAATCCAACTAAATACAAAACCAAAAGCAGTGGTGCTCAGGAGGCACATGAGGCAATTAGGCCAACAGATTTTTCTTTAGAAAGCATTTCTGCCGAACGTGATGAGCAAAGGTTATATGAATTGATTTGGAAAAGAACCCTAGCTTCACAAATGTCGAATGCAAAATTAGAAAGAACCAGTGTTAAAATTAAAATTTCAAATCTCGACGATTTATTTAATGCCAAAGGCGAAGTAATTAAATTTGACGGTTTTCTTCGTCTCTACATGGCGTCAAATGTAGAAGATCTTGAGGAGGAAGAAAGTAAAGAAGGTATTTTGCCAGAGGTTCTTTTAAATGAAACTTTAGATTACGAGCAAATTTTAGCTACTGAAAGGTTTAACCGACCAGCTCCAAGATATGTAGAGGCATCTTTAGTTAAGAAACTAGAAGAGCTAGGCATTGGCAGACCTTCAACCTATGCACCAACAATTTCAACAATTCAAAAAAGAGGTTATGTTGAAAAAAAGGAAAAAGAAGGCGTGGTTCGAAATTATACTCAACTTACTTTAAAAAACAGTGAAATCATTAGCGAATCAAAGTCTGAGTTAACCGGTAAAGAGACCAACAAACTTTTTCCAACTGATATTGGCATAGTGGTAACGGAATTTTTAGAACAACATTTTAATTCAATCATGGATTATAGCTTTACAGCAAAAGTTGAAGAAGAATTTGATGATATAGCTAAAGGACTTGTCCAATGGACTGAAATGATTAAAAATTTTTATAATCCTTTTCACGAAAACGTCGATGATACTCTTGAAAATTCTGAAAGAGCAACTGGTGAAAGATTTTTGGGAGTCCATCCAGAAACTGGAAGAAAAATTATTGCAAGAATAGGTCGTTTCGGACCAATGATCCAAATAGGTGATGAAAAAGAAGATGGTGAAAAACCTCTGTTTGCTTCACTTCGTAAAGATCAATCTATTGGGACCTTAACACTCGAAAATGCGCTTGATCAATTTAAATTACCACGCATTGTAGGAAGTTTTGAAAATCTAGAGATCAAATCAAACAATGGTAGGTTTGGACCTTATGTTCAGCATGGTAAAAGCTTTGTTTCAATTCCAAAAGGAGAAAATCCTCTTGAAATTACCTTGGAGAGAGCTATTGAATTAATTATAGCGAAAAGGGAAGAGGATGCCAACAAGCTCATAAAGACTTTCGATGAAAGACCCGACGTTCAACTTTTAAATGGTCGCTTTGGGGCATATCTGAAAATAGGAAAAGACAATTTTAAGCTTCCCAAAGGGACCGCTCCAGAAAAATTGTCGCTTGAAGAGTGCATTCAAATAGCTGAAGATCCAAAAAATGCATCAGGAAAATTTAAGAAAAAGAAAACTTCATAATTCACTTCGAAGAGTTTTCAACTTCTAACTTTTCAATTCTTTTCATTTGTGATTTCGCATTGATGATTTAATTTCTATAGCTTCGCACAAAGTGTTGAAATGAAAGATTTGTCAATTTATTTTAAAGCCATCCTAGATTTGGATGAGTTTAATGAAAACCAACTTGGCAACACTGTAATTTTTCATAGAGAGGAGTCTTTTCCAGATTTAAGTTCATCAAAGGCAGGTATTGCTATAATTTACGTTCCCGAGTATAGAGGAGATAAGTCTGGATTTCAATTTAAAGAAAATGCTACATTCCGAAATCACTTCTATACACTCAATAAAGGCGTTTCTTGGGATTTACCAATATACGATTTGGGAACAATTCTTCCTGGTGAAACAAAAGAAGATACGTTTTTTGCACTTAGTCAGGTTGTTGGAGAACTTGTTAAAAAAAGAATAATACCAATTGTTATTGGTGGAAGCCAGGATTTGACACTTGCATTGTATAAAGGTTACGAAGAACTTGAACAAATGGTTAATCTTTGTTGTATAGATGCCAAACTTGACTTGGGTTCACCCGAGGAGCCAATGAACGCTGATGCTTTTTTAAGTCATTTACTGTTACAGAGGCCTTGTTATCTGTTCAATCATGCAAATATTGGTTTGCAAGCACCATATGCGTCCGCAGTTGAAATTGAACTGTTTGAAAAATTGTATTTTGACTCATGTCGCTTGGGGGAATTCAATACCGACAAACGAAAAGCTGAACCCCATTTAAGAAACGCTGATATTCTCTCGTTAGATTTAACAGCAATTAGAGCCGCTGAAATACAAAGTTCATCATACAATTTGCCTAACGGTTTCTTTGCTGATCAAATTTGTCAAATTGGTAAATATGCTGGAATCAGTGATAAATTGACCTCCTTCGGTATATTTAATTATTATCCGAATAATGAATTTGATTTAATCGCTAAAATAGTCGCTGAAATAGTATGGTATTTTATTGATGGTGTTGTCCATCGGAAAGGTGACTTTCCAACGGGAAGCAAACGAGATTATCTTAAATTCAGCGTTAAATTAGATGATTTTAAGGATACAATTGTTTTCTATAAAAGCAATAAGTCAGAACGTTGGTGGATGGAAGTGCCGTATCCTCCAACCAAAGGTTTGCAGTATGAAAGACATCATCTTGTACCTTGCGATGCAACAGATTATGAAAGGGCCATGAAGAATGAATTGCCAGATTTATGGTGGAAAACATATCAAAAGCTCTCTTAGGAAGGATTTTATTCTTTTTCCGATTAAAGATTCTAGTACTTTTTTTACTCGGCTAGAAAAAAAATTTCTTTTATCAATAAAAATACTTATTTTAGTCCCCACATTTTGGTGTTTTGAACATCGAACCATTTATGGATTTTACCATTGAAAACTACAAATATGAATAAAAAATTTATTCTACTTACTACTGTTCTTAGCGTAATTACTAGCCTTTCATATGGTCAGCAAGATAAGTTGATTACGCATTTTGTTTACGATAAAATGTCAATTAATCCTGGAGAAACTGGAATTGATGATGGTATTTGCGCTACTTCAATTTATAGAAACCAATGGGATAAAGTAAATGGGGCACCAAATTCAGCTGTGTTGAATATTGAAGCGAATATGAATCGCTTTTTTCCAGGTGGATTGGGTATTTCCTTCTATCATGATGCAATAGGCTTTTCAAGACAAAATAATGTTTTGTTAAATTACTCTTATCCCCTTGATTTAGCTGGTTTAGGCACGTTGGGAATTGGTGTAGGTCTTGGTATTGTTAATTTTGGTATGTCACCAGTATGGGTTCCGCCAACAACTGTTTTGGATAATTCTCTTCCTGTTGGGTTTACCGCAACCAATCTTGACGTTAATTTTGGATTGTACTTCAAAGGAAATAGTGATTATTATGTTGGTCTTTCCTCTACACATCTTAACGAATCTTTATTACAAAATGTTGTAGGTCAGGTTACTAACCAGTACCAAATGGCAAGACATTATTATCTGATGGGTGGAAAGAGATTTAATGGTATAGGTGATGGAGCAATAGATGCACAATTGTTATTAAGAACTGATTTGGTCAAATTTTCAGCAGATATAAACGCAAGATATTTTTGGAAAGATATTGGATATGCAGGTCTAACATACAGAACGGTTGACGCAATCGGTCTAATGTTGGGCTGGATGCCTGTGAAAAACATGACTGTCGGTTATTCTTATGATCTTACAACAAATAAGTTAGCAAGTGTTTCGAGGGGTTCACATGAGATTGTTTTGAAGTATTGCTACTTCTTACCGCCACCTCCTGTGACAAAATCAAATCACCCAAGATGGTTGTAAATTAAAAAAAAAGTTGAATATTTGTAACCATTTTTGTGATTGTACCGTTATACCAGCAATTGTAGATCCTGTAGAAAGTTAATATTGGTGTCCGGTAGTTAGAAAAAAAAGAGGTAGAATGAAAAAACTATTGTTATTCGGTTTTGTTGGAACCATGTTGGCTTCATGTATTGAGCAAACAGGTGAACTTACAGGTGTTGCTGGTCGTCAGCCTTATCAGCCTGAAGTCCCTTTAGGTATGGTTTATGTCCGATCGGGTGCTTTTCAAATGGGAGAAACGGACCAAGATGTTCCTTTCCTATTTCAAACACGTCCCCGTCCTGTTTCAGTGCAGGCGTTCTATATGGACAACACGGAAATTTCCAACAATGAATACCGTCAATTTGTTAATTGGGTAAGAGACTCTATAGCTAGGGAAATTCTTTACACCAAAGATAAAGAATGGGTTAAGGGTTTACCTGGTGACGGTAAAGACGGGAAGCAAGGCATGTGGGAAGATGCAGATGCTACATCTTGGATAAAATATACAGAATATTATCTAGATGAATCAGAACTTGATGATGCTGGTACAACCAAATTTATTGTGTCTGGTAAAGAAGATAAAGACGGGCAGGTAGTACATGAACCAGATAAACGATTGGAATATCGTGGGGAATATGATGCCCCTTTCAAACCAAATAAACCGGAAAATATCTTATTTTATCTTGATTGGGAGAAAGAGTTGGATTATTCATCCGCCGATGTAATACCGTTACTTGCTGAAATGTACCTTCCAACAGATGAACGTTACTACCGCAGAAAGGAAATTGATACTAGAAAATTAATGTATCGATATTTTTGGATAGACTATCGTGAAGCTGCAAGAAGAGGAGATCTTAATATAGATTATGGAGGTACTCCATTTAAAGACGACGATACATGGCAAGATGCAGGTGACAAGGTAAATAAAGAGCATAGAACGCTTGATAAAGAAACATTACCTCCTAATCCTGTAACAGGTCAAAGTCAAGAAAATATCAAAGATTGGAAAAATTATAAAGGTCCTGGACAAGAACTTGATTTAGGTAGATTTAATGAGAAAGGTCAAAACAATGCCATACGTGGTCATAGTGATCGGTCAAGATTTATAATTGACGAAGAGATCAATGTTTATCCTGATACATTATGTTGGGTTAGAGATTTTACTTATTCATTCCATGATCCAATGTCCAACATGTATTTTTGGCATCCTGCATACGACAATTATCCGGTTGTTGGAATTACTTGGGTTCAGGCAAAAGCTTTCTCTGTATGGAGAACCCAGTTGCTTAATAATTGGTTAATTTCTGAAGGTCAATTGTTTGTGAATGATTTCCGTTTACCAACAGAGGCTGAATGGGAAAGAGGCGCGAGAGGATCAAATGAGTTGAATAATTATCCTTGGGGTGGACCATATATCAGAAATAATGCTGGTTGTTTCCTTGGGAATTTCAAACCTATGAGAGGTCGTTATTTTGAGGATGGAGGTTTCCATACTGTGAAAGTGTATTCATACAATCCCAACAACTGGGGCTTATATTGCATGGCAGGAAATGTATCCGAATGGTGTGAGACTGCTTTCGATGAATCGATGTATGAAGTTCAGCATGAAATGAATCCTGATTACCGATATGATGCAAAGGACTGGGATCCTCCTGTAATGAAACGTAAGGTAATACGCGGAGGTTCGTGGAAAGACGTAGGGTATTATCTAATGTGTGGAACACGTACCTATGAGTACCAGGATACGGCTAAAAGTTATATCGGATTTAGAAATGTTATGACCCATCTCGGAAGAGGAGGTGTTGACATGACACTCGAAGGAGGAGTAGAAGAAATTCAAAGCGATATTCAACTTCGCTAGAATACAACAAACATAATCAAGTAGTAATTTTAATTTAAAAACCTAAAAAAAAGGAAAACTATGAAACCAGGAAGTAAAGGATGGAAAAAGTTTATGGCGAAATTGTACGGATTTGGAGCCGCAATTGTAATTATTGGTGCGTTATTTAAAATTCAGCACTGGAATTTCTTTTTCCCATTTCAAGCAGGATTTTTATTAACAGTAGGACTCTTAACGGAGGCAATTATCTTTATCTTTTCAGCATTTGAACCTATTCACGAAGACCCAAATTGGGAATTGGTTTATCCTGAATTAGCTCTAGGTCACTCTGATGAATTAGATCACGCTAAATTGCCAGCTGGAAGAGGTGGAAGAGGTGGTTCTGGTGTAAGCCAAGAGTTGGATAAAATGCTAGATGAGGCAAAAATTGATAGCAAATTGTTAGAAAGATTAGGTGAAGGCATGACAGCTTTAGCAGACAATGCAAATTCTTTAAAAGGAATTACTTCTGCTGCTGCTGCTACAGATTCTTACGTATCTAGCTTACAAGCTGCTTCTGAGCGCGTGGCATCTTTGTCAGAGGCTTATGAAAGAGCATCTGTATCAATATCTGGAATGACATCAACTACCCAAGAAGGTGAATCATTCGGTGAGCAAATGCAAAAAGTATCTAAAAATCTTGCTGCACTGAACAATGTTTATGAATTACAATTGAAAGGATCTACATCTCACCTTGAAGCTACAGAGAAATTCCAGCAGCAAGTAACTGACATGATGGCTAATCTATCTGCATCAGTTGAGGATACGAGATTGTACAAAGAAAATATGGCGATGTTGTCTAAGAACTTGACGGATCTTAACAACGTTTATGGCAATATGTTGAAAGCTATGACAATTAAAGGATAATCACATTTGTGACTATTTTAAAATTGAACATTAATATTATTGTAAACAATAAAATTTAATTATCATGGCAGGAGGTAAAGAAACCCCGAGACAGAAGATGATTGGTATGATGTACTTGGTACTTACCGCACTTCTGGCTCTAAATGTATCGAAACAAGTCTTGGATGCCTTTGTGGCAATCGAGGAAAATATGCAAAAAGCGGCAATTAACCATCTTGAAAGAGGTGATGGTGCAAAACGAAGCCTTAGTGGAGAATTGACTGTTGCAGAAAAAGATAAAGAAGATCCTACAAAGGTTAAGGCCCAGAAAATCAAATATTTCATGGACGTAATGAATAAAATTGATGTTGAAACCGGTAAATTTATTGAAATGGTTGATGGCATCAAAAAGGATATTCTTACAAAAAGCGGTGAAGATATGTCTGTAGGTGACAAGGATGCTTCTAAAATTCTTTGGGTTGATTACAACAAAAAACTACAACCCATTCGTCCGGCTAGAATGAATTTGGCTGCGGTTCAGGCAAAAGATCAGTATGATATTCCAATGCATGAATTAGTTGGTGAAGAGCCAATGTCTCCTAAAGCTGATGGAGCTGGTATGAAACTTTGGAAGGCTTATAATGATTACAGGCAAAATATCGTGAAATTACTGGGAACATATACAGTAGGAGGAAAAACTTGGTCAATAAATCCTGTAGCAATAAATAAGTTCAAAGATTTCAATGATCTGACTAAGCAAGTTGAAGCAATGATTGAAAAAAGTCAATGCAACAAGAACGATGACAAAGGTAAATTGAGAGATTTATACATTGAGTTAACCAAACCGGAAATGGTTATGGCTGGTGGAGAAGGTGAGGAGCAAAAAGAATGGCCTTGGATAGGTAAAACTTTTGACCATGCACCGTTGGTTGCTGCGCTAGCGTCTTTAACTTCTCTTCAGGTGGAAGTCTTGGCTGCAAGAGCGAGTGCGTTCGAACATATTAAGAGTCGTGTTTCAACTGGTGAATTCAGTTTTAATAGTATCGAAGGATTTGCAGTTGGTCCTACAATGGTAACCAAAGGTGATGAGGCAGAATTGAAAGTAATGATGGCTGCTTTTGATACAGATAATCAACCAGTAATTACTGGTGGTGGTAACTGGACAGTTGCTAATGGTCAGGGTACAATGAAAATCGCTACATCTGGTATTGGTGATAAAACAATTAGTGGTACTGTAAAAATACGTAAGAAGTCAGGTGACTGGGCAGAAAAACCATGGAAATATACCGTAAAGGTAATTGAGCCTACAGGAAGTATTTCATTGCCAGACATGCAAATTCTTTACAAGAACTATAGTAATAATGTTCAGGCTGTAGCTTCTGGGTTTGACAAAACTGATTTGAAAATCACTTCAGGTACAGCAACAAAGACCACGAAAGGTTCAAACAATTGGGTCATTTTCCCAACCGGTGGAAATAGCTTAACTCTAGCAGTTGTAGGTACTAATAGTATTACGAAGAAATCTGCCACATTGAATTCTGTTACTTACAAAGTTAAACCTTTGCCAGATCCTGGAGTTTATTTAGGAGGAAAGAAAAGTACAGAATCTGTAAATAAGAATGTTACATCGATTCAAGTTAAATATGGTTCTGAAATTACATTAACAGGTGTTACGTTCCCTATTTCAGGGTGGACACTTATTGCTAATGGTCGTGAAACATCAGGAACAGGTACTGAATTGAATGCTCAAGCTGTTAATATGATGAAGCAAAGTAGTGGTAAATATGTAACTCTAGTTGTAAATTATAAAAAGCCAGACAAAACAGTTACTAAAGGTTCAGGTACGTTTAAAGTAAATTAATATGAGAAGTTCCAGATTAAATATTATTTCAATAAATCTGTTCATTGCTTTCTTTTGGACGGGTGTGTTCTACAGCCAGGTACCTTTTGACAATGGTGGAGGTCCCATTAATGTGATTAATCCTGGAACTGAAAATCAAGTTATAGACGGTGTATTCATGCCTACACACGTGCCGACTAAGCGTCCAATCGCTTATGAAGTAATTCGTGAGGCTGATTATATCTGGTCTAAGCGTGTTTTTCGTCGTATTGATTTACGTGAAAAAATGAATTTTAATTTGAAGTATCCTATTGATGATGTTAAGGACAGCGCTGTTTGGGTGAGAAATACTTCACGTTGGTCTTTATGGACAATAGTGCGTCAGCATGTTATATGGGGAGATGTTACTATTTTCGAACCTGAAAATCCAAATGCTTGGGGAATGTTTGATGGTGATCAATTTAAGTATCCAATGGTTTCCAAAATTAACGGTTGGTATGAGAATGATTATGAAATGAGAAAAAGTATCAACATGCGTTACTTTGGTAAAATGGGTCCTACAACTGATCCAATCAAAAGTAAAGATCCAATCAAAATGGAAAACGATGAGGATTCTACAATTTATGATCCAATTAAAGATGAATATATTGTTCAGTTTTATCCAGGAGAAATGCAATGGGTAGATGGTAATGAAATTCAGGGTTATGACTTGAAAGAAGATTGGTTTTTTGATAAAGAAAGATCAGTTCTAGATGTAAGAATCATTGGTATAGCACCTGTTGTGAATTGGAAAGACGATAGCCGAACAAGTGTTGTTTTTTATGATGACGTAACAGGTCAACCAGATGAGCAAAGTTCATCTAAATGGGTAACAGCTCCATTGTTCTGGTGTTATTTTCCGCAACTAAGACCATATTTGGCGAAGTATTATGTTTATAACGAAGATAATGACGCCCAATGGATGTCTTTTGATGATTTCTTTTGGAAAAGAAGATTCAGCAGTTATATCGTAAAAGAAAGCAATGTCTTTGATAGAACAGTGGAACAGTACAAATATGGTGTAGATGCATTAATTGAGTCTAATGCCATTACAGAAGAAATTAGAACATTAGAACACGACATGTGGAATTTCTAAAATCTATTTGAATAATAAAAATGCCTCCTTGTGAGGCATTTTTTGTTTTATAGCATTTTCATTTCAATTTTCGAAGGTATCTTTGCATATGATTAATTTGGAACGTCTTGGTGTATTCTTACCACAAGGGTATTTGTTTAAAGATGTAAGTCTTCAAATCAATAAAGGAGATAAAGTTGGATTGGTTGGTAAAAATGGCGCTGGGAAATCCACTCTTCTCAGACTTCTTGGTGGGGTCAACAAGCCAACAGAAGGAAAAATTCACACAGTTAAAGGTCTTACCGTTGGTTACCTAACACAAGATATTAAAATTGACACCGTTCAATCTGTTTTTGAATACTTAAATAATTCCAACGAAGTGCTCACCAAGCTTAGAGATGCTATTGAGTATATTAATCATCAATTGGTTACCCGGACCGATTATGAATCTGAAGCATACCTTAATATGCTTGATGAGCTTAATGATTTAAATCATAATTATAATATAATTGACGGCTATTCCTGGGAAGAGAAAATTGAAACGACGTTAAAAGGATTAGGCTTTAGTGATACTGAAATCCATAATAGTTTGAATACTTTTTCTGGTGGTTGGAAGATGCGTGCTGAATTAGCAAAAATTCTTGTGAACAATCCAGATGTCATTCTGCTAGATGAACCTACAAACCATCTTGATATTATTTCTATTGGTTGGTTGGAATCTTATTTGCAGAAATTTGAGGGTGCCGTAATCATCATATCACATGACAGATTGTTTTTGGATAACGTAACCAAGCGAACTTTGGAAATAAGTATGTCTAAAATTTTTGATTTCCCATATGCTTACACCAAATACAAGGAATTACGCGAAGAAGAACTGGAACGTCTTCAAGGAGCAAAAAAACAGCAAGATAAAGACATCAAACATACAGAGGAACTTATAAATAAGTTTAGAGCAAAGAAGAACAAAGCTGCTTTCGCACAATCCTTGATCAAAAAACTGGAAAAAACTGACCGCATTGAAATAGAAAAAGATAATGTTGCTAGGATGAATATAACCTTTCCTTTAAGTGTTCAGCCAGGTAAGTGGGTTTTGGAATTGTCCGATTTAGGAAAAAAGTATGGTGAAAAGGTGCTTTTTGACAGTGTGAACATAACAGTAGGTCGGGGTGAAAAAATAGCCTTATTAGGCCCAAATGGAGTGGGGAAATCAACGCTACTCAAGCGTATTTTAAATGTATTGGAAGGTCCTGGTTCTGTTACCTATGGTCATAATGTTAATTGTACATATTTTGCTCAAGATCAGGCTGAACAATTAGATCCGAATAAAACAATCTACGAAACTGTTGATGATGTTGCTAAAGGTGAAATCAGGAAGGATTTAAGAAGTATTCTAGGAGCTTTTTTATTTTCTGGAGAGGATATAGACAAAAGAGTGGGAGTTTTATCAGGCGGTGAAAGAACTCGGTTAGCTTTGTGTCAACTTTTGTTAAGTCCATCCAATGTATTAATTCTGGATGAGCCAACCAATCATTTGGATATATTAAGCAAAGAGGTTCTTAAGGATGCACTGAAAAATTATGAAGGAACTTTCATAGTTGTATCTCATGACCGGGAGTTTTTAGATGGATTAACGAACAGAATATGGGATATTGAAAATAAGGCATTGAAAATTCACCATTTTGACGTTAAAGAATATTTGCAGAAAAAAATGGCGGATTCCCTTTTAGAATCGAAGTCATTAGTGAACAAAAAGCCTATTGTTCAAGAGAAAACGAAAAAAGCAACTAATGAAATAAATCCTGCAAAAAAAGAACTGGAAAAGAAAATTAAACAGCTTGAAAGTAATATTGCTTCTATTGAATTGCAAATTAAGTCTATGGATGAAGAATTGGCAGTCCTTGATTATAACAATGAAGATAACGCACAGCAGGTTTTGTCCAATTACGACAGTAAGAAAGGTGACTTGAATCATTTGATGAGTGAATGGGAAATTTTAACTGAGCAATTATTCGCTCTTGAAGATTAACCTCGTCCTTTCTCTTTTTGAATTTTCCTTTGTCTTTTGTAGTTATTCCTTATCGATTTTTTAACAGCTTTACTCTGATTTTTCATGTGTGCTTTGAAAGCCTCTCGATTTGATTTTTTATTCGTTTTGGCTTGTTGTTTTTTCTGATTAATAAGTATCTTTTGCGCTTTCTTATCCTCTTTTAGTGTAGCGTTTGTTGTTTGACAAAACACATTGTTTAGCCTAAACACAAATAAAAAAAGTAAAATCACGTTATTAAACCTGTTAAACTTCATAACTTTACAATACAAATATTTAAATGAAAGTAACGCTATTTTTCATAACCCTAACTTGCTTTTTAGTTAATGGTTGTAATAAAAATAAAATCCATCCTGTTCCGGACATACCTTTTGATATTACCATTGACATTAATTTGCCTAGCTACAATGCCTTAATAGGGGTGGGTAGTTATGCATTTGTGAATGGAGGATCAAGAGGAATAATTGTTTACAGAAGAAATATAGATGAATTTGTAGCTTTTGATAGACATTCTCCCGTAGACCTAAACGGAACTTGTCCTGAACCTTTGTATCCTGATCCTGATAACTTTTTAATGTTGATTGATTCTTGTGGACCCGCAAAGTTTTCTTTGTTCGATGGTTCGCCTGTTGAAGGTTCTGAATTTGGACTAAGGCAATATCAAACTATTTATAACGGGACGAATCTGGTAAGAATTTATAATTAAACAAGCAATGAGTGAAATAAAGGTAACTGTAATTGATAGAGAAGGTAATTCTCATGAATTGGATGCACCAACAGACATGAATATGAATATTATGGAATTGTGCAAGGCTTATGATTTGCCAGTTCTTGGAGAATGCGGGGGAATGGCTATGTGCGCAACTTGCCAATGCTATCTTGAGTCTGATACAGCCCTTCCTGAACAGAGTGATGCAGAATTAGACATGTTGGATCAAGCTTTTTTTGTAAAACCAAATAGCCGTTTGGGTTGCCAAATTCACTTAAATGAAGAAATTGATGGTATAGTACTTAGGCTAGCTCCTGAAGCTTGATATTTTCCGCTAAAATAATTCAAACGGAATTTTACAGACAGGTATTGGTATCATTTTATGTTGGTTGATTTTGTTCAGTCTATTGTAGATTACTAAAACCTTTTTTTGTCGTTCAGACAGATTTTCCTGTTTTCCATTAAAAGACATTGCCCATTCAAGTTCAGGATAAGTTGCTCCAATCTGATCTTCATCCGTCCTTCCATCAGCCCAAAGACCGTCGGTAGGGGCAGCCTCGCAAATTTCTTTAATAACATTAAGCTCCTCAGCCAATAATCGAACTTGCGTTTTCGATAAATCCGCAATTGGACTTAAATCCACACCCCCATCACCATATTTAGTGAAAAATCCAACTCCAAAATCTTCGATTTTATTTCCGGTACCAGCGACCAAGCATTTATTCGGTTGACCAACAGCGTACAGTGTTGTCATTCGAAGTCGAGATCTAACATTGGCCATGGTTAAATGATCCTTTTGGGATGACTCC
This sequence comes from Flavobacteriales bacterium, assembly GCA_947475275.1. Lineage (GTDB taxonomy): Bacteria > Bacteroidota > Bacteroidia > Flavobacteriales_D > Crocinitomicaceae > M0103. Next base: position 88,634 of record CANJNE010000001.1, on the reverse strand, counting down.
GGTAAGGTTTGCTCGAGCAGTGTAAACGCATCTGTGAGATTGATTTCAAGCGCTTCAATATTATTGAAACGATTTAGTAAATCAGATATGTGATGCTTAGCCCTATCATACTCTGCCTGTGTTTGACGAATTGGCATCGTAACAAGTAATGTTTTTCTACCGGTTAATGCACAAAGTGTTGAAGTTAAGGCGGAATCTATTCCTCCTGAAATACCTACTACAAATCCTTGCATTTTTGAATCATCACAATAGTCATTTAACCATTCCGTGATGTGTTCAATAATGGCATTTTTATTCAAAATCGAAAGGGCTTAGAATAAAATCGAAACCTTCAACATGATTTGATTCTGTGTTGACTTGTTGTTGAACATTACAGGGGCATTACTACCTAGAACCCCATCATTATCAATAAAAAGTGAATTTTTTTCTTTACCAACATCGGTACTTTTTTGGGTATGTAAAGGCGTTATGCCATAGTAGTATCCTAATTCAGCTATTAAACTGGTAGATCCGCTAAAATTCCACTCTGCACCAGCCGATATTCCCACTGCAGACTTAAAAAACAATAAATCATTTTTAGATGTAAAATCATCATTTGTCGCTTTGGTACCATTTAAAAGACCTTGATCTGTAACTTTACTATTCAGCAAAAAGCTATTTCTTAAACCAAATCTTCCGAAGTATCTCCAATATCCAAAAAATCCTGTTCTGAAAGTTAACATTGTAGGTATAGTTAAATAAACCGATTTTTGAACGCGATCTCCTAATTGGAATAGTGAAGATGAGGAATCTGAATCACGGAATTCTAAAATATCCATGTCTTTGAAATAATAATAAACATTTCCAGCAGCACTCGAGGAAGGCGCATATTTCAATGAATTAAAATCAAATTCGATTCCTGTATTCAAACCAATTGTTTCGCTGAAATTAAAAACGGTGTTCATTCCAACTGTCCAATCCCATCCAACGCCATTGGCATCCATATTTTTAGTGAGCATTTTTTGAAAGTTAACACCGGAACCCAATACCAAACCAGCTTGAACTTTTTTATCTGCGGCCTCTTGGGCGTTTGAAGTGAAGAAAAATCCAATAATTGCTATCGTAAATAAGTATTTTTTCATTTTTATTTTCTTTTAGTTAATACACTTGACGAATGAAGTATATGATTTGTGTAATTTTGATACGAATTTAACCAAAATTTTAATGACATTCAAAAGCAATTTAATAGGATTCGTATTTACAATTTTTCTTATTCAATCATGCACTACTGATCCGTTGAATGTGGATGTTTCAGGATCTGAATTGGAGATCGAATTTATTAATATGGATTCTATTCTTGGAAATAGTTCGGCAGATCAAATACTCAAGCATCACCGTAAATGGCTTGTGGAAATACCTGAAACCTACGAATATCAGCGTGTTTACTGTTTGCAAATCAATTCTAATGTTGATAGTCAAGTGGTTACAGGAATTCAAAATTTTTATAAAGATCCTTTTGCGAAACGTGCACATGCCGCAATTGCCAAGCAGTTTTCTAATTTAAATAATGAAAAACAACAACTATTGAATGGATTTAAGCATTTGAAACACCATTTTAATGAAGGTAAGATTCCAAGTAAAATTGTATTCATTAATTCTTGTTTTAATGTGAATTCTTTGAGCACAACCAAAGAGATTGCAATTGGATTGGACCGCAATCTCGACTTCAAAACTGATGTGATTAAAGAATTACCGGGAAGTTATTTTCCTAGTTGGATAAAAGAGGCTTGGAATAGAGATTTTTTGGTGCGTGATGCTATTTGTTCTTGGGTCATGACGCATTATGTTTTGCCGAAAAATGATGTTAATGGTAATGCTGAATTTAACTGGGGTGTTAATTGTAATCTTGCTGAGAATATTGTTCGTTGGGGTAAAATTTTGTATCTCACCAAAGCTGCTTTACCAGAGGTTTCGAATGCAATAATATTGCGGTATTCTGAGGAAGATTATAAGTGGGCACAAGATAATGAGGTTTCATTTTGGAAATACCTTGTAGATCAAAGCTTACTTTTCAAAAAAGATGAATTGATGGTTGCCAATTTATTAAACGATGGACCATTTACTGTTGGGCTTCCTGAGAAGGGACCCGATAGGTTAGGGCAATATTTAGGTTTTAGATTGATAGAGGAATATGTAAAAAACAAAGGTTGCTCCCCATTGGAATTGCTCAATACGGATTATTCAGAAATAATTACTAATTACGAAATTGATTAAACATGAACAGTCAAATAAAAAAATCATCTGAAATAAAACTTAAAGTAGACCTAGATGACAATAACTTACCATTAGCAATTAAGTGGAATGCTGAAGATGGGGCAATTAAAGATGCTCATGCGAAGGCCTTTATGTTGTCTTTATGGGATGAAAAAGATCAAAATACAATGAAAATCGACCTTTGGACTAAAGACATGTCTGTAGAGGAAATGAAACGTTTTTTTCATCAAACACTTTTAACAATGGCTGATACCTTTGAACGTGCAACAGGAGAGAATTTAATTTGCGAAGATTTGAGGGATTATTGTTATCATTTCGCTGAAAAAATGAAAATCCTACCTAACGATTAATATGGAATTCAAAGGATTGCTTCGTAAAATGAAGGCTGTATTCGGAGATCCGATACAATATTGTCTTTCACTGAATGAGGAATTTGATTTAAATCCATTGATTGGGAGTCATTTAACAATTAGCTGGACTGGTGTTATTGTTTGCTCTGGTTGTCAAAAAAATATTAAAAAGTCTTTTGGAGATGGTTTTTGTTTCAACTGTTTTTCAACTGGAGCTGAGTCATCACCATGTATCATAAGGCCTGAATTGTGTCGCGCGCATTTAGGAGAGGGTAGAGATGTTGAATGGGAATTGTTACATCACAATGTGGAACATATTGTATATCTTGCTGCAAATGACTCGATTAAAGTAGGTGTGACGCGAGGAACTCAAGTGCCAACGAGGTGGATAGACCAAGGTGCTTCTCAAGCAGTTGTTTTTGCACGAACACCAAACCGTTTTGAGGCAGGTCGACTCGAAGTAGAACTTAAATCTTTATTTACAGATAAAACCAATTGGCAAAAAATGCTTAAGAATGAGGTAAATGATGAAATCGATTTGATTGAGGAAAAATGGAATTTATATGAAACATTACCTGACGATTTATTAATACATTTTAGCGATGAGGATGATTTCTTGGAAATGCAATATCCGGTGATGCATTATCCCACAACAATTAAAAGTTTAACTCTTGATAAATATGCCATTTTAGAAGGTGAACTGATAGGAATCAGAGGACAATATTTGATGTTTTCGAATGGGAGTGTTTTTAATATTAGAAAACATACCGGTTATGAAGTTAGTTTTATTGTGAATTAACTTATTCAATTAAGATGGGAAAAGATAAGATAAGAAGATTCGCAGCTATAAAAACTTACGATAATGTTTTTGAACCTGTAATAGGTGAAACATTTTATATGAAAGGAAAGTGGAATTTAGATTATTTTAAAAATGATTGTCCGTTGGTACTTGAACTTGGCTGCGGCAAGGGGGAATATAGTGTTGGAATGGCGAGAAAATTTAGTGGTAAAAACTTCATTGGCGTTGATATAAAAGGTGCACGTATGTTCATTGGTGCAACTGAAGCTATTGAAGAAGGATTAAATAATGTAGGGTTCCTTAGAACAAAAATTGATTTTATAAACGATTGTTTTGAAACGAATGAAGTTGATGAAATTTGGCTAACTTTTTCGGATCCGCAACCTAAAAAACCAAATAAGCGATTGTCTTCAGCTGTTTTTATCGACAGATATAAAAGAATGCTTAAGCCTGGTGGGCAAATTCATTTAAAAACAGATTCTGATTTGCTTTATGAGTTTACTATGGAAGAAATTGCAAGTCAAGGTTATGAATTACTTTTTACAACTTGTGATTTATATTCCGAAAGGACCACAAATATATCAGAGGAACTTAAGGATATACTACCAATTAAAACACATTACGAAAAGTTATTTACAGCTAAAGGAGCGATAATAAAATATTGTTGCTTCAAAGTTAATTGATCTAATTATGCAACTTTCAAGGTTGCAATTTTAGACTTTGAAAATTGCTTTTCTGCATAGTCTAATGTTAATCTGAAAGACTTTTCGCTGCTTGAAGGTAAATCAAACATTGCCTCATTCAATATCGCTTCACAAATTGAACGCAAACCACGAGCACCCAGTTTGAATTCTATTGCTTTGGTAACTATAAAATCCAATACAGAGGCATCAAAGTTTAATTTAACGCCATCCATTTCAAATAACCGCATGTATTGTTTTACAAGGGCATTTTTAGGTTCCGTTAAAATCCTTTTTAAGCTTTGCGCATCAAGTGGCTCTAAATATGTTAAAACAGGGAACCTTCCTATTAATTCTGGAATTAGACCAAAAGATTTGATATCCGTCGGATTAATATATTTTAAAAGACTATTCTCTTCAATAATTTCATTTTCAGAAGAATTGAATCCAATGATTTGTCTGTTAACCCTGTTAGCAATAATTTTCTCTATCCCATCAAATGCACCACCACAAACAAATAAAATATTTTTGGTGTCGATTTGGATCATTTTCTGCTCTGGATGCTTACGACCACCTTGAGGTGGTACATTAACGATAGACCCTTCCAATAGTTTTAAAAGGGCTTGTTGAACTCCTTCACCTGAAACATCCCTTGTGATTGATGGATTATCACTTTTCCTAGCAATTTTATCAATTTCGTCTATGAAAACGATACCATTTTGAGCTGCATTTACATTATAGTCTGCGGCTTGTAAAAGACGCGAAAGAATACTTTCAACATCTTCACCCACGTAACCAGCTTCAGTAAGAACCGTGGCGTCGGCAATACAAAAAGGTACATTTAACATCTTTGCAATAGTTTTCGCTAGCAAAGTTTTTCCTGTACCGGTGCGTCCTACAAGAATGACATTGGATTTTTCTATTTCAATTTCATCCTTTGAACTTGGTTGATTAAGCCGTTTGTAGTGGTTGTATACTGCTACTGAAAGTACTTTTTTAGCATCATCTTGACCAATTACATACTCATCTAAACGATTTTTAATTTCAACGGGCTTAAGCAAATTAACTATAGCTGATGAATTGTTTCGTTCGTTAACATCCTCTTCTTTGATGATGTTGTGTGCTTGTTGTATGCAACTTTCACAAATGTGACCGGATACTCCCGCGATAAGCACACCTACTTCGTTTCTAGATCTACCACAAAAGGAACAACCACTATCTTTTTTCGACATTTTAATAGCTATTGCGCTTACTTATTATTTTTTTGGGTTTCTAACCAGAATTTCATCAACCATTCCGTATTCTTTGGCTTCTTCTGCTGTCATCCAATAATCACGATCTGAATCTTCCCAAACCTTTTCATAGGTTTGGCCAGAATGAGTTGCGATGATATCATAAAGTTCTTTTTTCAATTTTTGAATTTCACGCGCAGTGATTTCGATATCTGATGCTTGACCACGAGCACCTCCAAGGGGTTGATGTATCATTACTCTTGCGTGTTTTAAAGCAGAACGTTTTCCTTCTGCTCCCGCACACATCAAAACAGCTCCCATTGAAGCAGCCATTCCAGTACAAATTGTGGCCACATCTGGTTTAATATATTGCATTGTATCGTAAATTCCCAATCCGGCATATACAGATCCGCCTGGAGAATTCAAATATATTTGAATGTCTTTTTTCGGATCTACCGATTCTAGGAATAGCAACTGTGCATTAATTATATTAGCAACGTAATCGTCAATTCCTGTTCCTAGGAATATGATACGATCCATCATCAATCTCGAAAAAACGTCCATTTGAGTCATATTCAATGACCTTTCTTCAATAATGTAAGGTGTTAAAGAAGACTCTATATAATGATCCATGTAAATGCTACTCAAGCCCATGTGTTTGGTAGCGTATTTTTTGAATTCGTTATTATCAAACATGTGAAAATGTAATTATTATTTAATTAACGATAAAGATAAAAGCAAAGTTGAACATGACAATCAAAAAATGCAATAAGTTTGTTGAATTTGATAAACGTATATAAAAATTCTGCAGTCAAGAAGATTTTTCAACGGACAACTACGTGAAAACATTTTTGCCATACCTCATAGGTAACAAAACATTTCTTTTCATTCCTTAAATCCCATAGGGTTCGAGCTAATATCCCTGCTAAATAGCTTATTTCGGAATTTGATAAATCTTCGGAGTGAACAAAATTTGCATAAGAAATATCGAACGTTGTGCCGTGAAGATGTGAGCTGTTTTTGATTGAATTTTTATTGCTTTTCATCATTCGTTCTATTGAACTTGTGGTGCGTAATAAGGATGTTATTTTAAATTGTGAACATTGTAAGCTGGTGTTTTCTAGTGCCAAATGAAACCGTTCACCGAGTTCATCAAGAAAGAGTTGAGCATTTTGTGTTAAATAAGGATAACTGTATCTCATTTTGCCAATGGTGTAATATTCATTGTCTGAAATTTTAACCAATTTACCTTTATAGACGAAACGATTAATTTCATTTTTTGAATTCAATAACTTGCCAGTTCCTTTTCTGAAAGATTCATTTAAATAACTGGCTACCCTATCATTTAGTTCAAGTGCATAATTTTTCTCATGAAAACAAGAATCGACGTTTGCTGTTTCAATTTTCGTTGGTGCTAGTTTAATGACATTGATTTCATTCGCGTAATTTTTCTTTTTACTCGATGATAGTGATATAAATGCCAGCACTCCTGAAAGGACCACGATATATGGGAGTAATCGATTTTTCATAAGCCAGTATTACAAAAATAAGAATACTTGTTGTTTATCAAAATGTAACAACATGTAACTATGAAAATCGAATTGTTTAAAAGTCTATTGACGGTTTACCTGAATCTTGTTTTTTTTTCCAAATCTTGAATAGGTATTCTTGCTCTTTTTGTCCTTTTGTGGGTGTTAAGTCACTTTCACAATTTAGATAAGCGATGTCCATAATTGTAGAGTAACCAGATCGCGAAATTATCTTTTTCGATTTCAATATTATGCTATCTGCATCAATCCAGTTTTCTACTAATTTAAAATCTACTAAATCAATTTCAGGTGTAACTATATCAGTTGAACATATAATGGTAGGTTTTTCTTTTTTTTCTTTCTTAAAATGTTCTATTTGATTTTTAAGGAATTCCTTTGCCAATTCTATAGGTCCGCTTATTATAATTGTTGAATTTATTGTTTTGATAATTTGTTTTGGATATAACTCAAATCTGGAAATGATTCCAATTGGTATATATTTCGGATTATTAGACATATTACTAAGTTTGCCTGCAAATTGAGAATCCTCAGTATCAGGTATCCAAATCCAATCAAACGAATTTATTAGTCTTTTGTGGATGAGTTGAAAAGGATATTGCCACCAAGATAGCGGCAAATTAATTTGGTGTGTTACGAATACATTAGTTGCACATTTACTTTTGAAACCATATCTGTGATCTGATATTACGATATCAATTTTCAATTTTTTAGTAAGTTCATTACAATCTCTTTGTTCTTTTTTGAACCTTTTGAATAGAGGCTTGATTGTTTTTAATAAATCTAGCGTGAAATTCCCCTTATCTCCAAATCGAAATGGGTAGTCATCTAGGTTAAAAACTGTAATTTCTGGAAAATATGTTTTTACAATTTGCAACTGCGCTTCATTTCCGACAAAAAACAACTTATTATCTTGTTTAATCAATCTATTTATTATGGCTATAGTACGAGATACGTGACCCATACCCCAATTTAGAGAGGCGACAAGGACTTTTTTATGGGATATCTCTTCAGGTTTCAATAGTTAATATTTTTGAAGGATTCAAAACGGCAAAAAAAATGGCCACCGTTTGGTGACCATTTTTAAAAATCGAAATTTATTTATTTAACTACGCTAGTAAAAGTTGCGTTGTCAGAATACTTTAAGAATTCACGGTCGTTTGCTGCTTTTGTTTTCAAAGACGCATCTTTAGCAATTGCATTTTTAAGGTTACTTGCAACTGCATCAACTTTATCCAAACGAGCAGAAGCAACAGCTTTCAAATAGTAGCCTTGTGCACTTTCTTTGTCAGTTGAATTATCTATTGTCGCAATACAGTCAGACGGCTTACCATTTAATAATTGAGCTAAAGCCAAATTGAAAGAACTAGATTTTCCAAAGTTGGTTATAGCAGAGCTGTATTTACCATCTTGTATATCTAAGATTCCGTTATTGTAAGAAACTTGATCACCTGCTCCTTTAGCTTGAGTAAGAAGCTCACGACTCTTCTTGCGGTCACCTGTAGCTCCTGCTATCGCAGCTAAATTGTTTTTAGCAATCGCATTTTCTTTTAAAGAATTTGATTTTTCAAATGCTGCTTTAGCTTCTGACATTTTGTTTTGAGCATAAAGCACAGCACCAGCATTATTGTGCACTCTGAAATCTTTAGGGAAATTTTTAATTGCAACGTTATAAAGTCTCAACTTTTCGTTCAGATCATTAGTTAATTCAGCTGTGAACAATAATTCTTCAACATCAAGAGAATCTGGTGTTGCTTTGGAAACTGCTTTAAGTTCTTCGTCTGTGTAGCCAGTCAAAATATAATTTGTTTTAATTTCAACACGACGTAACATCGGAAAACAAAGGTTTTCTAAATCTTGATAAACTTTACCAAGTTCCATAAGTGTTTTCCTTGCTGTTTTTCCAGTTGTATCAGATTTACCAGCTATAGCCATCATTCTAATGATAACATCTTGATCAGCTGGATTGATTGTAGAAGTTTTAAGATATTCTTTAAGACCTTTAGTATCAGGACCATTACCGGCTTTCAAATAAACGTTTGGCGAAATTTTACCCAAGTTTAAAGATTTAGCTAGGTCCATTAAAACTTTCTCTGCAGTTGCAGATCTATCATTAGAAAGACCAACATTGAATGCGTCTTCTCCTTCAGGAGATGCCCATCCACCCAATTCAATATTTTTTATTGCAATTTTAGAATTGGTTTGAGCTGCGATTAACCAATTTTTGTAGTCAACCATATCTTTGTCTTTCATTTCAGTAGGACGAAGTTCTGATTTACCTTTGTCGAAATTAATCATGGAAGATGTTGATAAATTCGTTTCGCGTTTGAATGCGTCATCTTGGAAGATAACTCTAAAATCCTTGTTCACCCATAATGGAGTTACTATAGTTGCATCAGCTATTTTCGTTTCCTCAAACTGACCTTCTTTTTCTTTATCTCCTTTGTAAACTTTACCCGTTACTTTTAAATCAGCATTTTCGAATTCAGGTTTGTATGCAACTACATCTGTGTATTTATAACTACCTCCTGGTTTGTAAGCAATTTTAGTTCCGTTGCTTTCAACCTTTTCACCAGTAATTGTAACTGTTTTCAAAGCAGTGCTACCTAACATAGGAGTAACTTCAACTTTAGCTTTTTTCTTGATTCCTTTCTCAGGGAATGTAACATCAACAGTAACTCTAACAGAATCACCATGCAATTCTAGGGGGTTAGGCGTTACAGTGTACTTCACGTCTTTTAACAAATCGCAACTCGTCATGAACGAACCTGCAAAAAGAACTAAAATTAAACCTTTTAAACTTGTCTTTTTCATATGCTTCAGTAATAAACTTTTCGAATTTTGCGACAATATTAAACAATATATTTGTTTTACCCAAAAAAATCAGTGTGTTTAATAATTATTTATTGTTGCTGAATCAAGTCTTTTTATGTAAGAAAAATCCCTACAATCGTTCAGAAATTCTGCTACCGTTTTATTGGTGTTAGCAACAATAAAATCTGGACAAATTTCATTCATTGGAACAAGAACAAATTTTCTAGTAGAGAAATGCGGATGTGGGATGGATAAATTTTCAGATTTTAGTGTAATGTTATCCATTAAAATTATGTCGATATCTAGCGTTCTTGATTGATAAATGTTATTCTTTGATTTGTGCGTTCTACCTGCTTCTAATTCAATGTTTTGAATGTTATTTAAAATTTCAAATGGATTTAAAATCGATTCAATAGATACACACAGATTGTAAAACCTACAATTGCTTTCGAAGCCTAGTGGATCTGTCTCATAAATGGACGAAACCTTTATTATATTTCCAATTTTCTTTTTTATGGATGCCAACCCAAAATCCAAGTGTTGCATTCGGTCCTCAATATTACTACCTAAACTTAATATTACCTTGTGCATATTAATTCCATTGGAATGTATTAATAATTTCTAAAAGGTCCGTTTTTAAATAATCAATTGAAGGTTTTAATGAGTCATAGTTAGGTCTGCAATTAAAATAAACTACGCCACTCACAAAATACTTTGAAGAATCAGTTAAGTAAAATTGAAAAGGCGTTGCGACATCACCTTCTAATTCGAAAAAAGTGCCATAAACTTTAGATTGGGGCTTGATAATTTGTTGGTCCTTAATCGCGCTTGCTTTAATTTTATGTTCATCTACCTTATCATTTGCATAGTTGATGTATGTTGAAAGGTTTTCAACCATTGGAATATATGAAAAATGCATTATTCCGTTCAATGGACCTAGGTCAATGTCTTTGTGGCAAGTAAGGTTTCCTTTATCATCCTTAACATCTTTCACAGTATAGATATTTGGAGACTTGAATTGGTACCCGCATTTGCTAACATAGTTTTTGTATTTATGCTCTGGAAGATTAGGTATTGGGTATTTTTTTGCTTCAGGAACTGTTATTTTGTATTTATCATTTCCTCCGCAAGCTGCTAGACTAAGAATGGATAACAGAAAGATTAAATTTATTTTTGACATTTTATCTAATTTGATTTTTTGATTACTTTAACCATTTTCACTCTTTTCTTATCAGATGATTCGACCACTAAACGCAAATTATCTATTTCAATTGATTCATTATTCATTGGGATTCTACCCGCTGTTTCTACAATAAAACCTCCGATGGTTTCGGCTTCTCCTTTGACTGCGTCAATTTTTTTCCCGTCTACATTTATAATTTTATAGAAATCCATCAATGTTGTTCTTCCTTCAAATAAAAATGTTGTTTGATTTATTCGTGTGTAAACGATTTCTTGATCATCAAATTCATCAGTGATATCACCTACAATTTCCTCGAGGACATCTTCAAGTGTAACAAGACCACAGGTACCTCCATATTCGTCAACAACAAGAGCCATGTGCATTTTTAAGTTTTGAAAATTTTTTAATAAATCGTCGATTTTTTTATTTTCTGGAATAAAAAGTGGTGTTTGAAGTTTTGAAAGCCATTCGAAGCTGTCATTGTCGAGATGAGGAATTAGATCTTTGGCGTATAGTATGCCTTTTATGTTATCCAAATTCTTTTCGTAAACAGGAATTCTTGAATAACCGGAATCTAAAATTGTATTTAAAACTATATTGAATGGGGTGTTTTGTTCAATCCCAATTATTTGAATTCTTGATTGCATTACCTGAGAAACTTCAGTATTTCCAAATTTCACTATTCCTTCCAAAATTTTATGTTCTTCCTCGGACGTGGACTCTTCTTTAGTCAGTGCGATTGCTTGTTCTAATTCGTCGGTTGTAATGTTAATACCTTTTCGTTTGGCTCTTTTGTGTATGAGGTTCGTGCCGTTGACCAAGAATAGCTTGATCCATGAGATTGGGGGAATGTTTCGAATTGTACTAATTGGTTTGGCCATTGCTTTTGCCATTGAAAGAGAGTTGTTAGAAGACCAAATTTTCGGAATTACCTCACCTATAAGAAGTATTAAAAAGGTTATTCCAACAACCTCAACTAAAAAACGTAAAGTTCCGTCATCATTGGAAAAAGTGAGTAATTTATCGAGCAAGGTGCTGGTTAAAATTACTATAGCAATGTTAACGAAATTATTGGTGATTAATAGTGTGGCTAATAATTCTTTAGGTTTGTCTAAAAGTTCTAATACTAGTTTAGATGATTTGCTTTTCTGTTGCTTTAAAGCTTCTTTTTCAGTAGGCCCAATAGAGAAAAACGCAGCTTCCGAACCAGATGCTAGTGCTGATATGAAAAGAAGAATAATTAGGATAACAAAGCTGAATATATAACTGGTATCAGACATCACAAATTTTTAACATTGTAATTAGAAAGGTAAGCCATCAGTGTCTTCATGCTGAATTCCTTCAATTGCCGAAGGAGGCTTGGGTATATCTTCATTAGAATATTGTGAACGTGAGGTTTGTGAACTATTTCCTTCAGGTCTTGATAGAATAGTCATTTCATCGGCAATTATTTCAGTTGAGTATCTCGTATTCCCTTCCTTATCTTGCCAGCTTCTTTTTTTAAGTTTTCCCTCCACGTAAATCTTGTATCCTTTTTTTAAGTATTTCTCGGAAATTTCTGCAAGATTTCTCCACACAACGATATCATGCCAATCTGTTATTTCTTTCTTTTCTCCAGAGGATTTATCAGTATAAATTTCAGATGTAGCCAAGGTGAAATTTCCTACCGCTGTGCCATTTTCTAATCTTCTTATTTCAGGGTCTTTTCCCAAGTTACCTATAAGAATGACTTTGTTAACGCTTCCTGCCATATTTTTTTTCTGAAATGTAAATCTACTTAAATTCGATTTAAATGAATTCCTTGTTTTCCAAATAACGTTGAATAAGTCTTGGAAAGGCAAAATTTTCTAAATCAGTTATTGCTACTTTGGATTGATTTAATGAATTGTTGGGTGGATTACTACTCTCATGAAAAATGGCAAAAATAGTTTGATGGGTTAATTTATGGTTGTAAATTGAAGAAGAGTCGCTTATTCTGAAATTAGTTATTAAATCATCTGTTAATTCGGTAGATTCCAATTCGATAAGTGGAAATTGATAAAGTCCCTTCCAAATGTCATTTGCGGTTCTTTTTTCAAGTGTCAGGTATTCATTTTCTTTTGACACTAGATAATGGAAATACCTTTTAGTTACCTTGATTTTTTTTATTTTCAGGGGCCTATCTTGCACTTTGTTCTGGAAATAGGATAAACAAGAGTCATTAAGGGGGCAAATTTCACAATTCGGATTTTTTGGTTTGCATTGCAATGCGCCAAATTCCATTATTGACTGGTTGTATAATGCTGGATTTTTTTTGTCAATTGATAGGTTAGCAAGTTCAGTAATTTGTTGTTTACCTTCTCTTGAGTCAATGGCTGAGTCAACCCCATAATAGCGTGATAGCACCCTAAAAACATTTCCATCTATTACTGGTGTTTCTTCATCAAAGGCAAATGACGCTATCGCTGCTGCAGTATATGGGCCGATTCCTTTTAATTTTAATAGACCTTGGTAGGAATGGGGGAAATTACCAGAATGATCGCTTAAAATAAATTGAGCTGTTGTCAGCATATTACGAGCTCTGCTATAATAACCTAGTCCCTGCCATATTAACAAAACTTCTTCTTCATTTGCTTGAGCTAAATGTTCAACTGTAGGATATATCGAACTGAATTTATTGTAATATGGAAGGCCTTGTTCAACCCTAGTTTGTTGAAGAATGATTTCTGAAAGCCATATTAAATATGGATCTTTTGTATGTCTCCAAGGTAAATCTCTTTTGTTTTGTCTATACCAATTGGTGATTTGTAGCGTGAATTTCAACATTAAGGGAAAATTTTTCGATTTTTTTGACCTAAAGCAAAATCATAAGCTTTCGTGAATTACTTTTGCCATCGAAATCACTGAATGATAAAATTAATAATTTAAACATGACAAAAGCGGATATTGTTTCGGACATAGCAGAGGAAACAGGATTAGACAGAACAGAAGCCTTAAGAGCTGTTGAATCTTTTATGAATTCAATCAAAACTTCCTTGGCAAAAGGAAATAACGTATATTTAAGAGGATTTGGAAGTTTTGTTGTTAAAGAAAGGGCTGAAAAAACAGGTAGAAATATTTCTAAAAATACTACGATTATTATACCAGCCCACAATATTCCTACTTTCAAGCCAGCAAAAACTTTTGTAGATGAAGTTAAGAATAAAGTTAAAGTAAAATAAAACATTCTTTAAAGACTTGTTTTATTGAACTTTATTCATAAATTTGCACTCCCAATTTTTGGGAGTTTTTTTTTCAAGAACAGTAAACGAATTAAGATATAAATATTAAAAAAGAAAGATATGCCAAGCGGTAAAAAAAGAAAAAGACACAAAATGGCTACGCACAAGCGTAAAAAGAGACTAAGAAAAAATCGTCACAAGAAGAAAAAATAATTGTTGATTTTTTGTTGTAATAAACTTAGTAGAGTTCTCTGCTAAGTTTTTCTATTTTGTCTAAGTAAAAAAAGCTATTGTGAGTTTAGAATTGGTTGTTGATTCCCGCGCGGGAAGCATATGGCTTGCATTGTTGCGAGATGGTAAACTTATCGAATTGCACGAAGAGCATGGTAACAATGACTTCAACGTTGGAGATATATATCTAGGTAAGGTTCGTAAAGTTGTTCCAAGTTTAAATGCTGCTTTTGTGGATGTGGGTTTTGAGAAGGATGCTTTTTTGCATTATCTTGATTTAGGCCCTCAGTTTAACTCTTTGAATAAGTTTACAAAGGATACATTAAACGGTAAGCAGGGCGTCGCGGATTTAATGTATTTTAAATCCGAAAAAGATATTCAAAAGGAAGGTAAGATAGATGATATTATCTCTTCTTCCCAGTCAATATTGGTTCAGGTTGCTAAAGAGCCTATATCTAGCAAGGGTCCTAGACTTTGCGCTGAGATTACGCTTGCTGGAAGATACCTGGTTTTAGTACCTTTTTCCGATAAAATATCGATTTCTCAAAAAATAAGAGAGAACGAGGAGAGGGATCGTTTAAAAGATTTATTGGAATCTATAAAGCCGAAAAATTTCGGTGTGATTATACGTACTGTAGCAGCCAATAAAAAGGTAGAACAGATCGATCAAGATTTGAAAAATCTTTTGGAGAAATGGCGAATAATGCACGAGAACTTAAAAGTGGCAAGTCCGCCTAAAAGGGTTCTTGGTGAAATTGATAAGACTTCCTCAATTTTGAGGGATTTACTGAACGCGGATTTCACAAATATTCATATCAACGATGAATCTTTATTTGCGGATGTAAAGGATTATGTTTTTGGAATTGCTCCGGGTAGAGAAAAAATAGTTAAATATTACGATGGTAAGTTGACTATTTTTGAAAGATTTGGAATAAATAAGCAGATTAAATCACTATTTGGCAAGAAAGTTCCTTTAGCTAGTGGCGGATATTTGATTATTGAGCATACTGAGGCCATGCACGTTATTGATGTGAACAGTGGCAACCGAAAAGGTGCAGAAGGACAGGAAAGTAATGCGTTTTCTACAAATATCGAAGCTGCTGAGGAAATTGCACGCGTTTTACAACTTCGCGACATGGGAGGAATTGTATGTGTTGACTTTATCGATATGCATGATAGAGAGAACAACAAATTGCTTTATGAGAAGTTAAAAGAATTCATGCAACGCGATCGAGCGAAGCACAATATTCTTCCACCATCAAAGTTTGGTGTTATTGAAATAACGCGTCAGCGTGTGCGTCCTGAAACGGATATTAATACTTCTGAACAATGTCCAACATGCAATGGAACAGGTGAAGTACAAGCCTCAATTTTATTTGCTGATGAAATCGAATCCAATTTAAACTTTCTGCTCGAAGATAGAGGAATAAAGCAATTAACTTTGCATGTACATCCCTATCTTGAGGCATATTTCACTAAAGGAATTTTGTCAAAAAGACTACGTTGGTTTTTTAAATATAAAAAATGGATTCCTATTCGTGGAATAACTGCATATAATCTTTTAGAATATTCATTCAAGGACAAGAATAACGAAGAAATTCCGCTTTAAAATGTTTGATAAAAATTTTCAAAATGCTAAAGTAGCGCTTGAAAATTATTGTGCATATCAGGAAAGATGCAGTTATGAGATTCACAAAAAGTTGGACTCTTTTGAATTGAATGCTTCGCAATGCAATCAAATTATTTTGGAGTTACAAGAAGGTAATTACTTCTCTGATGTTCGATATTGTAGTGCCGTAGTTAGTGGTAAATTTAGATTGAACCGTTGGGGTAGGCTAAAAATAAGAGCTTATTTAAAGCAAAAAAGACTTCCTGAAAAATTAATTTCATCTGCTTTAATGGAGTTAGATCCTGATGAATATTTATCGACTATTGCACATCTCACAGAGCGAAAGTCAAAAGAGATTAATGAGAAGGATACTTATAAAAAACAATCTAAGTTAATTCGTTATTTATTGTCGAAAGGATTCGAATTTGACCTAATTAACGATGTGGTTAGGACTAAATTATAATATGACAATTCGTTTGAAATAATTTACTGATTCACCCAAATAATTCTGGTAAACAATTTTTATTACATAAGCACCGGGTGAAAATTTGGCGTTGAATTGTACAACAGTTTGGTTTTCGAAGTAATTTTCAAAAAGTAATTTACCACTTAAATCGAGGATGCTTAATGAAAAATTTGCGATTTTGTCGTTGGGTGTCCTTATATTCAATGATGCGTTTAATTCAACGGGATTGGGATAGAAGATAAAGTCATCTTGAGGCGGGGAAATAAAATTCTCTGAATTAAAGTGAAAGAGGAAAAGACCACCTTGTCTGTCAGACAATATAATTCTTCCAGATGGAAAAGGATATATTCCCCAGGCGCCGTTCATGTTAAAGTTGGTGCTTGATAAATAAGTGTCATATGCTGCAACTTCCGATGGATAATCTCGAATGTCAAAAATTCTTAATCCTTCATTGTAATAAGCAACATAAGCGAAGTTATCATCACAAATGAGATTATGGGGAATACTGTTTTGTTGATAATTTGTGCCAAAAAGATTGGTTATTTCGAGATTGTATTGGTTATTTACTGAACATTTTTTAATTCTTTTGCCAGATGTTTCATCAGTAAAAATGTAAGTGTTACCCGATGGAGTAAGCCATCCTTGATGGTTGTATCCTTGGTCTTGATAAAAAGTAAGATTATTGAGGTAAATGGGTGCGCTTGGATTGCTGAAATTGTATATTCTGACTCCATCAAATCCACAATTTAAATAAGCGATATTATTTCTTACATAACAATCGTGTACTTCAGGAATGTCATTTGGGCCTTCCCATAATAAAATTGGCTGAACAGGATTCTCAATGCTAAAAACACGTAAAGGAATTAATGATTGCGGAATTCCGTTCAAAATTGGCGTAACAGAGCAAGCATACAATAGAGCATTACTGGTATCGATAAAAATATTGTGAATCTTTCCAAAGAACGCATTCTGGATGTCCGCAACTTTAACAACAGTATCTGGAAGATTGCTGATATCAATAATTTGCAAACTACTGTTTCCTTCGTCGCAAATTGAATATGCATAGTTGCGAAATGTTTTAAATTCTCTGTGAATTACAAGACCTGAAGAGAATTTACCTTCAATAAAACCGCAATCTTTCAGTTTGTTATCATTGGTTAATTGAAAAAAATGCGTTCCTTCTGTTGACCCTAAAATTGCATACTCCTTTTCTTGATGGATAAAGCCCCAACATCCGTTGAATCTTGCCAAACTAGAACTTGAAACGATACTATCTTCAAACCAATTATCAAGAAGTTCTACGTTTTTTATTTCTTGCGCTATATTCTTTGTGCATGAAAATAAAATCAAGAAAATAAAAAGGCATCTTTTTTTCACTTTAATAAAGATAAAAATAGAACTTGTATTTCAACTAAACATGATAGCATATATTTGAATTATGGTTATTTTTGCCAACATTATTTCTTTACGTGTCTGATTCAATTATTATTATTCCCACTTACAATGAGATTGAAAACGTCGTTGCAATGACGCGTAAAGTAATGTCATTTGACAAAGAATTTCATATACTTTATGTTGACGATAATTCTCCTGATGGCACTGCTGAGAAAATTGAAACATTACAACTTGAATTTCCAGGTAAAATATTTTTGGAAAGGAGGCCAGGTAAAATGGGCTTGGGAACTGCTTATATTCATGGCTTCAAATGGGCACTAATCAAAGGGTATGATTATGTGTTTGAAATGGATTGTGATTTTTCTCATAATCCTGAAGATTTAATTCGATTATATCATTCCTGCGCTAATGACGGAGCGGATGTTAGCATTGGTTCTAGATATTGTAAAGGAGGTAAAGTGAAAAATTGGCCTTTTAAACGTATACTGATGTCCTATTTTGCTAGTGTTTATGTCCGGACTATACTTTGGATAAATATAAAAGATACCACAGCGGGTTTTAAATGTTATCGGAAATCTGTTTTAGAAAAAATAAATCTTGATACTATTCCATTCAAAGGCTATGCTTTTCAGATTTGTATGAAATACTTGGCATTAAGGAATGGATTCAAGGTCAAGGAAGTTCCAATTACTTTTATTGATAGGCAGTATGGTGAATCTAAAATGAGTACTGGTATTTTTAAAGAGGCATTTTTTGGTGTTTGGAAAATGAGAAAAATGAAAATATGAGTAAATCTGTACTTTTAAAATCCGGAAGGATTGTAAATGAAGGGTCCATTCAGGAGTTAGATATTCTTATTAAAAATGGCAGAATTGAAAAAATCGGAAGTAGTATCTCGCAAAGTTTAGCCGATGAAGTAATAGAACTTGGTGGGAAATATGTCATTCCTGGGTGTATTGACGATCAAGTGCATTTTCGCGAACCTGGATTAACGCATAAAGCAACAATTGCAACTGAATCAAGAGCTGCTGTTGCCGGTGGGATAACTTCGTTTATGGAGATGCCTAATACAGTGCCGAGTGCTGTTACGATTGAAAAACTTGAAGATAAATATCAAATTGCGTCGCAAAGTTCAATAGCGAATTACTCTTTTTATTTGGGAACGACCAACTCAAATATTGAGGAAATAAAACGAGTTAATACAGAAGTTATTTGTGGAATTAAAATCTTCATGGGGTCTTCAACAGGTGATATGTTGGTGGATGATCCCAGGGCTTTAGAAGACATCTTTCATTATTCTCCTGCCATAATTACAACACATTGTGAAGATGATCCAATGATAAAGGAAAATTTTCAAAAATACCTAAAAGAATATGGAGATGATTTGTCAGCAAACTATCACCCTTTAATACGAAGTGAAGAAGCATGTTATAAATCATCATCTTATGCGGTTTCATTAGCAAAAAAGTACAATTCTCGCCTTCACATTCTTCACATCAGTACTGCAAAGGAATTAGAATTATTTAGAAATGACATTCCCTTACAAGATAAGCGAATAACGGCTGAAGCTTGTGTACACCATCTATGGTTTTCTGACAAGGATTACGATACCAAAGGCAATTTCATAAAATGGAATCCTGCAGTTAAGAAAGAAAGTGACCGTGATGCGATTTGGCAGGCAGTGAATTCCAATATTATTGATGTAATCGCCACTGATCATGCTCCTCATACTTTGGAGGAAAAAATTTCTAGTTATGCAAAAGCTCCTTCAGGCGGCCCCTTAGTGCAGCATGCATTAGTAGCAATGTTAGAACAAATGAAGGCGGGTAGAATTTCTCTTGAAAAAATAGTTGAGAAGATGGCGCATCATCCGGCAATACTTTTTCGGATTAAAGATAGGGGGTTTATTCGAGAAGGGTATTTTGCAGATTTAGTTGTGTTGAATGAAATTCCACATAAGGTTACTCGAGACTCACTTCTTTATAAATGCGGCTGGTCACCTTTTGAGGGACAAATTTTTAACTATGGCGTTGATACAACGTTCGTTAATGGTAACATTGTTTACCAAAATGGTCAAATAATAGAAGGAGTAATGGGGCAAAGATTGAATTTTAATCCGGAATGAAAGCGTTTTTAGTTTTCGGTTTCTTTGGCCTAATTTTTCTTTGTTCATGTGTTGGCAATTTGATGAAAACAGAGTCTGCAGTAGATTTAATACCCAGAGATTCTTTTGTTTCAGTTTTAAAGGATATATATATTTTAGAAGGTTTCCTTCAAAATCAATTTATTCAGATGAATGATCATCATGCCACCATACAAAAGTCTGGTGATGTATTATTGGAAAAGTATGCGATTAGCCATGACAGATTTAAAAGAAGTTTAGACTTTTACGCATCTAATCAGGAGACCATGCAAGAAATCAATAATCAAATTTTAGATTCATTGAATATGGAACTGAGTAAAGTTCAATAAAATAAGGTTAGCGTTTTCTTTCAGGATTCTTCTTGATGAAACTTTCCCAATTATTCGATTTAGATTTATTATGTTCACCTACACCCTTTGAGAAATGATGACAAACAGCTACGGCCAATCCATCTGTAGCATCCAAATATTTAGGCATTTCGTTGAAGTTTAGGAGTTTTTGAAGCATCGCAGCAACTTGTTCTTTTGAAGCATTTCCGTTCCCTGTAATAGCCTGTTTGATTCTTCTCGGTGAATATTCTTCAAAAGGAATATTTTTGCTTAGACTAGCAGCAATTGCAACTCCTTGAGCTCTTCCAAGTTTTAACATTGATTGAACGTTTTTTCCAAAGAAAGGAGCTTCAATTGCCATTTCATCGGGATGGAACTCTGCAATAATTCCAGAAATACGGTCATAAATTCTTTTCAATTTATCCGGATGGTTTGGAATTTTGTTCAACTGAATAACACCAAAATTTATTAAGGATAACTTATTGTTTTGAACACCAATTAAACCATAACCTAGAACTGTTGTACCCGGATCAATTCCAAGAATTATCTTATCTTCAACCATTGAAAATGCAAACTTTAAGTAAAGCTATAAAAAATCACAGTTGGATTACCTTTGGTATTAAAATATCCTTGTTCTTGATAATTACATGGGTATTTTATTATCAATTTATATCAGCAGATTTGAATTTTGAGGTAATAAGCGAATTAAATATCATTTCTGGAATCATAGCTGTTTTATTTATGCCTTTAAATTGGTTTTGTGAATATAAAAAATGGAAGGTTACTGTTAATACCGTATCGGATAATATTGAAAGTAAAAATATCCATAATGCATTTTTAGCTGGAATTGTATCAGGGATGCTTACCCCGAATATGTTAGGGAATTTTGTGGGTAGAATTTTTTATTTTAACAGAAAATACAGGGTTGATTTAATAATTTTAACTACACTTTCGAATTTCTCTCAATTTGTTTGGAGTATAGTTTTTGGTTTAATCGGAATCGCAATCATTAATTTTGAAACCCAAAAAGAGTTCATATGGATAAGCCTGTTGATTATAGTCTTTTTAATTGCATTTTTTTTCTTTTTTGATAGGTACTTGATGTTTATACCTTATTTTAAGAAATGGGTTAAACGCTTCACTGAATTCAATTTATCACGTGCATTGAAAATGCAATTCCTATTTTGGAGTTGTTTTCGTCATTTGGTTTTTAGTGTTCAATTTATGTTTGTTTTGAATTTTTTCAATCAAGAAATTTCATTTACTCTCATGTTTTGGATTTGGCAAGTCTATTTTTGGGTAACCTTGTCGCCATCTCTGTTTCTAGGTAAAATTGTCATCCGGGAATCAATATCAGTATGGGTGCTTAGCGCTGCAGGATTGAACCCTACTATTGTGGTTTTATCTTCTTTGAGCATATGGATTCTCAATTTATTTATCCCTACAATTTTGAGTTTAATATTTTGCAAGCCACCAATAGGGTCCTCTTTATGATATTTTGGTTATTAATATTTTTTTATTTTTTTTCGCTATTTATTCTTATTTATTTTGGTAGGAGGTTAAGTTCAAAAAAAATAAAAGCGCTTCAAAACAATAGTTTCATTCCTTCAATTAATGTTAATGATCTCACGGTTATTATCCCTTTTAGAAATGAAGAGTATAATTTAAAGAACTTGGTGTCTTCTATTGATAATTCAACTGTTTTACCAAAAGAATTCATTTTTATTGATGACCACTCCGATGATGGGTCTTTAATGTTTCTTAATGGTATTTCAAATAACCTTTCAACCATTAAAATATTTAAGTTGGACGAAAATGTTAAAGGAAAAAAACATGCTATTCGTAAAGGTATAAATGTTACCCAAACAGCTTTCATTTTGTTATTAGATGCAGATGTATTGTTTGATTCTATGTTTTTTGAAAATATTGGCAAATTAAAGATTCATGATATGATTATCCTGCCAGTAAAAATGTATCCAAATAAGTGGTTTCAACATTTTTTTATTCTTGATGTCTATATTGCTAATATTGTTAATGAAGGAATCTATGGATTGTACAGGCCAGTAATGGCTAGTGGTGCTAATTTTTTAATAAAAAGAGATAGTTTTTTAAAATGGGACAAACAAAATAATTTTGGTTATTTGGGAGGCGATGATCTTAAGATTTTAAAGGATTTTCAAAATTATAACGGGAATATTGGATTGGAGATTGATCAAAAATATTCAGTTTCAACAGCTGCTCCTCAAAATTTAAAAACTTATTTTTTTCAACGTTTAAGATGGATAAGAAATGCGCGTATTGTTAAAGACGAATTCAATTCAATATTAATGCTTTTACAACTTGGTCTAACGGCTTCATATGTTTGTGTTATTTTCTATTTTTTATCTAACAAATTGTATTTTGAAGCGCTTTCTTTACTAGGTTTCAAAGTACTTTTAGACATGTTTTTACTTTTTAACTTTTTTAATCACCGGAAACAATTGGCAACTTGGATTTTTATTCCGATTTATGAATTTTTGTTTCCGATAATTTTGATTGTATTAACTTTGGGATCACTCTTTGTTAAAACCAATTGGAAGGGCAGACCATTAGAATAAAATTATGATAAGAAAATATGCATTCTTGCTAATATCGATAGCACTTTTAAATAAAGCTAATTCTCAAATTGCTAACGGATCAGCATGTTTCAGTGTTTCTCAAATGCTAGATAAATCAAATAATGATTCTCTTTCGATAACTTCTGTATGTGACGTTCTTGATTTTAAAATAGCGGTTTACAACCGATGGGGAGAAGTATTGCACACCTCTTACGCAGTTGGAAATATAGAAATCTTTAAACAAGATGCTGGAACTCAACTTCATGTTACAAAGAAAAAAGTAAAGAGAAAAACACTTCCTATAGCGAGTCCTTTTTCAGAGGGTCAGTACACCTGGATTATTACATATTTTGAGTTGTCTGATATTGCTAGAAAAGAGCAAAAGACTCAAAACGGGATACTCTACATCACTGAATAATATCCTTTAATTGATCAAAAAAAATGGCAACCAAAAGTTGCCATTAACAAAGGTTTTGAATTTTTAAAACGGTAGATCGTCATCGTCTGCAGTTGCAGCGAATGAGTTATTGCTTTCCATAGGATTTATGTTCATCGCAGATGGTCCCTCTGATGGTATTCCTTGAGACTGGTTGTTTCCTACTTTTTCAATTCTCCAAGCTTCCAAACTATTAAAGTATTTCACTTCTCCTTGAGGACTTGTCCATTCTCTTCCTCTTAAATTGAAAGAAACTTCAACTTGTTCTCCATTTTGAAAAGTGTCTAGAATTACACATTTATCCTGTGTTGCTTGAAATAAGATATCCTGAGGATACATTCCGTTTGTGTCAGAAACAACAAATTCTCGCTTTGAAAATCTATCCGATACCTGAACGGTAGGACTGATCATTTTAATATTTCCAGTTAGTTTGTACATGACTTTTAATTTATTATTGTTAATTATTATTGAAAGAAAGCAGAGTCATCCATGCTTCTTTTAATTTGTTTTCTTTCAGAAGGGTTTTAGCTTTTTGATGAAGTGCTTTCTCTAAGATGAGGGCGTCATCTTCTAAAGTTATGAATAAATCGCTCAATTCAAGGAGTTTGAATTCATTAACTTCTGTCTCATCAGGTAAGGCTTCTATACCCCCTAATTGACCCAAATCATTTCCTGATAAAATTTCTGAATTCAGAATGTCTTTCGGTATTTGATCGAATCCTATACCGCAGCTGGTAATAGGTTTTTCGATTTCGAACATTGACTTTTCATCTGCTCTGCAATACCAATTACCACCCATGCGTGCAACGAGATCAATTTTTTTCTGATCAATCATCTGGTTAATGTCCAACACCTTTTCATCAATGTGAAATTGAATAACCTCGCATATTATAAGATTTCCTGCTCCGCCTTCTGCGCCTAATTCAATAACTTGATTTACCTTACATTCAAATTGAACAGGTGATTCTGCAACCCTTGGTGGTTTAACTTTTAATGAAGGCAATTCGTGTAAGCCCGATTTTATAAATTCATTAGTACCTGATGCGTATGGCGAACTGGCCAGACTCATTTGATGCACCAATTCGTAATTGACAATGTTTATTACTACTTCCGGAACTTTTTTAACGTTTTCGTAGGTGTCTTTCGTTGTGTTAGTTCTTCCTGATCGAGCTGGAGAAAAAATAAGAATGGGAGGATTTGCGCTGAAAACATTAAAAAAACTGAAAGGAGCCAAATTGGGGACGCCCTCTTCGTTAATAGTTGAAGCAAACGCAATAGGTCTTGGACCTATGGCTCCCAATAAATATTGATGCAATTTTGGAATTGCAAGGTCTTTTGGATCAAAACTTATCATACGAAAATTCGATAAAACAAAATTAATTTGAATTCATTAAGGTTCCCAAATCAAATAGAAATACTTATTCACAAAAGTGTAATTTGGATAAAAATATTTCTAATGTGTTTTTAAATTTGGAATAATCCTTTATCTTTGCACTCCTCTTTTTGAGGAATTAAAGGTGAATCGACACCTGAAGTATTGAAATATATAATTGCGGATGTGGTGAAATTGGTAGACACGCTAGACTTAGGATCTAGTGCCGAGAGGTGTGCGGGTTCGAGTCCCTCCATCCGCACTAATGGTCTCGTTTTGCGAGACCATTTTTGTTTAGTCATAATTGAAAACAACTTGAATAATGAATGTTAGTCGGATAAACATCGATGATTTGAATGCAGTATTGAAGGTAGAAGTAGTAGCTGCAGATTACATTAATAATTGGAATGCTACGATAGTAAAATATCGTAAAACGGCTAAAATACCTGGGTTTAGACCAGGACATGTTCCAGTAGGTTTGATAAAAAAACAATATGGGAAAGCTGCACTAGCCGAGGAATTGAATAAGTTGGTTAATGATGCTTTATTCAACCATATTAAGGAAAATAATATTGAAGTTTTAGGTAATCCAATTCCAAAAGAAGGTTCAGATGTTAAAGGTAATTTTGATTCGCCGGAAACTTTTGAATTTGAATATGAAATTGGTTTGTCACCAGTTATCAATTTAAATTTATCTAGCAAGTCAACTTTCGATTACAATTTGATTGATGTTGATGATAAATTAATCGAGAAGCAAGTTGAAGATTTACGTCGACGTTATGGTAAATTATCCAACGTAGAAGAGGTAAGTGGGAATGAAATGTTAATGGTTCAGTTGGTTGAACTAACAAACGAAAACGAAAACAAAGATGGAGGGTTGAACAATTCTTCAACCATTTCATTAGAATTTCTAGAAGATGATAATACCAAGTCTTTGTTTGTTGGTAAGAAAACAGGAGAATCTTTAATCGTTAATCCAGCTAATATTTCAAAAGGTGCTAGTGATATGGCGTCAATGTTGGGAATTAGACAAGAAGAACTTCATGGTGTTTCGGACTCATTTCGTGTTACAATCAATGAGATTAAACGAATGGAAATGGCTGAACTTGATCAAGAATTGTTTGATAAATTGTTCGGACCGGAAACGGTAAATAGTGAGGAGGAATTGCGCGATCGTGTTAAAAAAGATTTGGAAAACATGTTTTCGAATGATTCTGAAAGATTGTTTACAAAAACTGTTTACAATCATTTAATGGAAAACACCGCGTTGCCTTTGCCAGATGCATTCTTAAAACGTTGGATAGCAATATCGAATGAAAAGAAAATTTCAATTGAACAAATTGAAGCGGAATATGATGCCTATTCACAAAGCTTAAAATGGCAACTCATTCAAGGTTTTATTTTTAAGTCCAACAATATTCAATTGAACAATGAAGAGGTTATTGATTTCACGAAAGTTTTGCTCGTTAACAATTATGCCCAATATGGTATACCTGCTCCTGAAGATAAAGAATTAACTGAATCGGCAATTCGCGTTCTCACCAACAAAGAAGAAGCTAACAGGATATATGATATGATGGCTGAACAAAAATTAACGCAATACTTCAAAGAAACAGTCAAAATAAATGAACGAAAGGTTAGTTATGATGATTTTGTCAGTCTAGCTTCGAAATAATTAGGTTTTACATTGGGAAGTTTTCAGAAATAATTAATTTAGAACACTTTTTTAAGATTCTTCAGCAGCATGTATAAAAAATCACTACTAACCAATAAGTCATTAATTTTTTTATTTGCATTGTTTTTTGTCCTTAATGGTTGGTCTCAACCATGGAAAATGTTGGCAAATAAGAATCCATATGATTTAATGTTTGGTGTGAGTTGGAATACTGTCAATGACAATGAAAAACCAATGACAAATTTGGTTGATATTTCTGGGTCTTGGCAAAGTTCCTATTTACCATTTAGATTTACCGTAGATAAATATATTTACAGGGATTGGAGTGTTGAGGCGATGCTTGCTTTTAATAAGTATCGTGAAAACAAGTATGTTGATGGTGTAACAGGATATAAAGGTCTTTTTTGGTCTGCAGATGTTCATGCAAAATTCTCACCGGCTCGAAGACTGGGAATGGAATTTGTTGAACCTTATTTATCTTTTGGTATGGGGCTTACATACAGAAAACCATTGCCTAAAAAACTCACACCAACAATAAATTTGGCTTTAGGGACTAACATTTGGGTGACCAACCAAATTGGAATCCAACTTCAAGTAATGGGTAAAAAAGCACTGGCTGTTGACTTATTCAAAACCCCATACAATTATTTTCAATATTCTGCAGGCGTTGTATACCGTCAAGATAAGGTGAAAACTAAAAACACTTTTAAAAAGAAAAAACTCAAGCGTACGAGGGTGAAATTTAAGAAATCAAAGACAAAAACAACATAATTTAATTAATGTTGATTAGATAAGGTATTCTCATTTGTATTACGCCGTTATTTTCAAATGTTTCAAGGGTTCGAATAAAATTGATGGTGCTTTGTGTAATAATTGAGATATTTGATTCATTATTTTCCTCATCAGATTCTTCAAACAATTCTAAAATATTGGCTAGCTGATTTACCGATGCTTTAGGATAATGCACAATTTTCGGATCACCAATTTTAGCAATATCCATAGCGTAGTTAAGCGCTTTATCTATTCCGCCTAGCTCATCTACAAGTCCTTTTTTAAGGGCGTCAGATCCTGTCCATACTCTTCCTCTTGCTGCAGCATTAATTTCTTCTTTGCTTTTCTTTCTGCCGCTTGCAACCCTCTCTAAAAACAATTGATATGTACTATCAATTTGGTTTTGTATCATTTGAAACTCATCATTTGTTAGTTTCTTGTTTAATGACATGAGAGCATATTTATTGGTTGAAGCCCGGTCAAATTTTACACCTAGTTTATTTTCAAACATTTTCCCTGTAAATGGAATTAAGCCGAACACACCAATTGAACCGGTAATCGTATTCGATTCTGCAAAAATACGATATGCAGGAGACGCAATGTAGTAACCGCCGGAAGCTGCTACATCTCCCATTGAAACTATTACTTTCTTTTTCAAATTCGTAAGATAAACTTCTCGCCAAATTTCTTCACTTGCTAGAGCACTGCCTCCTGGGCTATTTATTCTTAAGATAACAACTTTGATACTGTCATTCTCTCTTACTTCGCGAAAATAATTGCAGATTTTATTAGAATTTAATCCATCACCACCCTTAGAAATTTCTCCTTCTGCCGTAATAATGGCAATATTTGGATTATCCATTTTTATGAGCGTTTGATTATCTAAAAACTTATTCCTACAATATTTCTCCATAGCAACTAACTCAAGTTTTTCATCTTCATTCAATTTTATTTTTTTCTTAAGATGCTCTAAAACTTCATCCTTATACATTACAGCATCCATTAATTTATATTTGACGGCGTCAGTACTTCTTTGAACTAAAGCACTATCAGCTATCATGTTAAGGGTATTCGTGCTTACCTTTCTGTCAATTGAGATTTCATTTTTTAAGTCTTTCCACATAGAGGCAAGGTAGGCGTTAATTTGTACTCTACTTGAGTCACTCATTGCATCAAGAAAATAAGGTTCAACAGCACTTTTGAAATCATTGTTAGAGCCTCTAATCACTTGAAATTCAATTTCTAGCATGTCTAAACCATCTTTAAAAAATGAAATTTCTGTTCCCAATCCTAAAAATTCCATAACGGAGGTAGGGAATCCATATATTTCATTTGCTGCTGAGCTTAAGTAATATTCCTTTTGGGTAATTACTTCACCTGAGTTATAGGTAACAACAAATTTACCTGAAGCTTCAAATTTATTTATGGCATTTCGAATTGCTTTGGCGGTAGCATATCCACATTGTAAATCGTCAATTTCAATAAAAATCCCTTTAATATTTTCATCTTTTGCTGCTTCATCAAATCCAAGTAAAATATCGCTCAAACCAATGTTGGAATTAAGATTAAGTAACATCGGATCTATTTCATTGTTAGCACGCTCATTAATGGGTCCTTTAAGTTTCATATGAAGAATAGAATTTTCTTTAATGACTAAGGATGAATCACCTGAACCAGCAATACTACCGATTACTCCAAAGAGAATCAGAAAAAAGAAAATTAACCCAATGAAGGTCATGATAGCAATTGCAACAAAAGTTGGCCAAAATATTTTCCCGAATGATATTTTCGAATTTTCCATATTGAAAGTTAGATGTCTAAAATTAACCATTAATGATAAATGTTGCTAAATCTTTTGCCATCGTTATTGTTAATTTAAGTTGATTAATTAAAAACACCTTTGTAATTTATTCGAAGAAATCTTTGTATTTTTCAAACCTAAAAATTATTAGAATGAAATATCTTTTGTCTTTAACACTGTGTTGTCTTGTTTCTTTGGGATTTTCTCAAAATTATTCTAGGGTAAAAGTTTATGCAGACGCCAGCGGATTGGCTCATTTGTCGAGTTTAGGTGTTACTGTAGATCACGGTACATATAAGCAAAATACTTTTTTTATATCCGATTTTTCATCTCAGGAGATAGAAATAATGTCGTCAAATGGCTTTGAATATGAAATATTGATACCAGACGTTCAGCAGTATTACATCGATCAAATCGAAGAAGAGGTGCCATTGAAAAACGCATCATGTTCAGGATCGGGAGGCAGTTCTGGTTTTTCACCTGCAACACCAACCAATTTCAATTTAGGTACGATGGGTGGTTATTTGAAGTATACCGAAATGTTAGCAGAACTTGATGCAATGGTGACGCAATATCCGAATTTGATAACTTCAAAAGCGCCGATTTCTACTTTTTTGACACATGAAAACAGGCCTATTTATTATGTGAGGTTATCTGATAATCCAAATACAGATGAAGCAGTAGAGCCTAAAGTTTTATACACTGCGATACATCATGCGCGTGAACCAATGAGTTTGATGGAGACGGTTTTTTACATGTGGTATCTATTAGAAAATTATGGAACCAATGATGAGGTAACATATTTAGTTAATAATCTTCAACTCTATTTTGTTCCTTGCATAAATCCAGATGGATATGTTTACAACCAAACAACGAATCCAAATGGAGGAGGGATGTGGAGAAAGAACCGCAGAAATAATGGTGGGGGTGTTTATGGAGTTGATTTGAATAGAAATTATTCCTACGGATGGGGAACAACTGGAACCAGTACAAATACTTCTAATGATACTTACTGTGGACCTTCGGTTTTTTCTGAGCCAGAAACACAAGCCATGCGTTGGTTGGTTCAGAATAATAATTTTATTACAGCTTTTAATGCACATACCTATGCAGAAGATATCCTCTTTCCTATTGGAACTACAACTGCCGAATTCGCAATGCATCACAACTATTTTCAAGCAGAAGCCAACCACATGGTTCAATATAACGGATATACAGCACAAAAAAGTTCAGCTCTTTATCCTGCATCTGGAGATTCTGATGATTATATGTATAAAGTAGATATCGGTGTAAATCAAAAAGATACCATTTTTGTGCATACGCCAGAGGTTGGTACAGCATTTTGGCAACCGTCTAGCCAAATAGATGCTACCTGCAAAGAAATGGTTTTTCCTAATTTAGTATTGGCTCACATTGCAAGAAAGTATGTTTTGGCTAGTGATGAAGACCCTAACTCTATTGCTACCATAACTGGAAATTTCAATCACTCTGCGTACCGATTAGGTAGGGAAGATGGTCCGGTTACGGTATCCATTCAACCTTTATTAAACATTGCATCTGTTGGTAGTCCTGTAGTTCATAACTTGACTGTTATGCAAACTGCACCTGGCGCAATTTCATACACCTTAAATCCGGCTATTCAGTTTGGAGATGAGATAAGGTATGTCTTATTAACTGATAACGGTATGTGGATTAAACGAGATACAATCGTTAAAACATACGGTGCCATAACACTTCAAGTATTGGAAGACGCCACAACAAATGGCAATTGGGTGGCAAGTCAAACATGGAATACAACGACATCAACGTTTGTTTCTCCGACTAAGTCTTTTACAGATTCTCCAACTGGAAATTATACAAATAATGCAAATAAAACTTACACGTATGTTCCAACAATAGATTTAACCAATGCCGTTTCTGCCGCCATTTCCTATTATGCAAAGTGGAACATAGAGGCAGATTTTGATTGTGTTCAATTTCAAGTGTCAACTGATGGAGGAACAACATGGACTGCTCAATGTACGAATTTCACTGTTCCTGGAACAAGTGCAAATGGAAGTGTTCAACCAAACAATCAACCTGTTTACGAAGGAGTCCAATCATCTTGGGTTCTTGATGAGGTAAATTTGAGTGATTATTTAGGTCAAGTTATTAAGGTTCGTTTTCAATTGAGGACAGACGGTGGTCAAGCTGCTGACGGGTTTTATTTTGATGATTTTAAAATCTTTTTCAATCAGCAAGGGCCTGCTGTTGCACCAACTGCAAATTTCACGGTAAGTACTGCAACCATATGTGAAGGTGAAAGTGTAGGTTTTACTGATTTTTCCACAGATGTTCCAACTTCATGGACATGGAATTTCGGTGATAACACTTCATCAACCGATCAAAATCCTGCACATGTTTACCCAGCTCCTGGAGTGTATGCCGTTAGTCTTGTGGTTTCTAACGCTGCTGGAAACGACACTTACACGATGACAAATGCCGTAACGGTTGTGGCTAACCCAGTTGTTAATTTGACTTCTTCAATTTCAAATAATACGATGTGTATTAATGATGGACCGACCCAATTGAACGTTTCACCTGCTGGTTCAACCGTTACTGGAAACGGAATTTCAGGTAATGCTTTCGATCCTGCTGTTGCAGGAATAGGAACGCATCAAATAATAGCTTCTTATACCAATTTAACAGGTTGTGTAGGATATGATACACTTAGTGTTTTGGTAGAAGCATGCGCAAACATTGACAATTTGTTTTACAATGGGGTAACTATTCAACCAAATCCAAATAATGGTGTTTTTGAAGTTACAGGTTTAGATGTGGGCCAGGTAATGGCAATTTATGATATGCAGGGGAAATTGATTCATGAAAGCGAAATTCTTAATTCCAATCAAATCATTAAATTAAAACAATTGGACTCTGGAATGTATTATTTACGTACAGTGAAGAATGGTAGAATGGGGCAAATGAAATTTGCAGTTTATTAAGATTAGAAAATAAATAAGAAAAGAATAGAATAGCTTGCTTCGGCAGGCTATTTTTTTTAGCCGTGTATGGTGTCACCTTTCCCATATTTTTCCATCAGAGATGCTTCAAATTCTAGGAATTCATGCCAGCGTTTATCTACATCAATTCCTTTTCCATATTTCTTTGCGAATCCTATGAAAGTGGTGTAATGACGGGCTTCGCTTTCCATGAGACTTCTGTAAAATTGTTTTAAATCTTCATCATTAATTTGTTCTGACAAAATTTTGAAACGTTCGCAACTCCTGGCTTCTATCATTGCAGCAAAAAGCATTTGATTGACGTAATGGCTTTCTTTTGGCCCACCAGATTTATTTTTCTTTAGGTAATCGGCTAAGTCATTTACATAAGGATCTCTTCTTTCAAAACCAAGTTCAAGATTTCTTTCTAGTAGTTTGTCATGCACCATTCCAAAATGCTCCATTTCTTCTTTACAAATGGCTGTCATGGCTTGCACTAAATCAGGAAATTGCGGATATTGTACGATTATCGAAATGGCATTGCTTGCAGCTTTTTGCTCACAAAATGCATGATCTGTAAGAATTTCTTGAATATTTTTCTCCACAATATTAACCCAACGCGGATCTGTTGGAAGTTTTAGACCAAGCATAAGTTTTTTTGTTGCAAAAATAGATGCTAATCACCTATTCATATTATTTGACATTGATTATTTTTAACAAAATTCCCAGTTAATGAAAAGAACGATTTTATATTTCTTTGCTTTTTTTTGTCATTCTGTAATTCATGCCCAAATTAACGAGGCTCCCAAATTGGTTGTTGGTATTGTAGTTGATCAAATGTGCTACGAATATTTATACAGGTATTATGACAAATTCTCTGATGATGGTTTCCGAAAACTCATGGAAAAAGGCACCAACTGTCGCAATACACATTACAATTATGTGCCTACTTTCACTGGCCCTGGACATGCCTCAATATATACAGGAACAACCCCGAATAACCATGGAATCGTCGCAAATGATTGGTATGATAGAAAGTCAAATGCAGTAATAAATTGTGTTGACGACGCTAATGTTACACCGGTCGGAACGACATCAAGTGACGGTTTATGTTCCCCTCAAAATTTAAAAACAAATACCGTTAGTGATCAATTGAAATTAACTTATTCATCATCAAAAGTAGTTTCAATGTCAATTAAAGACAGAGGTGCAATATTACCTGGAGGTCACTTAAGTGATGGTTCTTATTGGTTTGATTATGAAACTGGAAAATTCATTACGAGTAGTTTTTTTATGTCAGAATTACCGGCTTGGGTAAATGATTTTAATAATCAAAAATTAGTAGAAAAAAATATACAGAAATTCTGGGAGACAATGTATTCGATAACCAGTTATACGGAATCTGGTCCTGATGATTCTCCCTATGAACAAAAATTGGGTAATAAAACAACCCCAACATTTCCCTATGATCTTAAAGAGTTGTCTGCATATATAAATCCAAATTCTTTATTCACTATAACACCTTTTTCAAATACGGTTCTAACTGATTTTGCTATGAATGCCCTTGCTGGCGAAAAGCTTGGACAGGATGAAATCACAGATATGCTTTGTATTAGTTATTCTACTCCTGATATCGCTGGCCACAGTTTTGGGCCTTATTCTGTAGAGATTGAGGATATGTATCTGAGACTTGACCTTGAGATTGCAAGATTGATAAAAGAATTGGAAAAACAAGTTGGTAAGAAGAACTTCGTGTTATTTTTAACGGCTGATCATGCAGTTGTTCCAGTTCCTCAGTATCTAATAGATAACGATTTACCTGGAGGTTATTTTTTTATGGACACAGTGATTAGCGAACTTCGAAATAGTTCAGTGGAAAAATTTGGTTTTGATCCCATTATTACTGAAGAGAATTTGTCGATTTATTTGGATAAAGAAAAAATCGTATTGGCAAATCAAAAAGTTGATGAAGTTGCAAATTATGTAAAGGGTGAACTTGAAAAATACGAAGAGATCAAAGCTATTTATACTGCTGATGAATTGAATAATGGTGCTGATGATGAATGGAGAGATATGATCTTTTTAGGATATCACCCAAAAGAAAGTGGAGACGTCATGTTTATTTTAGAGCCTGGTTATTTACCCAAATCTACTGATAGTGAAACGGCTAGGAGGGGCACAAGCCATGGATCTGCTTTTAATTATGATACACATGTGCCATTGATTTGGTATGGTGCAGGTGTTGAAAATCAAGAAATACATCGTAGAATAGAAATAACTGATATCGGTGCAACTTTAATTAGTATTATGAATTTGCAACGAAACGGTGCGATGACTGGAAATCCTATTTTGGAACTATTCGGAACTAGACGTTAAAATTGATTTTTTTCTGAAAATATATTTAGTAGCTTCTAAGCATAGGAAAAACAATACAGTGGCTAAGAAAACGATAATTAAATTTTTACTTCCTGGATTTGAAATTTTAAAAAGCAATCCCAATTGAGGAATGAAAAGCGCAAGAAATAATATAGTCATTGCCAGGCCCAAAACGAATATTGCAAATTTATTTTTGATAATAGAATAAATATTTAGACTGGGTTTACTAGATAGGCTACTCCATATCAATGCAATATTTCCAAGTATTAATGAAGAGAATAATATTCCCCTTATCGTCTCTTCGGTATTTTTATCATTTTTTGTAATGAAATATATACTTAAGATCGATGCAAGTAATAATGTGCCTTTTACTATACTGTATCCTATTTGGTGCCAACCAAAAAAAAGTCGCTTAGGGTTTCGAGGAGGCTGATGCATTACATTTCCTTCTAAGGGTTGTGTTTCGAATGCAATAGAACTAATTGGATCAATGATTAATTCAAGAAATACAATGTGAATTGGTAACAGTAGTATTGGAAGACTAATGTTTATCGAAGGAATTAAAGTAAGTCCAATAATAGGTATATGAATGGATAGAATATATGAAAAAGCCTTTTGAAGGTTTTCAATAATACCACGGCCCAATCGAATGGCATGAACAATCGAAGCAAAATTGTCATCTAAAATGATTAGTGATGCGGTAGCTCTTGCTAAATCTGTTCCTTTTAATCCCATTGCAATTCCTACATCAGCAGCTTTAAGAGCAGGAGCATCATTTATCCCGTCACCAGTCATTGCTACTACCTCGCCATTTTTTTGAAGCACATCAACAATTCTTAATTTTTGCTCTGGTTTAACTCTGGCGATTACATTACTCTTAGTTAAATAATCAAAAAGTTCTTTGTCTGAAAGTTTATCCATCACATCACCTCTTAGGACTTCCTTATTCACTGAAATTCCTAATTGTTCTGCTATTCCCAATGCAGTATTTGGGAAATCTCCGGTAATGAGGAAAACTTTAATACCAGCATTTTTACATGAAAGAACAGCTGCGGGTGCTTCTGGTCTTATGGGATCTTCAAATGCAAACAAACCTTCAAAAAGATAATTATTTTTCGGTAATTCATTCGGAACTTTTATTGCGTTTAGAGAATAGCTTGCAAGTGCAATTATTCTTTTTCCACCTTGTGCCAATTCGATAACTTGCTTTTCCATTTGTTGAATGATATTATTATCATCAAAACACATTTTAAATATTGTTTCAGGCGCACCTTTGCAATAAATAGAAGTGGTTTGAAAAATCTTATCACATACAATGCGATAATAAACCATATCCTTTGTATTGAATGGAAAATCTTTAATGCATTCGAAGTTGTTTTCATTTTGAACATTCGACAACTTATTTATTGCCTTGTCCATTGGATCAAAGCTCTGCTGATCGGTAGCAAAGGAGAGCTTATTAATTAATGTTTGTAGGGTTATTCTTCGATTCGTTTCATTATCGATATTTTCCCATTGTCCATCTATAAAAACATCTGTTATGCGCATAATGTTTTGTGTCAATGTCCCTGTTTTGTCGCTGCAAATAACAGTAATAGAACCAATATTTTCTATCGCATTTTGTTTTCTTGTCAGTACTTTTATTTTGCTGAGTTTTAGTGAACCAAGAATAGTGAATATAGTAAAAACAACAGGAAGTTCTTCCGGAAGGATAGCCATTGCCGCGCTCAGACCGTTAAGAATTGCATTGGTCAAATCATGTCGACTAAAATAATAGAGGAGTGTTACAGTAACGCTCAATAAAATCCCTATTACGAAAAGATTTTTAATCAATTTTTTAAATTCCATTTGTAAGGGAGATGTCACTTTTTGTATCGTTTGTAGGGATTTTCCAATTTTGCCAATTTGCGTCTCAACCCCTGTTTTTTTAACGATCATAAAACCACTACCTTTAGTTATAAAAGCACCACTAAAGAGCTCATTATTTGTTTCACATGACTTGAATACGGAAATGGCCTCACCTGTTAGAAAAGATTCGTCAACAGCTATACCATCCCCATACATGTAAATTCCATCTGCGGGTATAATACAACCTTCGGTCAGTTTAACAATGTCATCAATAACAATATCTGTTGATAAAATCCAAACTAAATTTTTGTCGCGATAAACCAACACTTTAGATACCGCTAATTTATTGAGTTCGAAAAGTGCTTTTTCAGTTCTTTGATGCTGAAATATAGTTATAGCAATTATGATGATTATGGTGCTTAATAATATGAACCCTTCACGATAGTCTCCAATTATAACGTATAAACCACCACAAATAACTAAAAGTAAAAACATAGGTTCCTTGAACACTTCAAATGCGATTCGATAAAGCATTTTTGGTTGGTCGGATGGCAATTCATTTTTACCGTTTTTCTTTAATCTTTCTAACGCAATTTCTGTATTTAACCCATTAAAGGGCAAATTATTTGTCATTGATTTTTTAAAGGAAATTTAATTTTCTATTTATAAATGAAAATTGACTGATGTTGAAAACTTCGTTGAAAACCTCCTTATTCATTACGCAAAAATGGTTTCGAGTAATCTTAAATTTGTATTAACAAACATCAACCAACTTAAAGAATGCTTGGTCTATCTCTTAAAAGAAAATTAACCGACAATCAGGTTGCTAACATTTTCATAAATGCTTTGCTTGAAACCATTGATAATGGTTTTGTAGAAGTGGCAAATATGATCAATGAGGATGTTGCTTTCGTAAGGTCACCTGAAATAGCGGTTAATGCCAATGCTGAATTTGGTATGATTGTAATTGTAGGAAATTTGTCTTTTTTAGAAAGCACTTTTGATCCTGAACAAGCGGGTAGGGTTGAAAGATTAATTTTTCAAAAGCTTTCAAAAATTTACGGCCTAAATGAAGGCGATTTCACGAAAATAATACGTGAATACCAGTCTTTCATTACACGTGTAAATCACCCTTCTAAAAATATGATTTATGGCATGTCAAAGGCTGTTTTTCATAAATATAATTTAAATAACT
Source organism: Flavobacteriales bacterium (assembly GCA_947475275.1). Taxonomy (GTDB): domain Bacteria; phylum Bacteroidota; class Bacteroidia; order Flavobacteriales_D; family Crocinitomicaceae; genus M0103. The sequence continues at coordinate 51,351 of CANJNE010000001.1, read as the reverse complement.
TTCAAGACGAATACTTCAGAAGAATGCAAGCTCCAAATCCTTTATTCTTGAAGAGAATGGATGAGGTAATGACCAATTTTATTTGGAATTGGGATGCTTTTTTTAAAAAATATAAATTGAATTCCTAGCTAACAACAAACCAATTGTTTAATAGGTTTTCGCGATTGTATTTCATTTCGTTTTTTGTTAACCAATCAATAACTGTTTTTCCTGAAAATTTACAAACAGCGTGACCTGCAGCAATATCCCATTCCATTGTTGGTGCAAAACGTGGATAGCAATCGGCTGTGCCATCGGCAACCATGCATAATTTCAAAGATGATCCTTTTGAAACAATGTCTACATCTCCATGTGTTTTTCTCAAGTCTTCAATAAAATTCACAGTCTCATTCGACAAATGTGAACGACTCGCAACAATGGTGTATAAAGGTCTAGATGAAGTTTTTGGAAGTTTGAATTTATCGTCTAAGTTCATTAAAGGTTCAATCTCATCGACGACGTAGCTGTATGACCCTAATCCTTCAGTTCCAAAATAAATAGTTCTTGTTACAGGGACATAAACAACACCTAAAAATGGTGTTTGGTTAATTACAAGTGCTATGTTAACCGTAAATTCGCCATTTCGCTTGATGAATTCTTTTGTGCCATCTAATGGGTCGACAATCCATAACTTATCCCATTTAGATCTTTGGGTATAAGGAATTGAAGCGCCTTCTTCTGATAAAACTGGAATATTGGTTTTTTCTAAATGTGATAAAATACAATGGTGAGCCAATAAATCTGCCTTGGTTAATGGTGAATCATCTGATTTGTTTTCAATTCCAAAATCTTCTGAATTGTATATACTTAAAATTTTTTCACCTGCCTCAATAGCAGCAAAAATAGCTGTTTCCAATAATTCTTTTTGCGTCATAAAGTTATTGATGGATTATTGTAAAATAAGTTTATGCCTAATTGAATCATAAATTTTTATTGCAGCTTTCTCTGGAGTATAGTTCTCTGTTTCAATGTGTAGCTGGCAATTCATGGGCCGTTCAAAAGGTGCGCTAACACCAGTGAAATTTGAAATCTCACCCGCCAAAGCTTTTTTATATAAACCTTTTACATCTCGTTTGATACATTCTTCCAAAGAAGTGTCTACAAATACATCATAAAAATTTTCCAAACCAATGATTTCTCGCACTATTTTTCTATCAGACTCTAATGGAGTAATAAATGCTGCAATTGTTATTATTCCAGCATCAGTCATCAATTTAGCCACTTCAGCGACCCTTCGCAAGTTTTCAGTGCGGTCTTCTTGGCTAAAAGTCAAATCCTTATTTAATCCTAGCCTTAAATTATCCCCATCGAGAATATAAGTGTGAAATCCATCGTTATGAAATAACTTTTCCAATTCATTTGCAATTGTGGATTTTCCGCTCCCGGATAGCCCGGTAAACCAGATTACCAAAGACTTATGACCTTTCATTTCTGAACGTTGCTCAAGGCTAATTTCTGAGACTTGATGGGTTATATTTTGCATGCAAACAATAATAATTAAAAATGGAGGTGTTTTTATGCTTTAATGTACAAAAGGACTTTGGTTTCGAAAAATTCTTCCTTGAAGAACGAACGAAGTGGAAAAATTTTAAAGTCAATTTTTAGATCAATTAATTCATCGGTTACGTTTTCACCCTTGAGGTACAGTATGCCATTTTTCAAGGAATTAATACTATCCTTTCTGAATTTTTTATGCGTCCATGGCAGAAAAGCAGGTATGTTTGTGACCGCTCTACTAATGATAAAGTCGAATTGCGAGTTTATACTGTCTGCTCTACCATGTATAGCCTTCACATTCTTAAGACCTAATGATTGGCTAATTTCATTAACAACTTTTATTTTTTTTCCTATAGAATCAATCAATGTAAAATCACATTCAGGAAACATTATGGCCATTGGAATACCAGGGAAACCACCGCCAGTGCCTACATCTAATATTTTGGTTCCTTTCTTAAATGTAATAACTTTGGCAATGCCTAGTGAGTGTAAAACATGTCTTTCATAAAAGTTTTCGGTATCTTTTCTTGAAATAACATTGATTTGTTGGTTCCAATAAAAGTATAAAGCTTCTAATGCTTGAAATTGTTTTAATTGCTGTTCACTAATTTCCGAAAAGTATTTTTCAAGGATTTCCATAAATCATGGTCAAAAAATTCAAGTCAAATAGTGTCCTTCGTTTGATCAATCATACTGGCAAGAAAATCTCGAGCTCTGAACAATTGCGCTTTTACTGTTCCTAATGGCAAGTTTAGTTCTTCTGAAATTTCTTCATAGCTCAACTCTTCAAAGTAACGTTTTTCTACAAGCACACGATATCTCGGTTTTAGTTTACTCACTAACATACGCATATGCTTTACTTTTTGCCCATGAATTACGGTTTCTTCAGGGTCTAAAGTATTTGCTTTAGCATCAACAAAAATAACCGCACCGTCGTTGGTTGTGAAGCCGGTATCCATCGAAGTAACTTTAATCCTTTTTTTACGGATGAAATCTATACAATTATTTGAAGCAATTTTAAATAACCATGTGCTGAAAGCAAAACTTGGGGAATATTGTTCCAAGCGACTGAATGCTTTTCCGAAGGCTTCAATGGTAAGATCATCTGCATCATCAGAATGTTTAACCATTTTAAACATCATGTAATAAATAGATTCCCTATAACGGTCCATGAGTTCAGCATAAGCAGCTTGATTTCCTAATTTCGCGGATTCTACAAGGGTTAAATCATATTTTGCTTTGTCTGATAAGTGCTCTGTTTCTACCATTTAACCGTTTCCTTTTTATCTGTTGTATAAAACAAAATTGGTAGTATCAAAGCATAAAACAAATCCCAAAAAGGTAAATATGGTATAAACCTATTACCCTCTAGCTTTTTTAAACATCTGCCTTGAATCCACCATTTTATTATTGTTGTGAATAGAAACAAGCTTAATGCAAGCCATCTAAACTCTATATCACATAACAAAATAATAAAGGAAAAGTACATGATTAGCAGGGTGAGTGGATATATTCCTAACAACAACCTTTTGAAAACCTTGTAATGGTTAGAGGTAGAGAAATGTCTAGTTTTCTGCCTTACCCACCCAGAAAAAGTTTCGTGGGGTTCGGAAATAGTAAAAGATTCGCTATTCAAACAAATAGCGTAATTATTGTTTTTTGCTGCATCCTGAACAAACAGGTCATCATCGCCAGATGGGATTGCGTAATGTGATTTAAATCCTTTAACAGATTCAAAAAGATTTTTAGTATATGCTAAGTTTCTTCCGACACTCATGTATGGATTTCGAGCCAATGCCATTGATAAATAATTCATTCCTATCCAAGTAGTGTCAAACCTAATAAGCTTATTGAGAAATCCCTTTTTTCGGACATATGGGCTATATCCTATAACTAATTCTTTACCGCTCATTAAATTATGTGAAATATGTTTTAACCAGTTTCTAGAATTTGGTTTACAATCAGCATCAGTTAATACTATGTAATCATATTTTGCACCTTTTATACCAATTGTAATTGGGAGCTTTTTTCCCGGCTTCAGATGATTGCTTTTCGCAACCTCTATAATTTTTAAATTAGGAAATTGCCTGGCGTATGCATTCAATAGGTATGAGGAATCATCAGTTGATTGATGGTTTACTACAATTACTTCAAATTCTGGATAATCTTGGTCGAGAATTAAAGGTAGGTTTTCATATAGATTATCGCTTTCATTTCTTGCAGCGATAATTATGGATACCGATGCCCAATTTGTTTCATTTAAAGATGTTGTTTTTCTATAAAATGCAAGTCTTGCATGTATAAAAAAAGTATACAATAGCTGAATTAGAGCAGTGATAGCAAGTAAAATAAAAATAAACGTTTTGATGTTTAAATCAAATACGGGTAAAAAATGCATTTCTTGTAAAGCTTGAATACAAAGATGGGGCGCTTAAGGAAATACATGTATCTTTGTTAACTGATTTTTTCAACAATCTTATGCACTTTGATATACTTCAAAAAGATTTGCAGAGCAAAGCTCGAACTGGACTTTTGCATACTGACCATGGTGTTATTGAAACGCCAATTTTTATGCCCGTGGGTACCGCTGGAACAGTTAAAGGGGTACATCAACAAGAACTTAGGGAAGATATAAATGCTCAAATTATCTTGGGAAATACTTATCATTTATATTTGAGACCTGGTTTGGATGTCATTTCAGCAGCTGGTGGTTTGCATCAGTTTATCGGTTGGGAACGACCTCTTTTAACAGATAGTGGTGGGTATCAGGTGTATTCGCTTTCGGGGACGCGAAAAATTCAAGAAGAGGGGGTTAAATTTCAATCTCATTTGGACGGAAGTTACCATTACTTTACACCGGAAAGGGCAATAGACATTCAAAGAACGATTGGAGCTGATATCATAATGGCTTTTGATGAATGTACGCCATATCCTTGTGATTATCGATATGCCAAGAATTCAATGCACATGACGCATCGATGGTTAGATCGTTGTATCAATAGAATGAAGGAAACATCAAATTTGTATGGTCATGAGCAAACACTGTTTCCTATTGTTCAAGGAAGTACTTACAAGGATTTGCGAATTGAATCTGCCGAATATATTGCAGGAACTAATGCTAGTGGGAATGCAATAGGAGGATTGTCTGTAGGGGAACCAGAAGAAGAATTGTATGCAATGACGGAATTGGTCTGTAGCGTTTTACCTGAAGATAAACCAAGGTATTTGATGGGTGTTGGAACTCCCGTTAATTTGTTGGAATGCATAGCACTTGGAGTAGATATGTTTGATTGCGTGATGCCAAGTAGAAATGCAAGACACGGAATGTTGTTCACTTCAGAAGGGATAATTAATATTAAAAATGAAAAATGGGCTAAAGATTTTTCACCATTGGATGTTCATGGAACTACATACGTTGATAAGGTTTATACAAAAGCTTATTTGAGACATTTAATTAAAGCAAAAGAAAATCTGGGAATTCAAATTGCTACCATTCACAATCTTGGGTTTTATCTTTGGTTGGTTGGAGAGGCAAGAAATCAAATTAAATCAGGAAATTTTTCAACTTGGAAGCAGCAAATAATACCGAAGTTAAAGAACCGTTTATAGTAACATGCTAACCATCATTGACCGTTACATAATAAAGAAATTCCTGAAGACATTCTTCTTTATGATGGGGGTAATCATGCTACTGGCTGTAGTTTTTGATTTATCTGAACGTTTGAGTGAATTTATTAATAATGATGCCCCTCTGGGTGCCATTGTATTTGATTACTATTTGAATTTCATTCTCTATTACGGAAACCTATTTTCTTCTTTAATCATATTTGTGTCAGTTATTTGGTTTACGGCCAAAATGGCTCAGAATAGCGAGATAATACCAATTTGGAATAGTGGAAGATCTTTTATTAGATTTCTTCGGCCTTATCTCATTGGCGCAACAATTTTGATGTTATTGTCACTTTTTATGAATCATTTCATATTGCCTAAATCCAATAAGGTTCGCTTGCAATTTGAGGAGAATTTTTATAGAGAATCTTTTGCGGTTGAAGATTATCATGCTGAATACCCAGGAAATCAAATTGTTTATTTTTCTTCATTTTATTCTGACGAGGAATTGATAAATGATTTTGTGATTGAACAATGGGATGCCGAAAATAAAAAACTCATTTCATTCTTAAAGGCCCGCACTGCATATAATGAACCCAATACAGATAATTGGAAGCTAACCGATTATTACATAAGAAAAGTAGGTTACCCAAAAGATATTTTGATTGAAGGAAAACAAAAGGACACCGTTTTTAATTTTCGTGCAGATGAAATGACAAGAAGAATCAATGCCGCAGAAGCCATGGATTATGAGGAATTAAAAAAGTTTATTGATCGCGAGAAGCAAAAAGGTTCGGGTAATGTGTCGGTTTATGAAATTGAACTTTATCAAAGATCGTCATATCCTTTTGCGGCTTATGTATTAACAATTATTGGTGTAGCAGTATCCTCCAAGAAAAAAAGAGGAGGAATTGGAGTTAGTATAGCTATTGGTTTGGGAATTATTTTCATATATATATTTGCAATGAAGGTGACAACGGTAGCGGCAATTAAGGTAGGTTTCCCATCTTATATAGCAGTTTGGGTTCCTAATGTGCTTTTTGGTTTTATTGCTTTATTGCTTTATAGAAATTCCAAAAGATGAAAAATTTAGTTTTTATCACATTTATTTATTTATTCCACATTGGAGGTTTATCAGGGCAAGTTGTAAATATTGAAAACAGAAGGATTTACGACGACACCATGGGTTGGAGCGGTGCTTTTGATGCTGGATTTTCTATAATAGATAATAAGGATTTATTACTTAATGCTTCATTTCGGCCTCGAGTACAATACAAAACATTACGACATTATTACCTATTTCTTACTGACTGGTTTTATTCAAAGGGAGCAGATAGGGTTTATGCCAACTCCGGTATGGCACATTTTCGCTATGCTTATCGCTTGAATAAAAAAAATGCAACGAAGAAAAGTCCATGGAAATGGGAAAGTTATGCGCAAGTGCAATACAATCAATTGCTTGATCAAAGACTGCGTACTTTATTAGGAACAGGTATTCGAGTCAAAGCATTAGATAAAAATGGTTATAGAATTTTTGCAGGCACTTCAACTTTTTATGAATACGAAGAAATTCAATCGTCAGCGTTGAAAATTGAAGACATTCGATGGAGCAATTATATATCTTGGTATTTCAATCCGACATCTACAACTTCTTTTACTGCCGTAACCTATTATCAACCGGTTTGGAATGATTTCAAAGACTACAGATTCATGGGGCAATATACTTTGACTTTCTCTATAGGGTCGCGAACCGATTTCAAATTTGAATTCAATACTTTTTTTGATTCAAAGCCAGCAGAAAACATTACGAATTGGATTTTTAATTCTTCTTTTGGAATTAGAGTTAAGTTAGGTGAATAGATTTCACGATAAGTCTATCGATAAATTAGTTACTTCAAATATACCTTCAATTCCAGCAAAATTCTAAAATCAACAACTACTGTTTGGATTTTCCAGTTGAAACAGGTTCTGAATTGTTTATACTAATTGGAACTTCATTTTTAACTTTTCTTCTTCTTTTTTCTTTTGGAATTTTTGTAGTTAAAGTTTCCGTTTCTTCATTCAATTCGATTGAATTCACTGCACCTGATACAGGTTCCAATTTAAATTCTCTAGAATTACTCTGAAGCTGTTGTCCGAATAAATTTGAACACGTAAAAAACAATGTACTGAATAAAATGGTTTTCATGAATCAATTATTGAAGAATTAAAATTGTTAACTCACCAGGATTTACATCAGTAACTGCATTTCCACCTATGTCAACAGGAGAATTCCCATTTAGTCTTGCAGTTCTTAAATCTATTGTGTGCGTGCCAGCCGGCAAACTTATCATAGTGTTTATTGCACCGGTATTAAATGCATTTGCCGCCGTTGGATTGGTAATAGTAAATCTATTCCATCCACCAGTTGGAAGAAAAGCTCCATTTAAATACAAGATCATATCAACCGTAGCATAATTACCACTTGTTGTTAGTGTAGTTCTACCTCCAATTGTTGCCCAAATAATAACAGTTGCAGGAGCTGTTAAATTGAAGGTCTGAGAAAGTCCAGGTTGAACAGTGGCAACATTTGTTGCGACAGCTAATCTGCCAGCTGTGCCATATGCATGGTAACGATTGATAACGCCACTAGGTCCTTGTGGCCCTGTTGCTCCAGTCGCCCCAGTAGGTCCAGCTACTCCAGCAGGTCCCGTCGCACCGGTAGGTCCAGCTACTCCTGCAGGTCCCGTCGCCCCAGTTGGTCCAGCTATTCCAGCAGGCCCTGTCGCTCCGGTAGGTCCAACTGCTCCTGCAGGTCCTTGAGGTCCAACGGGTCCAGTTGCTCCAGCAGGCCCAGCGATACCTTGAGGACCAGTTGCGCCAGTAGGCCCTGTAGCACCTATACAATCTAAGCCGTTAAAAAATCCATCAATGTTAATGTCCTCCAATGGGTCATTCAAACCATTTCCATTAGAATCCCAACAATTAATACCATTAGTTCCATTTATTCCGGCTGGCCCAGCGGCTCCAGTTGCTCCAGCTGCTCCAGTTGCTCCTTGAGGTCCTGCAGGCCCAGCGGGTCCGGCTGCTCCTGCGGCACCAGTTGCTCCAGCGGGTCCTTGAGGTCCTGTAGGCCCAGCGGGTCCGGCTGCTCCTGTGGCACCAGCTGCTCCTTGTGGTCCGGCAGGACCAGCTGCTCCTGCAGCCCCATTTGCTCCGGCAGGTCCTTGAGGTCCAGCAGGCCCTTGTGCTCCTGTTGCACCAGCAGGTCCAGCTTGACAAAGATTTAACCATGTAGCGCTCGTCAATTCATAGAAATAAAAGCACTGTAAATCAGTGTCATAAACCAACAAGGCATTTGCAGGATTTACTATTGCTAGTCTTTGTGCCGTTGTCATTCTGGGAACCAACATACCTTTATCAGTTGCGGTCATATCAACCAAAGAACTCGGATCTGGAGTCGTGGTTCCAATACCTACATTATTTTGGGATAATGTATAACTTGATGTTAAAATGCATCCAAAAATTGCTGCAAAAACCAAATTTTTCATAGTTCTAAATTTTAGTATTCCAATTGTAGGAACCCTTGTTTTTTAAATTCCTGATTACTTATATAGTTACCAGTAATGACATAAAAATAGGTGCCCTCGGTACACATATTGTTATTCCATGTGCCATCCCAGGAAGTATTAATATCGTTTGATTCAAAAACAACTTGACCCCATCTGTTGACAATTGTGATATTGAAGGCTGAAATATTTTTTGAATCTATTAAAAAGACATCATTATCCCCATCCTCATTAGGAGTAAAAATATTTGGTATTTCAAGTTGTTCTTCAAGATTTACAATGATATATGGATCAGGGAAATTTTTAATATTCCATGAATTGGCAATTATTTCTGAATAGTTAGGCGATATTAAGGAATTTGAGCCTTGCACAGTATTCCAACTATTATCCCAATTTGCCGATGCACTCCATGTGCCATCATCGATACTCGAATAAAAAATACTTAAATCAACATTGTCAGTGCCCAAGTTCTGAACTATTGAGTGAAAAAATAAAGAATTGGCAGCGTTGATGGTTCCATCAGTTATAGTTCTATTATAACCATCCAAGTTAGCATCGTAATTGTTCATTCTTAAACCAAATTCATTATTGTTTGCAGATGATGGTGCGATCACAACAGGTCTATATCTCAATATGCCATCACTTGAACCTACGGGAAATAAATAAGATGACGTGGAATTGGTTTTTCTATTGAATGTCCCGGGTTGAATGCTACTTACGAAACCCTCTTGCCCGAAAATAATACTATTGTTGACTGCATTAAATGAATTGTTATTTACAGTAACTGAATTGGCTTGGGTTTCTAATTCTCTATCGTTAATGTTTAGAATACCATTGTTACTGATAAAAACATCGCAAGAAACTAAAGTCTTTTTTCTATCATTTATTGAACCAAACCCAGTTAAATTAAGGTTGTTGAATGTTGTTGATACGTTTGAATTCGACTTAATTAATTGTTGTGTGTTTCCAAATAATTCAACGGTACTTGTTCCACAATTAAATTGTGCGTCATTTACCCAATCTTGTTCAATTTTATAATTACCGTTTCCTGAAATGACTGAGTTGGAATTAAATGTAAAGTTGCCGTTTTGAGGAAAAGTTGAATTTTTAGTTACAGTAATACTGCCTTCATTGTTCAGTTGGGAGTTATTTCTAATTTCTATTCCACCATTTGAAAAAACTACAGATCCTGCAGTACATGAAAACAAACAATTATCTACTACAACTATTTGTGAACAAATGGTTTGATAAAAAAAAGATACAGCAAAAATCAAGATCAGCCTTGAAAACATCATTGTAGTTCAGTATAATTTCGTGCAATTTAATGAATTTAAGTAACTTAAAAAGAATATTGTTGTTATTTTTTCTTGTCATCTCTATAATAATATGAATTTAAAATTTCAAGGAAAATTCGTTACTTTTGATTCAAATTAATCGAGTATAAACGATGACAATCACACAATCAAAAGAAGCTACTTTAGAACAGGCGATAGAATTAGGATTGAGAGAAGATGAGTTCTCAATGATTAAAACCATTTTGGGCAGAATTCCTAACTTTACGGAAACGGCTGTATACTCAGTTATGTGGTCCGAGCACTGTTCCTACAAAAACAGTATACTTTGGTTGAAAAAATTACCTAAAGAAGGTCCACACATGCTAGTCAAAGCCGGAGAAGAAAATGCTGGTATTGTAGATATTGGAGATGGCCTTGGTTGTGTCTTTAAAATAGAGTCTCACAATCATCCAAGTGCCCTTGAACCATACCAAGGTGCGGCTACGGGTGTTGGTGGAATAAATAGAGATATTTTTACAATGGGCGCAAGACCAATTGCTCAATTGAATTCTCTAAGATTTGGAAATATTGATAATGATCGCACAAAATGGTTGGTTCGTGGTGTGACCAAAGGAATTGGCGATTATGGAAATGCTTTCGGTATTCCAATCGTTGGAGGTGAAGTGTTTTTTGATGATTCTTACAATACGAATCCATTGGTGAATGCATTTTCAGCTGGAATTGTAGATGTTAAAAAGATAATTTCATCGAAAGCTCAAGGTCCTGGTAATCCTGTTTTTATTGTTGGCTCAGCTACAGGAAAAGACGGAATTGCAGGTGCAGCATTTGCATCTAAAGACATTACAGAGGACTCTGCTAATGATTTACCTTCAGTACAAGTCGGTGATCCTTTCATGGAAAAATTATTACTTGAAGCAACTATGGAATTGGCGCAAACCGATGCGATACGTGGAATGCAAGATATGGGTGCGGCGGGAATTACTTGTTCAACTTGTGAGATGAGTGCAGCAGGAAATGTAGGTATGGATATTCATCTTGATCGCGTTCCAACGCGTCAAGCCAATATGTTACCGTATGAAATATTACTATCTGAATCTCAAGAAAGAATGCTCGTAGTTGTTGCCAAAGGACAAGAACAAATAGTAAAACAAATTTTTGATAAATGGGATCTTCATGCCGAGCAAATAGGTGAAGTTACTGCTTCGGATCGTGTCCGTTATTTCATGGATGGTGAGCTTGTTGGAGATGTTCCTGCACAATCCTTGGTTTTGGGAGGTGGAGCTCCACAATATGAAAGAGAATATCGTGAGCCAGCTTATTTTCAAGAATATAAAAAATTTGACATTGATCAAATATCCCAACCGAGTGATTTGAAAGAGGTTGCCCATAAGTTGATTCAATTTCCAAATATTGCATCAAAAAGATGGGTTTATGAACAATACGATTCTATGGTGGGTACAAAAACGATGACCACCAATAAGCCATCAGATGCTGGAGTCGTGAATATTAAAGGAACCTCCAAAGCATTAGCAATGACTGTTGATTGTAATTCTAGATATGTTCATGCAGATCCGGAAGTTGGAACCATGATAGCAGTATCTGAAGCAGCAAGAAATATCGTATGTTCAGGAGGTGAACCTAGTGCTATTACCAATTGTTTAAATTTCGGTAATCCATATAACCCTGAGTCGTATTGGCAATTTGTAGGTGCAATAAAAGGAATGTCTGCGGCTTGTTTGAAATTTGAGACGCCAGTTACTGGTGGTAATGTCTCTTTTTATAATCAAACTTCAACCAATGGTGTTGAAGTTCCAGTTTTTCCAACTCCCACCATTGGTATGATTGGAATAATTGAAGATAAGGATACGATGATGACCCTCGATTTCAAACAAAAGGGAGATCTGATTTTTGTAATTGGTGAATCCAAAAACGATATCGCTTCATCTGAATACTTAACAAGCTATCATGGCGTCAAAGCTTCACCTGCTCCATATTTCAATTTGGATGAGGAATACGCCATGCAGCACGTCTTGAAAGGATTAATAAAACACGAGTTGGTGAATGCCGTTCATGATGTTTCCGATGGTGGAATTTATGTTGCACTTGTGGAAATGTCAATTCCGAGAAATTTAGGTTTTGATATTGTAACTGACTCTGAAATTCGTGAAGATGCATTTCTTTTTGGTGAAGGTCAGGGAAGAGCAATTATTAGCGTAAATGAAGATAAAGAATCAGAATTTCTTGAATTTATGGTTGACGCAGGGGTAAGTTTTACGCTTCTTGGTCATGTTACCAAAGGAAAATTGATGGTAGATGATGAGCATTTTGGTTTCATCACAGAAGTTAAAAGTTTATATAACAATGCCTTGTCGAATAAGTTAGAGCAAAATTAATTGAAGAATGGAGTATAATACCACTAGGGAGAAGTTGATTCTTCCAGAATACGGAAGAAATGTGCAGAATATGATTCGTCATGCCATGGAGATCGCCGATAAAGCTGAAAGAAACCGAGCAGCGCAAGCTATCATCGAGGTAATGGGTCAGCTAAATCCCCATTTACGTGATGTAGATGATTATCGTCATAAACTTTGGACCCATTTATTTGTAATGTCGGATTTCCAATTGGACGTAGAATCACCTTATGAAATCCCAAGACAAGAAGTGCTTAATGAAAAACCTCAAATTATGGAATATCCCAAAAGGAATATTAGGTATGGTCATTATGGAAGCTACACACAAAAAATCTTGGAAAATTCTAGAGCTGTAACTGATGCCAAAGAAAAAGAATATTTAAAAAGCACTATGGCCAATTTCATGAAAGTTCAGTTTTTGGCACACAATAACGATGCAGTTGAAAATAACGTGATTGCTGATCAACTTAAAGAGCTTTCTAAAGGAGAATTGGTGTTGGATAATCCAGATGAATTGGTTGCAACAAACACCTTGTTAAAATCTATGGGAATGTCTCAAGGTCACGGAAAAAGAAACAAGCCGGGCTTCAAACAAAACAAAAAGAAAAAATTTAAAAAACCGCTATAATGGCCTCATTTGAAATTCATGGAGGTAAACCTCTTAAAGGTGAATTGATCCCTCAAGGTGCAAAAAACGAAGCTTTACAGGTGTTATGTGCGCCTTTGTTGACTTCTGAAAAGGTAACCATTTCCAATGTTCCGGATATCATCGATGTAAATAAATTGATGAACCTCTTGCAAACAATGGGGGTGAAAATTGAAAAAGTTGAAAAAGGGACTTTCATTTTTCAAGCTAAAGATATCGATCTGAAATATCTTGAAACGGAGGATTTTAAAAAGCGTGCAGGAGCGTTAAGAGGTTCAATCATGATTGTTGGGCCTTTACTCGCAAGATTTGGAAAAGGTTTTATTCCTAAACCAGGTGGGGACAAAATTGGGAGAAGAAGGTTGGATACCCATTTCGAAGGATTTATGATGTTAGGTGCCAAATTCAATTATGATGCTGGAGAACATTTTTATTCAATAGAATCAAAAAAACTTAAAGGAACCTATTTGCACCTTGACGAAGCTTCAGTAACAGGTACAGCAAATATTGTTATGGCAGCTGTTATGGCTGAAGGAAAAACTACAATTTATAATGCAGCTTGCGAACCTTACCTGCAACAGCTATGTAAAATGCTCAATTCAATGGGGGCGAAAATTGAGGGAATTGGTTCTAATATGTTGCATATCGAAGGTGTAAAAGAATTAAGTGGTTGCTACCATAGGATTCTACCTGATATGATTGAAATTGGAAGTTTTATTGGTTTGGCCGCAATGACAGGTTCAGAAATCACTATAAAGGATGTTAGTTGGGATAATCTTGGAATTATTCCTTCCGTCTTCCGTAAATTAGGGATTAAGTTAGAAAGACGTAACGACGATATTTACATTCCAGCTCAGGAGCATTATGAAATCGATACTTTCATTGATGGCTCCATTTTAACAATAGCAGATGCACCTTGGCCAGGATTTACACCGGATTTACTTTCAATCGTTTTGGTCGTTGCTACTCAAGCAAAAGGTTCTGTTCTTATTCATCAAAAAATGTTTGAATCACGTTTATTCTTTGTAGACAAGTTGATAGATATGGGAGCACAAATTATCCTTTGTGATCCGCACAGAGCTACAGTTATCGGTTTGAATAAACAACATTCATTAAAGGGTATTCAAATGACCTCTCCTGATATCAGAGCAGGTGTTTCACTGCTTATTGCTGCGCTGTCTGCAAAAGGCAAAAGCGTTATTCATAATATTGAACAAATTGATCGTGGTTACCAAGATATTGAAATACGTCTGAATAATCTTGGCGCTGACATTAGAAGAATAGGATGAGAAAGGTTGTTTTATTCTTAGCAGTACTTTTTGTTGGGCTCGTTTTCGCTTTTAAATCTTTATCTAAAAACGATACATCTCAATTTGTAAACAAAGGACAGCAAAGTGAAGAAGCACCTGAAATTGAATTGGTCAATCCAAAAGGTAAAACCATTAAACTTTCCAAATTAAAAGGAAAAATGGTCCTTGTGGATTTTTGGGCTTCTTGGTGCGGTCCATGCAGAAATGAAAATCCAAATGTGGTGGAGGCTTATGAAAAGTATCATAAATCTAAGTTTCAAAATGCAAAAGGATTTGAAGTTTTTAGTGTTTCATTGGATAGAAACGAACAAGCATGGAAAGATGCGATTGCAACCGATAAATTAACTTGGAAATACCATGGCTGGGATAAAGAAGGTAAAATATCAACGTTGTATCAAGTATATTCAATTCCCTCAGCCTTTCTAATTGATGGCGAAGGGCAAATAGTAGCAAAAGGTCAAGAACTTCGAGGAATGGGATTGCATTTGACTTTAGATAAATACTTAGCTAATTAATTTTTTGTGAGTCATAATTATTTAGAACGAAGCGGCAATTCTTGTGAATTGTGCAAGTCGCAATTGGAACTTAAAATTGTTCATCTAGAGCCAGAAACTAAGGTTTTTGATAGCGGTATAGTCCTTTGTGAGAAATGCAATAATACGGCGTTTACCGAAGAAATTCTGGATGTACAGCATTGGCGTTGTTTAAACGAAAGCATTTGGAGCGAATACGATGCTGTTAAAGTCTTTTCGTGGCGAATATTGAATAAGATAGACCAAGATTGGAGCAGAGAACTCCTTGAAATGATTTATTTTGATGATGAATTACAAAAGTGGGCTGATGCAGATCCTCAAACCTCAAATCATATAGAGCAAGTTATTCATTTAGACAGTAATGGTGCAGTATTACAAAATGGCGACACTGTAACACTGATAAAAGAACTTGATGTAAAAGGAGCCAATTTTTCAGCTAAACGCGGAACTGCAGTTCGAAATATTCGTTTGGTTCATGACAACCCTGAACAAATCGAAGGAAAGATTGAAGGGCAATCAATTGTTATTCTTACCAAATTTGTGAAGAAATAAGGGTTTAATAAATGGTCAAAATTCGTAACATAGAACTTGGCGATTTTCCTCTGCTGCTCGCTCCGATGGAGGATGTTAGCGATCCGCCTTTCAGAGCCTTATGCAAAAAACATGGTGCCGATTTGATGTACACCGAATTTATATCATCTGAAGGTTTAATTCGTGATGCTGCTAAAAGTGTTCAAAAAATGGACATTTATGAATATGAGCGCCCAGTGGGAATTCAAATATTCGGACACGATATTGAAAGCATGAAAGAGGCTACTCGAATTATTGAAAAAACAAATCCAGATATCATCGATATTAATTTCGGTTGTCCCGTTAAAAAAGTAACCTGCAAAGGCGCAGGTGCTGGTATGTTGCAAGACATTCCAAAGCTGATTAAAATGACCGACGAAATTGTAAGAACAACCAATCTGCCCGTTACAGTTAAAACCAGACTGGGTTGGGACGATAAATCCAAATTTGTAGTCAGCACTGCAGAAAAATTACAAGATGTTGGTGTAGAGGCCATTTCAATCCATGGAAGAACGCGTGTGCAATTGTATAAAGGAGATGCCGATTGGACATTAATTGGTGAGGTCAAAAACAATTCTCGAATGCGCATTCCTATCTTTGGTAATGGAGATATAGATTCGCCTGATAAAGCTGTTGAATATAAGAATCGATATGGTGTAGATGGAATAATGATTGGCCGTGCTTCTATTGGTTATCCTTGGTTTTTTAATGAAGTCAAGCATTTTATTAAAACAGGAACACATTTGCCAGTTCCTAGTTTGAAAGATCGTGTAGCAGCAGCACGCGATCACCTACAAATGTCTGTAAATTGGAAGGGTGAATCTTTGGGAATAGCTGAAATGAAGCGTCATTATACCAATTATTTTAAAGGTATTTCACATTTCAAAGAGTTCAGATTGAAATTGGTCACATCAACAGATTTACAAGAAGTTATGGATTTACTCGACTACATTAGCAATCACGAGGAGGAATTTGTATTTGTGTAAAATTGTTATTAGGCAATTCTCTTGTCGAGAAAATACATGTCAATTTTCCCTTTGTTTTTCGCTTCGATTTTTCCACGATACTCGCAATGGTAGTGACTTTTAATTAACTCATATGTATTTCCTGAGATATTTATTTTATTAATCTCACCGCTACTTTCCATGCGAGAAGCGGTATTCACTGTATCACCCCAAATATCATATGAGAATTTCTTTATTCCTACAATTCCTGCTATTACAGGTCCTGAGTGTATTCCAATTCGGATTTCAAAAAATGGTAAATTCTTTTCGATGCGTTCTTGCTTTAGTTGGGCCATAAAGGTCAGTATATCTTCAGCTGCCAAAACAACATCAATAGGATGGCTAGTATTTTCTTTGGGAAGTCCACCTGCAGCCATGTATGCGTCTCCTATGGTTTTGATTTTTTCAATTCCATATTTTACCATGATACGGTCAATACCTTTGAAACAAGTATCAATTTCTGTAATTAATTCTTTTGGGGTGAGTGATTCAGAAATGCTTGTGAATCCTTTAAAGTCGGTAAATAGGACGGTTACATTTTCGAAATTCTTGGTTTCTGCTTGACCTTTTTGTTTCAGTTCTTGCGCAGTTTCATAGGGAAGAATATTCAACAACAATTCGTCAGATCTCTTTTTGCCACGAACAACTACAATTATGAGCACAATAAATAGCAACAATATACCGATTGAAAATAGGAGTCCAACTTGCTGTTTTTGAATTCTAGACTCAGCAAGTATTTCCTTTTGAGCATACTGAAGACTGTCGGCTAATTGTTCTTTTTCATAATTGAAATTCAGCTCTTTTTCCACCATAGATCGCTCATTATCAATGTTTTCAATGGAGTCACTCAAGTTGTTGTAGACCTCAAAATAGCCCAATGCCTCATCATAATTTCCAATAGCTTTGGTGCTTTTGTATAGGCATTCACAGGCATCCCTTTCCAACGGGGGGATTTTCAAATCAGTAGCAGTATTATAAGCGGATAAACACCATTTTTTTGCTGTAGTAAAGTCCTTCAGTTCGTTATAAACCAATCCAATATTTAATTCAGCTATAATTTGGAATCTCCTATTGTTAATGGATTGAAAAATTGATTTTGCTTTTTGTGATGCTTCCAAGGCTTGAGAGAAGAAGTCCGATGCTCCATTCTTTTTATCTTTTATCGCCACAATTCCTTGTTCATAATTTACATAACCGATGTTGCCATATGCAATTCCTGCTTGTTCAGGATGCGTCTTGATATCAATGTAACTTAAACTTTCACGATAAAACTTATGAGCGATCTCAAATTTTTTTGTTGCTCCATAGATGTTTCCCAACAAACTAAGAGAGGTCGAAATGCGCAAAGAATCTCCCAGTGATCGATTAATGCTTAATCCTTTTTCGTGGTATTCAGTAGCTTTTGCGTTGTTTTCCTGTCGTTCATAGATTTGACCAATTACACTATAGCAATCAGCAATAAGGCGCTTATTATTCAATTTTTCGGAGAGCAATAAAGACTTTTGCGCAAAATCTAACGCTTTTGTATAAACTCCTTGAATAAGAAATGTTTTAGCACGTATCAAATGATTGGATTGCAGAAATTCTGCGTTGCTTGACTTGGAGATTAACGAAAGTGAAAAATCTAAAAGAATATAAGAACTGTCAGGATTGGTATTGGTTATTAGATCCGCTGCTAAATGCAAGTCTTTTATCCTTGTATTGACTGAAATTTGTGGGTTAAATCCGTTATCAATGAGTTGACTAAGGTTATTTTGACCTTGAGCTAAATAGCTAAAGAAGAAAATGACAATTATGATGATTCGATTCATTATCAAACAAATGGTTGCCTTAAATTATAAACTTTCGATTACAAAAATGGATTTAATTTTTTCTTAGAGCTGTTTTGTTCTTCCATAGATTATTCAATTCTGCTTTTATTCCGGACTTTTATACGCCCTTATTCCGCTACATTCTTTAATTTTAAACTTTAAACATTGAAAAATGCAACGTTATCAAAATTACGTGTTAGGAAAATGGATGGATGGTGAAGGTGTGGAAACCAATCTTTACAACGCCATTACGGGAGATTTAATTGGCGCAGTTTCAAGTGCCGGATTGGATTATCAAGCTATTCTTGAATATGGAAAGAAAACAGGTGGATATGCTTTGAGAAAAATGACTTTCCAGGAAAGAGGAAGGATGTTGAAAGCACTTGCTTTGTTCCTCATGACCCAAAAAGAAAAATATTATGCCGTTTCCTATTGGACTGGTGCAACAAAAGTAGATTCTTGGATAGATATCGAAGGTGGGATAGGAAATCTTTTCGCCAACGCTTCTTTAAGACGTCAATTTCCTGATTTACCATATTATGTTGATGGAACTGCTGCACCTCTCTCAAAGAATGGAACCTTTATTGGTCATCATATCATGGTGCCTAAAGAAGGTGTTGCTATTCATATTAACGCATTCAATTTTCCAATATGGGGGATGCTAGAAAAGATTGCGGTTAATCTTATGGCTGGAGTTCCTGCTATTGTCAAACCATCAGAATTTACTTGTTTTCTGACTGAAGTAATGGTTAGGGATATCATCGATTCTAAAATTCTGCCAGAAGGTGCTTTGCAATTGGTTTGTGGATTAGGTAGGGGGATTATTGATCATGTTGGCTGTCAGGATGTCGTAACATTTACAGGAAGCGCAAAAACAGGAAAGATGCTGAAATCACTTCCTCAATTTGCCCAGGAAAGTGTTCCTTTCAACTTAGAAGCTGATTCACTGAATGCCACAATACTTGGAGAAAAAGCTGTCCTCGGAACAGAGGAATTTGATTTGTTTATCAAAGAAACTGTTAAAGAAATAACCATTAAGGCAGGTCAGAAATGTACTGCAGTTCGAAGAATTATTGTTCCAGAGAACCTAATTGATGAAGTTGAAAAAGCAATTGCTGCACGCTTGGCTACAACAAAAGTGGGAGATCCAAAAGCTGAAGGTGTTCGCATGGGTGCTTTGGCAACACACTTACAAGTTGATCGTGTAAGAGAAAATGTTGAGCTATTGGCGAAAACTCAAAAAGTCGTTTATGGTGATATCAATCATGTAGATGTATATGGGGCAGATGCGCAAAAAGGAGCATTCTTTTCGCCAATTTTGTTCCGAAATAATGATCCATTTAATTTGACCGATGTTCATGAAATCGAAGCATTTGGACCGGTTTCAACCATAATGCCATATAAAACGCTTGACGAAGCCATTGAATTGGCAAAAATGGGGAAAGGTTCTTTGGTATCCTCTATTGTTACACCCTGTGATAAGGAAGCAACTGAATATGTTGTGAATGCAGCCACAATGCATGGCAGAATTTTAGTGCTAAATAAAGATTGTGCTAAAGAAAGTACAGGTCATGGCTCGCCTATGCCACTTCTGACCCATGGAGGTCCTGGTCGCGCCGGTGGAGGTGAAGAAATGGGAGGAAAAAGGGGTGTTTTGCATTATTTGCAACGTACGGCTATTCAGGGACATCCAACAACTATAACGAAAATTACCCAACAATTTCAAGTTGGAGCAGCAATGCCAGAGGCAAATCCACATGTCTTTAGAAAACATTTTGAAGAACTGGTTGTTGGTGAAACTGTGTTCACGCATAAACATACAGTCACAGATGCTGATATCGTTAATTTTGCCAATGTTTCAGGTGACAATTTCTATGCGCATATGGATGCTACATCTTTAGAAGGAACCATTTTCGAGAGAAGAGTTGCTCACGGTTATTTCGTCTTGTCGAAAGCAGCAGGTTTATTCGTGGATCCGAAAAAGGGTCCGGTATTGTTAAACTATGGTATTGATGAAGCTCGATTCACAAAACCAGTTTATCCTGGAGCTACCCTAGGAGTGCGTTTTACAGTTAAAGAAAAAATAGATCAAGAAAAAAAGAACGATGAAGATATTGCTAAAGGTATAGTTAAGTTCTTGGTTGACGTTTATGATGAAACTGGAGAGACAGTAGCTTTAGCAACAATCTTAACGATGGTCAAAAAATTGGATCAATCTTTATAAATATTCATGACCACCCAACCGATAATTACCATTCAAAATTTAAGCAAGCAGTATAAGCATGCCGATCAGTTGACGTTAAACAATATCAACTTTGATATTTTAGAAAATGAAGTTTTTGGTTTGCTCGGGCCAAATGGCGCTGGGAAAACAACAATGATTTCTATTCTTTGCGGTGTAGTTCAAGCTTCAACTGGAAAAATTCTCATTGATGGATTGGATTTGAATAGAAATGCCAATGCAATTAAACAGCTTATTGGAGTCGTACCCCAAGACATAGCCTTGTATCCAACTTTAACGGCAAGAGAAAATTTGAATTTTTATGCAGCAATGTATGGTGTTTCGCCAAAGGTTGCTAAATCAAAAATCAACGAATGGTTGGATAAATTTGGTTTATTAAATGCTGCGGATAAAAAGGTTGAGACCTATTCCGGTGGAATGAAGCGACGTGTGAATCTTATTGCAAGTATTCTTCATCAACCCAAAATTTTATTTTTAGATGAACCAACTGTTGGTGTAGATGTGCAATCGAGAAACGTAATCATTGAACATCTCAAAGATTTAAACCAATCCGGAATGACAGTCATTTACACTTCACATCATATGGAAGAAGCTGAAGAGTTTTGTTCAAAAATAGGGATTATTGATTACGGTACTATTCTTACTATTGGCTCACCTAAGGAACTCATAAGCAATTGCGAAGGAGCTAAAGATTTGGAAGATGTTTTCCTTTCATTAACAAAACGTAAACTAAGGGATTGATGTGGAATAAGTTAAAAGCTGCAGTTGTTAAAGAGGCTAAGTTATTGTTTAGGGACAAAATGGGAATGGCCATTTTATTTCTGATGCCAGTCCTTCTCATTTTGGTAATGACTTTAATTCAAGACGCCACTTTTAAATCAATCAATGAAAAAGGAATTCCCGTAGTTCTGGTTAACGAGGATAAGGATTCTCTCGGTTTGGCAATCAGAAAGGGATTAATGGATTCAGAATTATGTACCTTATCTGAAACAATTGATGGCAAACCAGCTACAAAAGAAAGTGCGCAAAAAGCAGTTGCGAATGGAAGATTTATAATTGGCGTTGTAATTCCTAAAGATGCTACAAAAGCAATTCGTTCTAATGTTGAGCATATTGTGAACGAGACGGTTGCAATGGATGGAGAAAACACCAAAGAACATGAAGTAGATTCGTTTGATATTACCTTATTCATTGACCCAGTGGCAAAGAAATCTTTTGTTTCATCAGTTACCAGTAGCCTTCATGCATTTATATCCGAGACGAAGACTCAAATCATGTTTCAATCGTTTTCAGATCAGATAGGCGCATTGCTTCCAGAGGATGGGAAAATTGCGAATACAGCCTATAAAAAAGTAGATATGATCAATTACAAAGAGATATACGGTTCAGAAAAAATTGGATCTTCTGTTCCCAATTCTGTGCAGCACAACGTTCCGGCTTGGACAATTTTTGGAATGTTTTTCATCGTAATTTCAGTGGTAAATAATGTCATGAAAGAGAAAAAGGAGGGCAGTTCTTTTCGCTTGAAGACAATGCCTACCTCGTACATCTTATCCATGAACGGAAAAATTATCGTGTATGTTATGGTATGTTTCATTCAGTTCCTATTGATGTTGTTGGTTGGAATTTTTATACTTCCTTTTCTAGGGCTTCCACCATTGGATTTAGGTTCGAGTGTGTTTGCCGTATTATTTTTAGCACTTTGTACAGCCTTTGCAGCAACAGGTTTTGGAGTATTGATTGGTACCCTTGCTTCAAGTGAACATCAAGGAGCGATAACCGGTTCACTTTCAATTTTATTGCTTTCTGCTATTGGAGGTATTTTAGTCCCAACCTATGTCATGCCAGAAATGATGCGTCATGTGAGTGTTATATCACCTTTAAACTGGTCCTTAGAAGGTTTTTATAGTCTTTATCTTAGAAACGGTGGTATATTGGAAATTATACCCAATGCTATTCAATTGATTGTATTTTTTATTGTTATGATGGGAATTTCATCAATTGCCAATCGCATTTCAGGTAGGGTTTGATTGAGCTCGAACTGAACATTTGTATTATTTCTCTTGTTTTAAAATTAAATTTCTCAAATGCAATCTATATCTTTTAAAACTTGTGCTGTAATTGGATCTGGTGTTGCTGGTTTAGCCGCTGCAATCAGAATGCAAAACAAGGGATATCAAACTACAGTTTTTGAAGCCAATTCATTTCCAGGAGGAAAACTGTCTACAGAGTCTTTGAATGGATACCGTTTCGATATGGGGCCCTCAGTTTTTACCATGCCACACTTTGCAGATGAGTTGTTTGAACTTTCAGGTAAAAATCCCAGAGATTATTTTAGGTACGAGCGCTTAGACCCAGTTTACCGCTATTTTTTTGAGGACGGAACAGTACTAGATGGATTTAATGGTAAAGAGCAATATGCCAAGGAAATGGCTTCTAAAACCAATGATGATGAACAAACCGTTTTGAATTATCTTAAAAAAACGGAACGCATGTACAATTTGACAGACGAAGTTTTTTTACACAATTCTTTACATAAAGCTAAAAACTATTTCACCAAAGCAGTGGCAAAAGGCTTATTGCATTTTGGTAAAATTGGAGCATTCAGTTCCATGCATAATGCCAATAATCGGGAGTTTAAAGATAAAAGGCTTGTTCAGGTTTTTAACCGATACGCAACTTACAACGGTTCAAATCCCTATGTTGCACCCGCTACGTTAAATGTAATTTCTCACGTTGAAATCGATCGAGGTGCTTTTTATCCAGAAGGTGGGATGCACTCGATAACCAAAGCACTGGTTAAACTTGCCCATGATATAGGTGTTGAATTTCGGTTTTCCACCCATGTAAATCAGATAATTGTTGAACAAAAGACTGCAAAAGGAATCGTTACTGAACATGGAAAAGAAATTTTCGATTGTGTGGTAAGCAACATGGATGTTTACAATACCTATCATAAACTGATTCCCGAAGAAAAAAAGCCACTAAAGACTCTTGATCAACCTAAATCAAGTTCTGGAATCATTTTTTATTGGGGAATTAAGAAGCAATTTCCTGAATTGAATCTTCACAATATTTTATTTGCAGATGATTATGAGGCAGAATTTAAGGCGATGTTTGAAACAAAAACACCATATCACGACCCAACAATCTATATCAATATTACAGCAAAGCATACAACCAGTGACGCACCCGAAGGTTGCGAAAATTGGTTTTCATTTGTAAATGTTCCTAATAATCAAGGGCAAGATTGGGATACTTTTATTGATGAGATTAGGGAAGCGGTTATTCAAAAGGTTAATCGAATTTTGAAAACAGATATTCGTCCTTTAATTGATTGTGAAATGGTTTTTGATCCCCGCGTTATTGAAAATAGAACGAGATCAGCTTTTGGTGCCATTTATGGCAACAGTTCCAATAATAAGTTTGCAGCTTTCTTGAGGCACCCTAATTTTTCGAAAAGGATTAAAAATTTATATTTCTGTGGCGGAAGTGTACATCCCGGCCCAAGTATTCCACTGTGTTTGCTCTCCGCTAAAATCGCCACCGATTCGGTGGAAAATTGAGTAGCGTGAAGGTTTTTCTTGAAGCTGAATGGCGCAAATTGATAATGGCAAATTATGCCATCGATCCTGAAATCTTAAAAAAATATCTTCCGGCTAATACAGAATTGGATGTTTGGAATGGAAAATGTTTTGTTAGTCTCATTGGTTTTATGTTCCTCAATACAAGAGTAAAAGGGATAAAAGTTTCTTTTCATGTAAATTTTGAAGAAGTAAATCTGCGATTTTATGTGAAAAGAAAAATTGTTGGAGAAGCTTCTAGAAGAGGGGTAGTATTTATTCGAGAAATTGTTCCGAAATGCATGTTAAGTTTTATCGCCAATAAACTATACAAAGAACATTATGTGACTATGCCTATGCAACATGAATGGCAAGATATTAACGAGGGTTGGAAGGTTGAATACAAATGGAAAAAAGATAATTGGCATTCATTGCAGGTTGAAGCCTCCAATATCTTAAATCCCATTCATATTGGGAGTCAAGAGGAATTTATTACAGAACATTATTGGGGTTATTCCAAATTATCAGAAAATAAAACTTTAGAATACCGCGTCGAACATCCACGTTGGCAAATTTATCCTGTCAATTCTTTTTCTATTAATGTTGACTTTGCATCCTTGTATGGGCAAGATTTTAAGTTTTTGAACAATCAAATACCTGATTCAGTATTTTTGGCTGAAGGATCTGAAATTCAAGTTTTTAATAATCGTAATATTTTTTAATGGTTAAATTGCCAGCCTGTTTTTCAACGGTCTTATTTAATCCAAAAAATGAAATAATCGAATTGATATAAACCCATTCAAAATAGGTCAATCAATCGGAATTCCAAAAAGCTTGATATTCCTAAAATTATTGGTCTGAAAACCAAATTAGTTTTTTAATTTTGCCGACCCGAATAAACTACAAAACAAAGTGAAAGTCAACTGAGCATGGTATTTTCGAGTTTAACATTCCTTTATATTTTCCTGCCTTTGAGCTTGCTCTTCCATTATGTCACAAAAAATATGACATTTCGGAACCTTTCTCTTGTAATTTTTTCATTCATATTTTACGCTTGGGGTGAACCTCTTTGGATAGTTCTGATGCTTTTTAGTTCGTTATTCGACTACGGCAATGGATTACTCATTGAGAAATGGCATGGAACTCATAAGGCAAAGATTATGCTTTGGGTTTCTATTATTGGAAATCTTGCCTTACTCATGTCGTTTAAATACGGAGGCTTTATTTGGGAGAATATTAATGCCATCGTTGAGTTGCCTTTCGATAAACCTACGAATTCTTTACCTATAGGTATTTCCTTCTACACATTTCAAACCATTTCCTATTGTGTTGATGTCTACAGGGGAGAGGTGAAAGCGCAAAAAAGTTTATTAAATTTCATGCTTTTTGTAAGCGTTTTTCATCAACTCGTTGCGGGCCCAATAGTTCGTTACCAGCTAATTGCTGGGCAATTGAAAAGCAGATCTGTGAATTGGGAGGACATTAGCATTGGCATTAATAGATTTTGTTTCGGTTTATTCAAAAAAGTGATCATCGCTAATGTTGCGGGTGAATTGGTTCAGAAGTATCTCGAAAATGGCTTTACTGATCTTTCGAGTGCTGAGGCTTGGTTTGGTATTATTATGTTCTCCATTCAGATTTATTTTGATTTTTCAGGATACTCTGATATGGCAATAGGCCTCGGTAGAATGTTTGGTTTTCATTATGGTGAAAATTTTAGACACCCATATGCCGCGATTTCGGTAGCAGATTTTTATAAAAGATGGCATATTTCATTAGGTACATTCTTTAGAGACTATGTTTATATTCCTTTAGGAGGAAATAGAAAGTTTCAGCTGAGAAATATTATGGTCGTTTGGTTGCTTACAGGTTTCTGGCATGGGGCAAGTTGGAATTTTGTCCTTTGGGGATTTTACTTTGGATGTTTCATGATAATAGAGAAACTTTTGGAAAAATACCTCGCTAAAACACCAAGATTTCTTCGACACTTGTACACACTGATTTTAATTGTTTTCAGTCGTGCAATTTTCTATTTTGTAGATTTTGCACAATTGAAGGAATTTGTAGTGAAGCTATTTGCCTCAAAATATCAATCTGGAGATGGTTTTTACACAGATCTCATCGAACATCTTTTTTGGTTTATTTTGGTCATTTTACTTTGTATTCCTTGGGATGAAATTTACAAAAAAGAGTCAAATGTGTACCTTAAAGCTAGTGCATTCAATCACTATGCTAGACCATTTATGAATGTTTTGTTGCTACTATTGTGCACTGTAATGCTTGTTGATGCAACCTACAATCCTTTCATTTATTTTAGATTTTGATGCATCGGATTAATGTCATATTATTTTTATTGATGCTCGCTGGAGGATTATCTTCATTTTTTCTAATTCCACCTAAAGAAATTTCTGAAGATGAAAAACGAAGATTAGCGACTTTCCCAAATTTGACATGGCAAGGATATATTAATGGATCCTGGGCTGATAGTGTAGATTTATATATCAACGATCATTTTCCGGCAAGAGATAAATGTGTAGAGTTCGCAGATTGGTTGAAATATCAGAAAGGACTGCATTTTAAGGATCAGGAGAAAATTTTTGTTTCCCAAAAGAAATCAAAAAAAGAAAATGAAGCTTTTGATGAAGAAGGGATGCCTCTTGATACCAATATGAATTTCCTCGATGACTTTGAAGAGGCCTATTCAGGAAGTATGCTTATTCTTGATGGAAGTGTTTTTCCACTTAACGGGGGAAGTCCTAAAATGGGTCGGGTATTTGCAAAAATGGTAAGCCAGTATGCTGCTAATTTAGGACCAAAGACTCGAGTTTTTTCTTGTGTGGCACCGCTATCTTCAGCATTTATACCTGCTGAGAAATACAAACATTACAATGGTAAGAATAGGGCAACGCTTCAAGCAATTGGTAATAGTTTAACCAATGGAGCTATTTTTAGTGATGTGTTGGGTGAAATGAACAATCACGTTAACGAAAAAATGTTTTTTAGTACCGATCACCATTGGAATGCTAAAGGAGCCTATTATGCTTATGTAGCTTTCTGCAAGTCAGCAGGCTTCCAACCCGTGCCTCTTGAAAATATGGATAGACGTGTGAAATACAAATTTTTAGGATCACTCTATCAACACACCAGAGACCCTAGTGTAAGAAATAATCCAGATACAATGGAGTATTTTATTCCAAGAGTTAAAACTTCCGCAATACGATACGGAAAAACAGGATATAAAGGGTCAAAAAGTCAAGTCTTCTGTAATTCATGTTCAGGAGGAAACACATACAGTACTTTCCTTTGTGGTGACATTCCTTTAATTAAAATTACTACCGGAGTTAAAAATGGTAGAAAAGCTTGTGTCATTAAAAATTCAATGGGTAACGCATTCACAGTTTATTTGGTGAGCCATTATGAAGAAATTTGGGTAATGGACTTTAGATATGCCTATCAAAATTTAACAGATTTAATGGTAACCAATGAGGTAGATGATCTTATTTTTGCTGTAGGTATGTATGCAGCAATGAGTAATGGTACTATAAACCGAATTAGAAATTTGGCAACCCAAAAAGGACCTCCAGCTCCAAAACCTGTGAAACAAAACCCTACAGATACCATA
The DNA here is from genome assembly GCA_947475275.1 of Flavobacteriales bacterium. Taxonomy (GTDB): domain Bacteria; phylum Bacteroidota; class Bacteroidia; order Flavobacteriales_D; family Crocinitomicaceae; genus M0103. The sequence goes on along the minus strand of CANJNE010000001.1, from coordinate 23,651 downwards.
TTGCCAAAGGAAATATTGGTACAACCATTAATTGAAGATACTTTAAAGCAATGAGAGGATTAGGTTTACTTTTTGCGATTATTCTTGGTTCTGTTTCATCGTTTGTTTCGCAAATTCCCGCAGAATTAAAGATTGATTCAACTTATGCCTTTCTGCAGTTCTATGATTCAACACTAGGACAGCAACTGGTAAACCATATTGACAATATTAAAAATGATGAATTGGTAATCTTTCACTACGGTGGAAGTCATATTCAAGCGGAGCGCCCAACAAGTATAGCAAGAAAAAGGTTGCAAAATTATTTTGGTGATGGTGGCTACGGAATGGTCTTCAATTATGGTGCTGCAGATACTTATTCTTCCATTAATTACAGTTCAACTTACAAAGGGACATGGAAATTTGCTAAAAGTTATCAAACTTCGCCAAAAATACCACTTGGTATTTGCGGAATGGCTGTTGAAGGAAATACAATTGGTGCAGAGCTAAATTTTAAATTCAAATCACCTATCCCAAAAGATGACTACGAAATTACCATTTTCACTGATGCTGATTCAGCGCTTTTTGATTTTCAATTCACTATAGATACCAGTGTTTTTGTTTTTCATTTGAATGACAATAAAATTGAAGAAAATGCCATCCGGTTCAATTACTCTGGAGAGATTAGTTCCTTGCAGTTAAAATTAACAGATGGCAATCCAATAGCTAAAAAATTTCCTTTTTACGGTTTGTCGATTGAAAAGACTTCAACTGGAGGCGTTGTATACCATTCTTTAGGAGTTGGAGCTGCTCCATTTAAATCTGTATTGCAATTAGAAAAAATGCCAGAACAGGCTAAAATGCTAAATCCGGATATTGTGATTTTAGATTTTGGCACCAATGATATATTATATACAAACGCTATTGATGGTAAGCTATCAGATCAAATCCGAACAGCCATAAAAAATTTTAGAGATGTAAATCCAGATGTACTTATTGTCCTAACATCGGTTCAAGATTTGAACTATAAAGGCAACTACATAACTGCTGGCCCAATTTTCCGAAATTTAATTGACTCTATAGCGGAGGAGCAACACTGTCTCTTCTGGAATTGGTATGATTTATCAGGTGGGCTCGGCACTATCAAAACATGGAATGAAAAAGGTTATGCACAGTCAGATTATATTCACCTTACGGATAAAGGATATGAATTAAAGGGATATTGGATTTACAAATCTATTTTAAACACCTATAACAATTGTAAAGTGGATAACGCTTTGCTAATAAATGTTCCAACAAAATCCTATGATTTAGTAACCTTTGAAAAACCGAAAACAACCCAATCGGCTGGAACATCAGCAGCCAAAACCACCAAAACATATAAAGTTAAACAAGGAGATACCCTTTCTGGAATTGCAAAAAAATATGGAACTACTGTAACTAAAATTAAGTCTAAAAATGGTCTGAAAAGTGACATGATCAAAATAGGACAGACATTGAAAATTCCATAAGCATTAATTTTTCTGTGACATTCTTTCCTGCATGTAAAACAAAATGCTGACACCTTGTCTGAATTTCTGTTTTGGTCTTATCTTTGAAAAAGTGCCATAGTTAATTTAGAAATCATGGGAGAGGAAAATTTGGAAAACGAAAACAACGAGAAAGAGACTACTCGAGATCAGGAAGCTTTGAATACCGATACACAGGAGTCTGTGAATGAAGACGCGCCAAAAGAATTGTCACCAGATGATAAATATGCTGAATTAAATGATAGATTTCTAAGACTTTTTGCTGAATTTGACAATTATCGTAAACGTTCAAATAAGGAGCGTTTGGAATTAATATCAACTGCAAGCTCCGGAATATTAAGGGATTTATTACCTGTTGTAGATGATTTTGATAGGGCGATTGCGAATAATGAAAATATTGATGATGCCAAAGCCATAAAAGAAGGTGTTCAAATTATTTATAATAAATTGAGATCAATCCTTGAAGCCCAAGGGTTAAAACCAATGGATGCTAAGGGTAAACCTTTTGACAGCGAATTACATGAAGCAATAGCAAACGTTCCTGTAACTGATGAAAAAGAAAAGGGTATTGTAATCGACGATGTCGAAAAAGGATATTATTTGAATGAAAAGGTTATCCGTTACGCCAAAGTAGTTGTTGGACAATAATCAATATTAGGTATAGACAAACAATAATTATGAGCCAAAAAAGAGATTATTATGAGGTTTTAGGTGTTGCAAAAAATGCTGATGAGGCCGAAATTAAAAAGGCATATAGAAAATTGGCATTAAAGTACCATCCTGATAAAAATCCAGGAGATGTTCAGGCTGAAGATAATTTTAAAGAGGCTGCAGAGGCTTATGAGATCTTGAGTAATCCTGAAAAAAGAGCACAATATGATCGTTTTGGTCATGCTGGAATGGGAGGTGCCTCTGGTTTTGGCGGCGGAATGAATATGGACGACATATTCTCACAGTTTGGCGACATCTTTGGTGGAGCGTTCGGTGGAGGTAGTTTTGGTGGAAGTCGAGGTGGATCTCGTGTAGTTCGTGGAACCAACCTTAGGGTTAAAATGAAACTAACGCTTGAGGAAATAGCTGAAGGGGTAAAGAAAAAAATCAAAGTAAATAAGTTGGTTAATGCTGAAGGCGTAACCTATAAAAATTGTTCTACTTGTAATGGTACTGGAAGAATTACAAGGGTTGCACAGACCTTTTTAGGTGCAATGCAAACGCAATCTACTTGTAATGTTTGTCAAGGAGCAGGTAAAATGATCGATAAAAGACCTTCTGATGCTGATGCACTTGGCTTGAAGCGCCAGGAGGAGGTTATAGAAATCGAAATCCCAGCTGGTGTAGAAGAGGGTATGCAACTCAGTGTTACTGGTAAAGGAAATGCCGGGCCTTTTAATGGGGTTCCCGGAGATTTAATCGTTGTTATTGAGGAAGTAGAACATCCAGAACTTAAAAGAGAAGGTGATAACCTTCACTATGAAGCTTTCGTAAATTTCGCTTTTGTTGCATTAGGAGAATCTGTAGAAGTGCCGACGGTTTCGGGTAAAGTCAAAATAAAAATTGATCCCGGCACTCAAAGCGGGAAAGTTCTTCGTTTAAAAGGTAAAGGACTGCCACAATTGCAAGGTTATGGAACGGGTGATTTATTTGTTCATGTTAACGTTTGGACACCTCAGAAACTCACAAAAGAAGAAAGAGAATTACTTGAAAAATTAAAAGCAAGCGAGAATTTCCAACCTCAACCAGAGAAAAATGACAGGGGGTTTTTCAATAGAATGAAAGATATGTTCCAATAATATGCGCTTCATTCAACTAGGTCAAAAAGGAAATAATAATTTTAATAGCATATTCCTTACTATTGTTGCTGTAGTCGCAGTTTTTTTTGTGGCTCAGGTTGTTTCATTAATAATTGCATTAAGTTTTACTTTAGAAGATTTGGTATCACCCAATCTTAATTCAATTGTAAATGTTTTAGGAGCAAATACCTTTTTGGCCATTCAGTTGCTTCCCTTTTTGTTTGCCTTGATTACGCTTTTATTTTGCATGAAATTCATTCATAAGCGCTCTATCTTGTCAGTATTGACCTCACGCAACAATATAGATTGGAAACGATTCTTTCTATCTGCATTTGTTTGGCTAGCAATTATGGGAATAAATCTGTTTATGGCCATACGTTTTTCGGATTCCATTCAATGGAATTTTAATGTACAGACATTTATTCCATTGCTCTTAGTATCAATAGTTTTGATTCCTTTTCAAACAACATGCGAAGAGGTCTTTTTTAGAGGTTATCTATTGCAGCTTTTTGGCACGTCATTTCGCTTGCCTTGGTTGGCTGTATTGATTACGTCTGTTCTGTTTGGGATGATTCACGCTGGAAATCCTGAAATTGATTACATAGGGTATGTTGCTTTGCTTTATTATATTTTAACAGGTGTTTTTCTTTCCATTATTACTGTTATGGATGAAGGTCTAGAGTTGTCAATGGGCTATCATGCTGCAAATAATGTTTTTGGTGCAATCTTGGTAACAAATACTTGGCAAGCTTTTCAAACAGATGCTATTTTTATCGATAATTCAAAACCTACTTTTGGTATTGAAATGATTCTTTCTTTAATAGTTATACAACCTTTGCTCTTGTTACTCTATGCAAAGATTTACAGGTGGAAAGATTGGAAAAAGAAATTATTCCAACCTTTGAATTGAAGTAATTCCTCTTCACACAAATTTTCTTAGCTTTACAATTAAGCTAAAGAAATGTTAGAAATTCAAAATATATCTAAGTCATTTTATCGAAAGGTCGCCATAGATAATATATCAATGTCGGTGAATTCTGGCGAAATTTTTGGCCTCCTTGGTCCAAATGGTGCAGGTAAAACGACTTTGATTCGTATTATTAATCGCATCATTGAACCTGATCGTGGAAGTATCAAACTCAATGGTGAACTGATGCGTCAACACCATCTCGCTTCAGTTGGTTATCTGCCTGAAGAACGAGGATTATACCGATCAATGACTGTTGAAGAACACGCCATTTTACTTGGACGATTGAGAGGTCTTGAAAAGCGAGAAGTTAAAACAAAGCTCGATGAATGGCTCGAAAAATTTGAAATTCAAGAGTGGAAGAAAAAGCGTATCGAACAACTTTCCAAAGGTATGGCCCAGAAAGTGCAATTCATTTGTACGGTGCTTCATGATCCCAATCTTCTCATTCTTGACGAACCCCTTAGTGGTTTTGACCCAGTAAATGTTGACCTTATTAACCGTGAGTTGATGGCGATGAAAGCTGAAGGTAAAACCATAATTCTATCAACCCATAACATGAAAAGTGTTGAGGAAATTTGCGATAGGGTAGCGCTGATTCATCAAGCTCAAAAAATACTCGAAGGTAAAGTAAGCGATTTGCAAGAGGCAGCAAAAAAAGGTGAATATGCTGTAAAATTTCAAGGCAATATGATTGCGTTCGTCAATGCTTTATGGACAGGTTTTGAAATGATTGAAAAAGAAGTTTTAGGTGCTGATCGATTTGTTGCCAAATTAAAAATGCGAGGTGAAAATAATTTTGAAGATCTATTGAAGACCATTATGGGACAAGTGAAAATAGAAGCAGCTTGGGAGATACTGCCATCAATGCAAGATATTTTCGTGCAAGAAGTTCAATCCAAAAACAATATGGTTCATGAAGAATAGTTGGATTATTGCATTGCGAGAATTGAAAGAAAGAATTGGCTCTAGAACTTTTCTAATTACAGCGATTCTTGGACCTTTTGTAATATTATCTTTTTTGTATTTACTTTTTACCTACGGAGGGGAAGGAAAACAAAGTTGGAATGTTTTGGTTGTCGATCCAAAGTTGCCTAATTGCCCTGCAGGTCTGTTTGGAAATAAAATCATGCCTAGTGAGGATAAGACGATTACATACCAATTTTTAAACAGATACGTCGAAGTTGAGGAGTTTCGAGATGCTCCTGAATTCCAAAATTATGATGCTTTGATTGAAATCAATGAAAAGGTTTTGTCAAATAAAATATGTTTCGTTTTTTTTAGAGAAAAACCCTCAATAAAAATGCAAACACGTATACATTATCAAATAGAACGAAGGTTAGATGAAATTATGGTGCAGCAAAAAATGAACATTTCTATTGCTGAATTCCGTAAAATTAAGCAACCTCTAAATCTTACCTATCGGGATGTTTATGATCCATATGACACCAGTTCCGATATGAGATCATGGGTAGGAATGTTTTTCGGAGTAGTTATAATTGTATTTATTTTCCTTTTCGGTATGACGATTCTTAGAAGTGTCTCCTACGAAAAGAGCAGCAGAATTGCCGAGGTGTTATTAGCTTCGGTTGACTCTAAATCATTAATGCTTGGGAAAATTATTGGAATTGGTTTAGCTGCATTTCTTCAGTTCGCAATTTGGTTTACGGTAATCGGTATAGGTCTTTATTTTATGCGTGAGTTTTTCTTTCCTGATATTTTTGATCCGTCAAATTTTCAATTTAGTAATGCAAACGAAGCCTTACCTGCAGTGGAATACAATGCCTTTGTGGATTTGGTTTTTGAAAGATTAAATTTGCTTAACATGCTAGGATTTTTCCTCATGTTTTTCATTTTTAGTTACCTTTTCTACGCAGCATTTTTTGCAGCAATTGGCGCAACAGCTGGATCAGAAAATGATGGGCAACAATTTGTTTTACCGCTTATTATGTTGTTGTGTTTTAGTGTCTATTCAGGATACTATGCAATGCAATATCCTATGAGTACATTCACGGATTTTCTTCATTATTTTCCTTTCACTGCTCCTGTTGTTGTGATGGTTAAATTGGCACAAGGTTATGAACCTGGTCATGGATATGAGTTGTATTTGTCATTGTTGACACTTATTCTTTCAGGTATAATAATGCTACTTATTGCTGGAAGGTTGTATAAAAATGGTATTTTACAACATGGACATAGGTTAAATTTTATTAAGCTATTCCGCTTGTTGAAAAAGCAATAGGCAATGCTTAAAGCCATAATCGATTTAGGAACCAATACTTTCAATCTAATTATCGCTGAGATTGATGGGAATGAATTTCATTTGATTCATTCTGAAAAAGATGGAGTCGCTTTAGGCATGGGAGGAATTCATCGGAATTTAATCACAGAAGATGCCATTAATAGGGCATTAAAAACATTAAGAAAATTTAAGGAAACAATTGATTTTTATAATGTTAAACATGTAAAAGCATTTGGTACATCAGCAATACGTGATGCATTAAATGCGAAGGAATTTGTTGGTTACATCCAAAGAGAATTGGATATACCCATAGAGATAATAAATGGAAATAAAGAAGCTGAATTGATATTTTCTGGTGTTGCTCGAACCCATGATTTAATAATTCCCGGAATAATCATGGATATCGGCGGTGGAAGCACAGAATTTATTGCCTACAAGGATAATCATGCAATCGAAATGGTGAGTTTGAATATCGGTGTTTCGAGAATTTATCAGCAATTCAAATTAAGTAACCCGCTAAAACAGCATGAAATAGATTTGATAGAATCCTTTTTGGATTTGGAATCATGTGGTTTCTTTGAAAAAAGGCAGGAAACAATACTCATTGGTGCATCCGGATCATTTGAGACTTTTTATGAATTTATAGAAAGAAAACCATTTCCTGAATGTCAACATGCACTGCCTTTGAAAATGGAGGAATTGACAAATATTTTGAATGAAATGATTTTTTCTTCTGAGGAGGAACGTGAAATGAATCCTTGGATAATTCCTATCAGAAAGAAAATGGCTCCAATTGCTGCTGTAAAAACCAAATGGGTACTTTCTAAATTACCAGCAAAACAAGTTTATGTTTCCCCTTTTTCCTTAAAAGAAGGAGCTTTATTTGAATTGTAATTCCTAAATGACTTGATATAAAAACAATTCACGTTTCTTTTTTTAACTTCGTGAAAAAATGACTAAATGGCCAAAATATTAATTATTGACGACGAAAGAGCAATTAGAAGGGCACTTCGAGAAATCCTAGAATTTGAAGGTTATCAAGTTGTTGAAGCTGAGAATGGTAAGGAAGGTGTAGAAAAAGCCAACGCTTCGTTGTTTGATATAATTTTTTGTGATATAAAAATGCCATTGATGGATGGTATGGATGTTTTGGAGGCTTTAATGAAAGAAAACTCCGAAACACCAATTGTTATGATTAGTGGTCATGGAACTATAGATACTGCAGTTCAAGCCCTGAAAAAAGGGGCCTTCGATTTTATTGAAAAACCACTCGATTTAAATCGCATTCTTGTAACCATAAGAAATGCAAATGAGCGCACCGTTCTGGTAGAAGAAAGAAAACAACTTAAAACAACTGTAAAGAAATTTAAAGGCTCGGCAATTATTGGTGAAACGCAAGGAATTTCAAAAATAAAGGAAATGATTGAAAAGGTTGCGCCTTCAGATGCACGTGTTCTAATTACCGGAGAAAATGGTACTGGAAAAGAATTGGTAGCAAGGTCTTTACACGACAATTCAAACAGAAATAAAATGCCTTTTGTTGAAGTGAATTGTGCAGCTATTCCTTCTGAACTAATTGAAAGCGAATTGTTTGGTCATGAAAAAGGGGCGTTCACTTCTGCAGTAAAAGATAAAAAAGGAAAATTTGAATTGGCGTCCGGTGGAACACTTTTCCTAGATGAAATTGGAGATATGTCAGCTAGTGCTCAAGCAAAAGTTTTACGTGCCTTGCAAGAAAATGTGATTCAAAGGGTTGGCAGTGAAAAAGACATCAAGGTAGATTGCCGCGTTGTGGCTGCCACAAATAAAGACTTGCGCAAAGAAATAGCTGAAGGCCGTTTTCGAGAGGATCTATATCATAGATTGGCTGTTATTCTTATTCATGTTCCAACTTTAAACGAACGTAAAGAAGATATCCCTGTTCTTGCCAATCATTTTCTCACCTCAGTGTGCGACGAACAGGGCATAGCTAGGAAAAATTTTGACGATGGAGCCCTTAATGAATTGACGAATATCAATTGGACAGGGAATATTAGGGAATTAAGAAATATCGTTGAAAGACTCATTATTTTATGTGACCATATTATCACAAAGGAAGACGTTCTTCGTTACGCAAATCCCGGAAAATAAATTTAATATTAAATGGTAAGAAAACTCAGTTGGGAATAAACTCCAGTTGCTGAACTATCGATTGTCATTAAGGGAATATGCAATTTATTCATTATTAGTTGCTGCACAAATTTATCAGAAAACGCGTAAAATGTATTTTGATAAAATGTTGCAGCTAACATATCCACACTTTCCTTTTCGCAAAATTCTATAAGGTTCATGTCAAAATTTTTGCGATCCAGCAATTCAATTGCATGTTTTATATTTTCATTCGTTAAGTATTCTCTGCACACGCGCATGTTCAAACTTACTTTGTTCTTTAGAAGACTATCATCATGTTTTCCTCCAACAAGAATTATTTCAGCATTATAATATTTTGCCAATGATGCAGCAGTTTTGACGATTTGTAAGCTTTCTCTTTCCAAATCAATTGTCATAACAATCTTTTCTATTTTTTTGAATGCTGTTTCTTCTTGAACAATAATTAAAGGAACTTTACTGTGTTCTACAACTCTTAGTGCATAACTTCCAAATACCTTCTGCAAACCTTTCTCCCCATGGGTGCCCATCAAAATTACAGAGGCATTCATTCCTTCAGCGATTTTACCCATGTCATTCAAAACATCACCGACAATAACACGCTTGTTTATTACCAAATTTCCAAAGTTAATGTCAGCAACGAAAGACTCAAGTTGTTGTTTTGCTAAAACTTGATCCCTTTCATGGTTGATAATATTTAAAAGGGTAATCTCTGGATTGATTTCTTTTGACATCCCCAGTGCATAATTAATGGCGCTTGATGCCGCTTTAGTAAAATCAACAGGAATAAGAATATGATATTTGGCTTCCATAATTTAGTAGAATTTGCAGTAACAAGATTAGATAAAATAGGTCAAATAACCATTATAATTACTCAAAAATTGACATTATTTGTTTCATTGTGAGCTATAATACTATATAAGATCTTAAACTTTGAGTTAAAATTATTGTTTATAAAATATGAATTTAGGAAAATATAAATATTTGTCGTTGGCACTTTTACTTTTGACCAATCTGGCCTGTGGTCAGCAAGAAGCTGATAAAGAACAAAACCAAGCAAATTCCGGGAACGATACGCTAACCGTTGCGGCTGGTTGTTTTTGGTGCGTGGAAGCTCCTTTCGAACAATTGAATGGAGTTGTTGCGGTTGAATCAGGTTATATGGGTGGAACAGTCGCTAACCCTTCATATGAATTGGTATGTACGGGTACAACAGGTCATGCTGAAGCTGTTCAAATTGTTTACGATACAAATACTGTATCTTATGAAACTTTAATGCAAGTGTTTTTCAGTGTCCATGATCCAACACAATTAAACCGCCAAGGTGCTGATATTGGAACACAATACCGATCTGTTATTTTTTATCGTAATGATATTGAACGTGTTCGCGCTGTTAATCTGATCGATGAACTTGACGCAAGCGGTGCTTATGCAAGTAAAATTATGACAAAGATTGAGCCTGCTGGGCCATTTTATATTGCTGAGAATTACCATCAAGATTATTTTGAGATTAATGGAAATCAACCTTATTGCAGATTTGTAATTCAGCCTAAAATGGACAAGTTTCAGAAAGCTTTTGAGAATTATTTAAAACAATAGGAACAAATAAGAAAGTCGCTTTTCAACTTATTTTTCTAAATTTAGCGTCAAATCCAACAAATGCTGAATTCATGAAAATCAACTTCAAAGCCTTGTTACCGCACATTGTTGCAATTGTTTCTTTCGTAATCGTTTCCAGTTTGTATTTCTTACCTGCATTCCAAGGGAATGAACTCATTCAAGGAGATATTCAGCAATATCGTGGAATGTCAAGAGAAATTGAAGATTTCAGAATGATTAACGGGGAAGAATCCCTTTGGACAAATGGAATTTTTGGTGGAATGCCTTCCTATGCAATTTCAACACTATACCCAAATAATTACCTGTCAGTTGTCAATCAGTTTCTCATGTTGGGACTACCCAAACCTGTAGGATTGATGTTTTTGGCAATGCTCGGGTTTTATATTTTTGCCCTTTGTCTGAGAGTAAATCCATGGCTTGGATTGCTAGGTTCCTTGGCTTTTGGTCTTTCAACGATTCATATTCTTTACATCGGAGCCGGACACGTCACAAAAGTTTTAGCGATAACATATATGGCGCCGACTTTAGGTGGAATGATTTTGGCTTTTCGCGGAAAATGGCTCTTTGGTAGTGTTTTGTTTGCCTTGTTTTTTGGACTTAATATCATGGCAGGACATCCTCAAATGACCTACTATTTAGCGTTTTTACTTTTTGCTGTTGCTTGCGTTGAAGGTGTCAGACTGCTCTTAAGAAAAGAGTTTATTTACCTTGGTAAAGTTGTAGGTGGTTTATTGCTGGGAGTGTTCCTTGGGATATTACCTAACATAGGTTACTTAATGGTGATGTCGGAATATAAACCTTATTCAACAAGAGGAAATACTGAGTTAACTAAACCGGCAGAGGGAAAGGAACTTCAGCAACAGGGTTTGCCAGAAGACTATATTTTGGAATATAATTATGGTTCCGGAGAAATTTTATCAATAGTTGCACCTAACGCCAAAGGTGGCAATAATGCTGCTCTGGGAGATGACAAAGCTGTGATGAAAAAAGTTGACCGAAACTACCGTGAGCAAATTGCACAAATGGATAAATATTGGGGAGGTCAGAAAATGAGTGGAGGTGCTTTTTACTTTGGTATTGTGATGTTCGTCTTCTTTATTTTCGGTCTAATATTTCTTAAAGATCCAATCAAATGGGCTTTTTTAGCGATTTTTCTTTTAGCTGCGGCGCTTGCATCTAAAGATCCAAGTGGATTGAATGCCTTCTTTATTCATAAATTCCCAATGTACAATGCCTTTCGAGATAGTAAAATGATTCTCGTGCTTATGCAAGTAATTATTCCGGCTTTAGGCATTTTATTTCTCGATAAACTTTTTAAAAGGGAAGGGCTTTATACCTTTGATAAGAAGAAGTTTTTAATAGTGGCTTCAGGCCTAATTCTCGTGGGATTGATTCTTTACGCTATGCCATCAATTTCTGGCTCTTTCATGAAAGATGATGAGGTATTGCAATTTGAACAATATGCTTCAAAAGTTAAGAACAATCCAGAAGAAATGTCATTTCTTGATGGATTACAATCTGAATTGATTGCGACAAGAACAGGAATTTATCAAACAGAAATATTAAAAATGCTAGGTTTAATTTTTGTGGCCTGCGCAATTGTTCTTGCTTATTTATACTTAAAAGCTTCAGCATTAACAACAACTGTTTTAACTGCTCTAGCTATTTTAATTGTAACTGGAGACAATCTATCAGTGGCCAGAAGATATCTAAATAGTGATAAAAAAGGTTCTACCTATAAATCTTATCAATCGAAAGATAAAGCATCAACACCTTATCCTGTCCGACCAGCCGATATGTTTATTCTTGACTTGGAAAAAAGTAATGTGGCAAAATTCGATGAAAAGGTGGATACTTATCTCAAGAAAATGGACGAAAGTGTAGTTTATGCTACAATTAAAAATAAAGATACTAAAAGTGAATTGGCAGCATTTGGGGTACTCAATCTAAATGCGGATTATCGCGTAATGTCTTTCCAAAATCCGTTTAATGAGACTTACACGAGTTACTTTCACAAAAGTATAGGTGGTTATCAAGGCGCAAAAATGAGGCGTTTTCAAGAATTGATTGATTTCTATATTGCTAAAGAATTAGGTGATGCACAAAATTCATTATTTCAGGCAGCTGTTAATGGATCTCCGGAAATTGTAATGCAAGCCAATTCAATTCAAGATCCAAATCAACGCAATCAATTTGTACAAGGATATTTCAATAATTGTGATTTAGATGCTATCAAGACTAATTTGAATACACCCGTTTTGAATATGCTGAACGCGAAGTACCTGATGCACAACCCTGATAAAAAACCTTTTGTCAATGCAAGTGCAAATGGAAACGCTTGGTTTGTAACTTATGTCAATAAAGTGAACAATGCTGATCAGGAAATGGCTGCTTTAGCCAAGTTAGATACTAAAAATGCGCTTGTAGTTGATCAAAAGGCATTTTCAAAAATCGCAGGAAGTATAAAATCTACATATGATAAAGACAGCACAGCCACTGTTCGTTTATTAGACTATAAGACAAATCTGTTAAAATATGAATCCAATAGCAAAGTAGCCGCACCGGTTGTATTCAGTGAAATTTATTATCCCGAAGGCTGGAATTGCTACATTGACGGCAAGAAAAGCGACTATTTTAGAGCGAATTATATCCTAAGATCTGTTTTAGTTCCTGCAGGTAAACATGCAATCGAATGGCGATTTGAACCGGAAACATATACAAAAGGAAGTACCTATGCCTTAATTGGTTCTATAAGCTTGTTACTGGCACTTTTTGGAATTCTCGGAATGCATTTGAAGAATTACTTAAATGGAGACAATAAAAACGAAATCGTTAAGTCGTAAAAGAATTTAATTCAGATCTTTTAATTCGATTCGCTCACCGATAGTCAAATCTCGCTTGACTTGCTTGCCTAAAATTTCATTGTAATATTTTGGATGTAAACCCATTCCTGGGCGGACCGATTTTATGTGCTCTTCTGAAAGAATTTCCCCAGCATTAATGTCCTTGCTGATGTATAATGATCGCGAAAAAACTTTTCCTTCTTCTTGTTTTTTAGTCAATTCATAGCTTTCAATTCCAATAGCAGATTCTGCTTCACGAACAGCCTTAACCATTTCTGTAAATTCACTTTCATTCATTGAGAATGTAGCGTCAGGGCCTCCCAATGAGCGGTCTAAAATAAAGTGTTTCTCAATTATTTTTGCGCCAAAACAAACCGATACAATTGGAACAGTGCTCCCCATCGTATGATCAGATAAACCTGAGATTACATTAAAATCATCCGCCAAGCGTTTAACCATGACCATATTGGCCTCATTGATAGGTGCAGGGTAACTCGATGTACATTTCAAAAGCGCGATTTGATTGTTTCCAGCTTTTAAGCATGTATTTACAGCTAATTGAATATCCTCTAAGCTTGCAATTCCAGTTGAAATAATTACAGGCTTTCCTTTAGAGGCAACATATTCAATTAATGGAATATCTGTGATTTCAAAGGATGCAATTTTGTAGGCAGGACAATTGATATTTTCCAAAAAATCAACCGCACTTTTGTCAAAAGGTGACGAAAAACATAGCAACCCTTCTTCTTCGGCAACATCGAAAAGGACTTTATGCCATTCCCATGGCGTATAGGCCTCTTGGTACAAATCGTAAAGATACCTACCATCCCATAAAGTTCCTTTTATTTTAAAGTCGTCTTTATCGCATTTCAAAGTGATGGTATCAGCAGTATAAGATTGCAATTTAATTGCATCGGCTCCTGACCTTTTAGCAGCGCGAATGGTTTCTATTGCTGTATCTATGCTGCCATTATGATTCGCAGAAAGTTCAGCAATGATAAAAACAGGATGTCCTGTTCCGATTTCACGATTTCCAATTTTCATCATCTTTAATGAAGTGTTTTGTAAAAACAAAGTTACCGTTTTCTTTCACTTCCTCAAATCCAAAGCGTTCAAAGGTTTTTATTGATGCAATATTTTCCTCCTGAACGATTCCGGTTACGGTTTTGAATTTGCTATGTCCCTGAAGGTTTTCTATATATTGTAATCCTTTTTTAAGAAGAATAGTTCCATACCCTTTACCATGATTTAACGGGGCGATGAGATAGCTTATTAAAGCATCACCGTCTTTCAGGTCAAAGCGTATGCTTCCAATAGGATGGGTGTCTTTTTCGAGGATTAAATAAATACAATTTTCAGAATTGATTTTGTTCATGAACCAATTAAAGTGTGAATCCCACAAGATCTTATCTTTTGAAAATGAAAATTTTCGAGTCTCAGGATCATTTGCCCATGAAAAAGTAACCTCAACATCTTCTTGAATTGCATTCCGAATGTTAAACTTTTGCATTTCGAAAAGCACATCGATATGTTTTTGAATGCGTTGAATGGATTTACCATCTATCAAATGATTCGAAGAATTTGTGTGTTTATTTGTTATCATTTGTTCAATGGCGTGTTGAAGGTCACTTTTTCCAAATGATATTGCATCAAAGAAACTACCTAATTTTTTATGCAGCTGATAAACGTATTTTTGATTGTCAATATAGTAACCTGAAACTATTTTTTGCTTTGCCGCCAAACCTTCTAACAAAATTCCACTGCACGGATAAATGGCATACGCATTTGAAGACATCAAAACCGCCATTTCCTGTGCATTCAAATTTTTATAAAAATGAATGCTATCCGAAATGAATGCTTCGCTAAGTCTTTCAAAATGCTGGTATCCCGAACCCATTACAACATTGATTTCGTCAAAAAAATTGAATTCAAGAACATTAATTAAAGCCTTTTCTGTTAGGTTGTTAGGATCGGACCCTCCAAAGCAAATCATGATGTTTTTATCATTAACCTGTTTTGTTTGCTTTGCAAGCTCTTGAAAAGGCTGACGCAGTAATGCATATTCAATTCCAATAAGAAATTGCGTATCCAATAAACCTCGATATTTGAAAATATCAAATCCAGGAGTTGGGTTTAAAATAAGATCAGCATAGAAAAACCTTTCGGCAATATCATCGATGAATATTATACCAGACGCTCTCGATTTTAAAGAAATAATAAGATTGTTGGAAATTTCATAGTGATCGATTAAAACAATGTCATTTTCAGAAATCAATGGCAATATGTCATCAAATCGGTTCAGTTGCTGAAAACTTAAATTTTGATTTGCTTCATTTTGAATGATTGCGGACAAATCTTCTGTGGAATAAAATGTCGCATTAATATTTCTTAGTTGCGAAACTAATGCTTGGCATCTTACGATATGTCCAAATCCTATTATTGAATTTCCAGCTGTTAAAACTATTAGCCTATTCATTATTTAGAAGTTGGAATTTTATTTCTGCCAATTTCCAATCCTCGAGGGTATCAATATCTTGAACTTTTGAATCAGGTAGGGGGTGAGCGCCAATCCTACCTAGCCAAAGTGACCTATTTTGAAGAAATGTATTCACATCAAAAAAATAAAATGCTCCTGCATCGTGATAGGTCTTAGGAAGATCTTGTGAACGCATATTGATGAACTGTGGTTCTCTTAAAATGACTTCCGATGCAGTATTTAACTCAAATGCTCTTTGTATCGGAGAATCGAAAGCAACGCAGGACAATAGCACATCGTATTTTTCTTTGTAAAAAATATCATTGGCAGCGATTAAATCAATTGGCGTTAACAAAGGCGTAGTAGGATAAATACAACAAGCTGTTTGTAGTTTTAGACCTAACCCATTATAATACTCCAATACTTCAATCAGTACGTCAGATGTGGTTGCAAAATCGTCTGCATTTTCAGAAGAACGAAAAACAGGGACTGTTGCACCCAGATTTTGCGCAATTTCGGCAATTTTTAAATCGTCTGTTGAAACAAATACCTCATCAAATAATCCTGAATTAAGCGTATTTTCAATTGCGTATGCAATAATGGGTTTGCCATGGAACAATTTAATATTCTTATTAGGAATTCTCTTGCTTCCACCTCTTGCAGGTATGATGGCAATTTTCATTTGAAATCAATTTTTTCGCATCAAGAACCAAGTGATATCATCCTGAGGAAATGCTGGGTCGCGACGATAAGCGAATCCATAATCTACCAATTCTAAATCAGGATACCTATCTAGCATTTCTCCAGCAAAATCTCTTTTAAAAAGTCTATCCATGTGCCCTCTATAAGGAATTGCTACAGGTGATGGGTTGTAATATTCAGCTATTAAAATGAATTTTTCTGAAGAGGTATAGAGTTTCTCATAAACATTTTGCAAATGCTCCGGATTGATATGAATGAGTACACCTTTAATGAAAGACAATTCTGCCTTTTGGTTCAAATCAACATCAAAAATAGAGCAATTGTGAACGTTTTCTTCACCTATAACTTGGGCAAGTTCTGAAGCAGCTGTTGAATTGATTTCAATTCCTTGCATGTGAACTCCAGGATACAACATCTGCAATGCTTTTAGATTCATTCCAATGTTGGCGCCAAATTCAACACAAGTTTCCAGCTTTCCCAATTGTTTTAATGCCGAACTGAAAAGGTGCAAATTCGAAGCTAAAAGTTGTTCGCTATTATTGCGACCAATGTATTCGTTTCCAAATTCCCCAGCCCAAAAAGCTTCTTGTTCAGTTTTGAAATTGTTTTGTGACATTATAAATTTTTTACAAGTTATCGTAATAGGTTTTTATCAATTCGATAATAGTGTTGACATCTGTCATTGCCAATGTCGGAAACATTGGAATACTAATGCATTGAGAATAGTATTTTTCAGCATGTGGTAAATCACCTTCCTTCCATCCAAATTGCTTGTAATAAGGCATAAGATGTACCGGGAAATAATGAATTTGACAAAAAATATTTTGTTTTCTTAAATAATCATATAGTCCTCTTCTGTCCTCTACTTCCAAAACCATAAGGTGATATGCGTGTCCTTCATTAAAAGCTTGAATGCGAATAATCCCTTTTTGTCCAGCTAAAGCTGAAACATATTTACTTGCGATAGCTTTTCGTTTCTCCAGGTTTTGATCTGCTCTTTTCAATTGAGAGATTCCTAATGCGGACTGAAAATCAGTAATTCTGTAATTGTATCCCAACTCCTGCATTTCCATGTACCAAGCGGGATAATCATTATGGTCTTCTTTTGCGTTACCATTTGCTAGGACTAAATCATTTTGAAAAAGTTCATCATTTCTAGTAATACCATGGGTTCGAAGCACCAACAATTTTTCATATAAATCTTTATCATTGGTTGTGATCATACCTCCTTCACCTGTAGCGATGTGCTTTACAGGATGAAATGAAAAAATAGATAAATCAGCTACACCTCCACCTGCGGTTTGATCTTTCGATTCATTGTAGCCGCCCGGGGCATGACATGCGTCTTCTAGTAACCATAAATTATTGTTATCGGCAAATGCTCTAAATCCATTTAAATCAACTACACGACCAGCAAAATCAACAGGAATAATACCCACAATTTTTTTATCGGGATTTGCTTTTATCAATTGATCTGCGTGAGAAAGATCCATCAGGTAAGTTTCAGGATCGATATCTGCGAACAAAACATTTCCGCCACAATATTTAACACAATTTACCGAAGCAGCAAAAGTGAGCGGAGTACAAATTACGTATTCGTCTTTTTGAATTCCTAATGCCATTACGGAAAGGTGCAGCGCTGCTGTCCCATTACTCAAAGCCACAGCGTATTTTGCACCGGTATAAGATGCAAACTGGTCCTCAAACGCTTTGATAAGCGGACCTTGCGTTAAATAATCGGATTGAAGTGCTTCAACAACAGCTTCTATATCTTCCTTTGTTATTTCTTGCCTACCGTATGGAATTGGATTCATCAAACTTCAAATGTTGGATCGACATGTAATTTTATGAGGTTTCTCAGTGAATCAATACTTTCCCACTCGGTATTATTCAATGAATTGTAAGAAAAACCGTTCTCGACTTTAACAGCATTGAAAAAATTCGTGAATTCATTCACATTCCAATGTGGAGTTTGAGGTATTATTGCGTAATATTTACCGAGATCGTATGTGAAAAAGGAATCTGATGAGGTAATCATTTCCTCATGTATTTTTTCTCCAGGACGAATTCCGATAACAGGTTTTTCGCAATTAGGACCAATAGCCTCTGCAACATCGGTAATTTTGTATGAAGGAATTTTCGGAACAAAAATTTCTCCACCCCAAGCATTTTTAAGAGCATGCATAACCATGTCTACACCACCTTGAAGGGTAATATTGAAACGGGTCATACTTTCTACAGTAATCGGTAGTACGCCGTCTTGTTTTTTCTTTTTGATGAAAAAAGGAATTACCGAACCATTCGATCCCATCACGTTACCATATCTAACGACAGAAAACTTGATGTTTTGTTTTCCTTTTATATTGTTTGCAGCAACAAATAACTTATCTGAGGTTAATTTTGTTGCGCCATAAAGGTTAATTGGTGCGCAAGCTTTGTCTGTTGACAGTGCAACAACATTTTCTACATTTGTTTTTAAGGCAGCTTTAATTACATTCTCAGCACCTCCAACATTTGTTTTTACACATTCGTCAGGATTGTATTCTGCAATATGAACATGTTTCATTGCAGCTGCGTGAATAACATAATCAATATCTGTGAATGCCCTTTCCAGTCGTTCTTGGTCCCTAACGTCACCTATGAAATAGCGTATTTGGGGATAAGTTTTGTGCGGAAATTCTTGTTCCATTTCGAACTGCTTTTGTTCGTCACGGCTAAAAATAACAAGTCGTTTGACTTCAGGATGGTTTTTTAAAATGTGAGCCGTTAATGCTTTTCCTAGAGAACCAGTTCCGCCGGTAATTAGAATTGATTTGTCTTTCACGCTTAAAATTTGATGGGTAAAGATACCAAAAAGAATTTTGTGGTTCAATTTATTTTAATGATTCCAAACTTCTTCTTTCGAAAGCATCAATCATTGAAGTTTCGCTGGCATTTATTACGTGAACACCTTTTTTTTCTGAATATTCCTTGATTTCCCAATAGCCGAGAAATGTCAAATAAAATTTGTTTATGATTTCATGCAAACGCCTTGGCCTATGAATATAATCTTGCATTTTTTCAGGCTTTGAGCTTGTCTCATCATAAAAATGCTTTTGATGCACGAGTGCTTCGTTTTTATCGTTAACAGCGATTTCGCCTAACCAAGAATGATCAGCGCCAACGATATAGATTTCCTTAAAACCAATATTTATTGCATTCATCAAGCTTGGAATCAATACGTTGTGCGGTCTCGGCATACCTAAACTATTATTGAAACAAAATCTTTTAATGAAAGAAAATCCTTCAATTGCAGTGTCGTTGAAGTACAATGGCTTTAAATGTTCATTAGAAGCTAGTAGCTGATTGAATGCAGTTGATTTTTTTGCCTTTACGGGTATCACAAGAAAAATATCCCAATTTGTTTTTGTTTGGATGTGGTTAAAGAGCGTTCGCCGCTGTTCGATATAAAACGTCGAAAGTTTGTCATCATCTAGAAAAAATTGTGGCGCTTGAAGAATATAGAATTCAGGTTTAAGATCTTCGTATTGCGATGTGCATGCGAAGTTGTTTACACAAAATAGATCGAGCTTGGTTCCTAATTTTTTATATTTTTCAATACTTGTTAATAGGGTAGGGCCATTCCCTAATATCAGACATGTTTTTTTATTTGTTCTATGGTTTAACAATCCGAACCATTTCGTGAAGAAGAACAATTTAATTACCGATAGTCCTGTTTTTCCTATGTTATTCAAGAATTTAAGCATCATTAATAAAGTTCTTAAATTTTCGATTTAATAAAGAACCCCAGAATAACATACCACCGCACCATCAAAATGAATTTTGTCTTTGCAGGTGCTCCTTGAAAAAGAAAACCTAATCCTAGAATACAAGCTGCACCAAATTTAAAAAGGTATTCACCAAATTTTAAAACTTTCAGAATAATGGATTCATTTCTAAGTCGAATAGCCTCACTTTGGCCAATAATTTTTGAAAGGCGTTTTATGAACGTCGCTTCAAGTCGATAATCGTCAATAAAATGCTCGACCTTGAGTTCAGGAATGTACAAAGTTTTTAGACCCGCTTTTTTAAGTTTATCAAAAACAAACTTGTCGTCTCCTCTTGTATGCAAATCAGCATTAAATCCTCCATATTCTTCAAAGAATTTTCTTCTGAAAATCATGTTGCATCCTGCAGGGTATTTTTTATCGAAATCTTTTACTTGTTCTCCCAAATCAACCTTTGAAACCACACCATCGATATATTTCGACAACCATTTCGGGTCCTTTCCCTCATTGTAACATGGAATTACTTTACCTCCAAATGAAATAAAGTCAGTATAGTCTTCATTATTTGCGTAGTTCTGTATGATCTTGACATATTCAGCTACTGCAAAACCATCGTCATCAATAAAACAAAGAATTTCGCCTTTTGAATTTTCAATGCCACAATTCCGTGCGGCAGAAAGACCAGGAGTTGTTTCAACAACATAAGTAATATTAAGATCGGGATTGTTTTGTTTAAATTCTTTACAAATGGAGTCTGTATTATCCGTTGAATTGTTGTTGATGAGGACTATTTCAAAACTTTTAGGTTCGGCGTTTTGTAATCGAAGATGTTCTAGACACTTCGGAAGATAGGCCTCTCTATTGTAGGTGCAAATTATAATAGAAGTTTTGAGCATTTTCAGGATAAATTCGTTTCAAATATACCAATTTCCGCTATTTAATCCTTCAACATTATTCCTTTAGCTTTCTTGAGCAATAATTTACTTAATTTCATGGTCGAATGTTATAATGCAATGGGATTAGTCCAAAAAGATGCCTTTCGTACAATGATGATTTCTTATTTTGGAATCGTCATTGGTTACCTTAATAAAGGGGTTTTATTCCTAATAATTTTATCGACAGAACAAATAGGGTTAGTTAATCTTGTTGTATCTGTAGGAACACTTTTCGCTCAATTTGCAAATTTAGGGACTGTTTATTCGACCTGGAAATTTTTGCCGTTTTTCAAAAACGAATCTAAAAAACACCATGGTTTTTTATTGCTGATGTTGCTGATTTCAGGTTTAGGTATTCTTTTATGTTCGATTGCCACCTTTATATTTCAACCCCAAATTGTTGAGCTTTATAAAATACGATCGCCTCTTTTTCTTGAGTATTATTATTGGATTATTCCTATAGGCATTGCCTATGTGCTATTCATGGTCCTTGAGATATACCTTAGGAGTTTTTACAGGAATATTGTCGCTGTTTTTGCGTTAGAAATTGTACTAAGATTGGCGATGACCATCTTGCTATTCATGTTGTATTTTGGTTGGCTGACTTTTGATGTATTCGTTGCATTGCAGAGTTTAATTTATGTATTACCAACAATGATACTTCTTGCATATTTATATCGATTAGGAGAGCTACATATTTCACCCAAACACATTGATATTTCAAAACGCTTTCGCAAAATAATATTTCAATTTTCTGCTTTTAACTATATTAATACATTGGGCACCGTTTTGGTCAATTCAATGGATATCATGATGATTGCACAAATGTTAGGATTGAAGGCCACAGGTGTATACAGTACAGTTATCTTTTTGGCCAGCGCTCTGCAAGTTCCGTATAAGTCCTTAGTCAGAATTAGTTCGCCAATGATTGCAGATTGTTGGAAGCACCGTCAAATGGACAAAATGAAAGAGTTGTACACCAAAGTAAGTTCTGTTTCGCTTTTCATTGGTTTGGCTATTTTCTGTGTAATTTGGATGAATATTGATTTGCTGTTTGGGTTTTTAAAACCTGAATTTCAACCTGGAATATGGGTGTTTTTCTTTTTAATGATGGGGCGTCTGATTGATATGTATGGTGGTTTGAACAGTTCTATTTTTACAACCTCTAAAAAATACAAATACGACATTTTGTTTACCTTATTTTTGATTGTATGCGTATTCGTTTTAAATCTCTATTTTATTCCAATATGGGGAATTCCAGGAGCCGCCATTTCAACTTCAATTGCTCTAATTGTCTATAATGTTGGTAGATTAATTTTTGTGTATGCTGCATTTAAAATACACCCTTTTAATTGGAATCAAATATTAATGATTGTATTGGCTTTTATAACTCTGTTTTTAGGCTACATTGTTCACGATTGGATTGCCAATGATTGGCTGGATTTGGCGGTTCAGTTAATAATATTTGTTGCCATATTTTGCGTTCCAATTTATATCTTTAAATTGGAACCAGAAAGCATCAATTATTTTAAAAAAGGATTGGTTTTTGTTGTTCAAAAATTACCGGTCAATAAAAAATAATCATTACAATATTTTCGATTTCACTTCTTCAATTGCAGTGTTCAGACCGTTTACATTTTTTCCGCCAGCTGTTGCGAAAAACGGCTGACCACCACCACCGCCCTGGATATGTTTAGCGACCTCACGCACTAGATTTCCTGCATTCAATCCATGGGAGGTAATAATTGAATCTGAAACAATAATACTGATTGTACATTTTTCTCCTTCATTCCCACCAATAACGCCAATGAAATTATCCATTTCTCCCTTTAATTGGAATAAAATATCTTTGATAGATCCACCGTCCAAATTAACAGTTGTACCTAAGAATTGGATACCATTGATATTTTCAATCTTTGACTTCAATTCTCCTTTCACATGCATCGCTTTTTCGCGTTGAAGAATCTCTATTTCTTTCGATAAATGATTGTTTTTAGATATTAAATCCTCAACAGCTTTAACAAGGTCTTTAGGGTTCTTTAAGGTACTAGAAATGTTATCAAGGATATCAGCCTTTTCTTTAAAATATTTTTCAGCCACCTCAGAGGTAATGGCCTCAATTCTTCTTACTCCTGCTGCTACGGCTGTTTCAGTAATAATTTTAAAAAGTCCTATTTTTCCGGTTGAAGGAACATGTGTTCCTCCACATAACTCAACTGAATCTCCAAATTTAATAACCCTTACAGCATCACCATATTTTTCTCCAAAAAGCGCCATTGCTCCCATTGCTTTAGCATCCTCAATTGGCGTATTTCTGCGTTCATCCAAAAGAATATTTTGATGGATTTCTCGCGTTACCAATTGTTCAACCTCAGCCAATTGTTCATCCGTAACTTTTGAAAAGTGTGAAAAATCAAAACGTAAATATTCTGGAGTTACTAGTGAGCCTTTTTGTTCGACATGTTTTCCTAAAACAGATCGCAAAGCATGATGTAAAAGATGTGTTGCCGAATGGTTTGATGCAGAACTGTTTCGATTTTTCTCATTTACATGAGCTTTAAAAGTTGCAGAAACATCGAATGGTAACTTTTCACTCAGATGAATGATGAGGTTGTTTTCCTTTTTTGTATCAAAAATATGTATTTGTTCGCCATTT